>CAZQFG010000015.1:0-29029 GCA_964592515.1 uncultured Chryseobacterium sp. | reverse complement strand
GGTCCGGAAGCGCATGCCGAACTGAACGGTGTGTACGTGCTCAACGGCACCACACACTGCGACAACCATACCTACATCGGTCACGACGTTCCCGACTGCACCAGCGACGAGCTCTACAAGGGCATCGTGGCCGAGAAAGGCACCGGCGTGTTCAACGGCAAGGTGTACGTGAAGCAGGACGCCCAGCGCACCCGCGCCTACCAGAGCAACGCGAACATCCTCCAAGACGACGATGCCAAGGTGTATACCAAGCCCGAGCTGGAGATCTACGCCGATGACGTGAAGTGCAGCCACGGGTGCACCATCGGATGCCTGGACGAGAAGGGCCTTTTCTACCTGCGCAGCCGCGGGGTGAGCGAGGCCGAAGCGCGTAAACTGATGGCCCATGCCTTCATCACCGAGGTGGTGGAGCGGGTGCAGAACGAGGAGTGGAAGGCGATGTTGACGGCGTTGATCGACAACAAACTCGCACACCTGTGAGCACCAAAGCGGCACCGGTCTCCCAAGCGCTCAACATCGAGGAGATCCGTGCGCAGTTCCCGATCCTGAAGGAGCTGGTGCACGGCAAGCCGCTGGTCTACTTCGACAACGCCGCGACCAGCCAGAAGCCGCGCCGTGTGATCAAGGCCGAGAGCGCCTACTACGCCACGATCAACGCCAACGTGCACCGCGGCGTGCACACGCTGAGCACCAAGGCCACCGAAGCGCAAGAGGCCGCACGCGAGACCATCCGCAAGCACATCAACGCGAAGCACGCGCACGAGGTGATCTTCACCAGTGGCACAACCGCGAGCCTGAACCTGGCGGCGTTCAGCTTGGGTCAACTCCTGCTGAAGAAGGACGACGAGGTGCTGATCAGCGGGATGGAGCACCACGCGAACATCGTCCCATGGCAGCTGGCGTGTGAACGGCATGGAGCGAAGCTGAAGGTGGTCCCGATCACGGACAGCGGTGAATGGGACATGCAGCAAGTGCCCTTCTCAGACAAGACCCGGATCCTCGCGGTGAGCCACGTGAGCAACACGCTGGGCACCATCAACCCGGTGAAGGAGCTGATCGCCGAGGCGAAGAAGCGCGGCATCATCACCGTGGTCGACGGCGCACAGGCTATCGCGCACTTGGATGTGGATGTGCAAGACCTGGGCTGCGACCTCTACGCCTTCAGCGGGCACAAGGCCTATGGGCCCACCGGAACGGGGGTGCTTTACGGCCGCGAGGAACTGCTGGAGCGCATGCCCCCCTGGCAAGGCGGCGGCGAGATGATCGATGTGGTCACCTTCGAGAAGACCACCTACGCCAAGCTGCCCTTCAAGTTCGAGGCGGGCACGCCGCACATCGCCGGCATCATCGCCCTGGGCGAGGCGTTCCGCTGGATGGAGGACTACGACAAGCAAGCCATGGCCGCGCACGAGCACTTGCTGCTAGAGCATGGGACCAAGGAACTGCTCACCATTGATGGTCTGCGGATCACCGGCACGGCGAAGGAGAAGGTGGGTGTGATCAGTTTCGTGATCGAAGGCGTGCACCACTACGACCTAGGTACCCTGCTCGACCAGCAAGGCATTGCCGTGCGCACGGGCCACCACTGCACCCAGCCGCTGATGGAGCGCTTCGGCGTAAGCGGCACCACGCGGGCCAGCTTCGCGTGCTTCAATACGATGGAAGAGGTGGATGTGATGATTGCAGCGACCAAGAAAGCTGTCAAGATGCTGCGATGAGCAACGCGACGACATTGGCCCAGACCCAGCAGGAGCTCATCGACGAGTTCGCCATGTTCTCTGACTGGCAGGACCGCTACGAGCATCTTATCGAACTGGGCAAGGATCTGCCGTTGATCGCGCCGGAGCACAAGACCGACGACAACCTCGTGCGGGGGTGCCAATCGCGGGTATGGCTGCATGCCGCTCCGCAGAACGGCCTCGTCCACTTCACCGCCGATAGCGACGCGATGATCACCAAGGGCATTGTGGCGCTGCTGGTGCGCGTGTTCAATGACCGCACACCGCAGGAGATCATCGGCGCATCCACCGAGTTCATCGATAAGATCGGCCTGCGTGCGCACCTGAGCCCGAACCGGGCGAATGGATTGAGCGCGATGATAGATCAGATGAAACGCTACGCACTCGCTTATTCCGCCAAGTCATGACGCCCGAGGAAAAGAAACACCTGGAAGAACGCGTCATCGACATGCTCAAGTCGGTGTACGACCCGGAGATCCCCGTGGACATCTACGAGTTGGGGCTGATCTACGAGGTGAACATCAGCGATGAAGCGCAGGTGGGCATCAAGATGACCCTGACCAGCCCCGCATGCCCCGTGGCCGAAAGCCTACCGAGCGAGGTGGAGCAGAAGGTAGCCAGCGTGCCCGGTGTTAGTGGCGCCAAGGTGGAGATCACCTTCGAGCCGCCCTGGGACAGGACGATGATGAGCGAGGCAGCGCAACTTGAACTTGGATTCATGTGATCTCGTCCGCAGATGGCGCAGATGACACAGAGGAATGCCCAATAGCATGAGCGACGAAAGTCCCATCATCAACAAAGTCGCCTCCTCCGGCATCATCACCCTCGACCTGGAGGAGTTGTACCCGGCCGGTGAACGTGTCGTCTTCGACCTTAAGCCCCTGCTGTGGCAGGAGATCGCGATGAAAGAGGATGACCTGCGCGCCTTCTGCAAAGAGCACGACTGGTCGCAGTATGCGGACAAGCTCGTGAGCGTGCACTGCAGCGCCGATGCCATCGTGCCCACCTGGGCCTTCATGCTGATGGCCACGCACCTGCAGCCCCACGCGGCATTCGTGACCCAAGGCGATGCCGATCAACTGGAACGCACCATCTTCACCCGCTTCGTACAACTGCTGGATGTGGAGCCCTACCGCAACGCCCGCGTGGTGGTGAAAGGTTGCAGCAAGGTGCCTGTTCCGCTGAACGCCTACGTGGAATTGAGCGCGAAGCTGCTGCCGATGGTGAAGAGCCTGATGTTCGGGGAGCCGTGCAGCACGGTGCCGCTGTATAAGGCACCGAAAGCGTAGCGCTACCTTCGGGACATGCGTTGGACGTCCCTGACCATTGCGCTGCTGGTGGCGTTGACCACATCCGCCCAACCGGACACGGTGAACGTGCCCAATAGCACCCTGGGCTGGCAGCTCTCGCCGCATGGCACCATACGGGTGTTGCTCATTTTCGCAGAGATCGACTGGGATGTGAGTCCCGACAAAGACCCCCAGCGCGACGGTGCCGGTCATTGGCCGAAGAGGCAGCTTCCGATGTGGAAGGACGAGGTGTTCGATCCGCAGCCGGCCATGCGGTACAAGGGCCAGGTAACCCAGTACTACCACGACATGTCGCTGGGCCGGTTCACGGTGTTGGGCGACTATCTGGACGAGCTGGTCACCATTAAGGAAAGTGAGTTCCCGGGCGTCGGTAATGCACACGGCATCGGGGCAATGGCCGTACAACAGGCCAACAAGCGCGGTACGCTGCGTACCCGGCATGGCTTGTCCATTGCCGACTTCGACCTATGGCAACGCGGTGGCAAACCGGGCATGCCCAAGCGGGCCGGGCCTGATACACCGCACAGCTACGACCATGTGATGGTGATCGTTCGCAACAGCGGTCTTACGCACAACCAGGGCAGTGTGGATGCGGGCAGCCCGGGCAAACTGTTCGGCTTCGAGAGCGATACACAAAGCCGGTTCGGCGGCATGAACGCCATGCCTTACGAGATCCTGCAGCACGAGTTCAACCACCTGCTCTTCGGCGGGAACAATTTCCATGTGGGCGGCGGTAACGCGGCGCAATTCATGGGGCACACACTGTGCGTGCAAGGGGGCTGGAGCATGATGGGCGGTTCCAGTAGTTCGCTGTTGACGGGTAACGCTTGGGACCGCGATCGGCTGGGCTGGAACCCGGAGAAGATCACGCATCGTATCCGTGCGCGTTCAATTGATGGGCGCGAAGTGAACGGGGACATCGATCCATACAACGGAGACACCGGTGTGTATGTGCTGCGCGATCTCATGACCACGGGCGATGCGCTTCGGATCCGCCTGCCGCACCTGCCCGAGAACGAGTACCCGCAGTGGATCTGGCTGGAGAACCACCAGACACGGGCCCGCAACGGCATTGCCAGCGATCGTTTCCACTGGGAGGATGTGGCCGAGTGCGTTTCGAAGGCGACGCCTGGTATCTACGCCTACCACCAGATCGCCCGCGATGACCGTTACGGCAGCGATGTGTTCGGAGGTCATGCGGATTATCTGAAACCGCTACTGGCCGGCGGGGCCTTCGATCATCGTTTGCGTGGCGATACGGTGGTGTTCGAGTGCCTCTTTCCCAACCGCACGCCGCCTTACTACACGGACCGTCACAGCGCCAATCCGCTCACCGGCAACCACGACCAGGAGCTGCCCATGCACGACCGCAACAGCGATGGCAAATTGGGCAAGGCCGAACACTATGTACCCCGTGTAGAGATCCGCGACGGTGTGTGGACCGACCGTGCAAGCTTCTTCGGCGATGCGCGCCACGCCTTCACCCCGCAAGGCACCGCGCGCTTGGGCATGACCACCAATCCTTCCACCGCCAACACCCTTACCCTGCTGAGCAACAACACCCGCGCCAGCAACAAGGGCAAGGCACCGGACAATCGCGTGATCCACCTGAACGGACTTGCGATAGAACTACTGGAGCAACGCACCAACGGCGATATGGTGGTCCGCGTACGCAACGATGATCACTTGTTGAACGGCTTCGTGCGTTGGTGTGCCGACTCCATTGTGCTGCACCGCCCACCCTACCACGACCGGAAGGCGCTCGTCGTCACCAACGGATCCACGTTGCTACTGGACCGCTCGGCCACACCAACGCGCATTTCGGAACCCGAAGCGTTCCGTGGCACCGTGTGGTACAGCACACCCACACGTTTCACCATTTCAGCCGGGGCCCACCTGCAATGCCAGCAGGGCGGCCAACTGAGACTGAGCAATGGCAGTGTGCTCCACGTGATGCCGGGCGCCACCTTGGAATTGAACGACCGCTGCAAGGTGCTGGTGGATGCAGGATGCCGTATTGTGGAACACCCGCACAGCACGCTGCTGGCCAGCACACGCACGCTGAAGAAGCTTCGTAAGAAAGGTCGTCTGGTGACCGTGGCTCAGTAAGCCCGCACATTCTTGCCCTCCACGTAGTTGATGAACGCACGGTTCACTACACGGTTCCCACCCGGTGTGGGGTAATTGCCGGTGAAGTACCAATCGCCATTGTGCGCAGGGCATGCGGCATGCAACCCTTCGATGCTCTGGAACACCAGCTTCACCTCGGCGTTGATATCCGTTGGTGTGAGCAGTTCGGCGATCTTGTCACTGACCTGTTGCGCGGTGAACGGCTTGTAGATATCCTTCACCACGTTCTCCTGCTCGGCCAGCGGACGGTCCACCATGGCACGTGCACGGTCGTACACATCGTCGATGATGTTCTCCTGCTTGGTCTCCTTCAGCAAGGCGATGGCGGCGCGGAAAGCGGCCAGGTCGCCCATTTTGGCCATGTCGATGCCGTAGCAATCGGGGTAGCGGATCTGGGGCGCACTGCTCACCACCACGATCTGCTTGGGCCCAAGGCGGTCCAGCATTTTCAGGATGCTCTGCTTCAGTGTGGTGCCACGCACAATACTGTCATCGATCACCACCAGGTTGTCCACGCCGGGGCGCACAGTGCCATAGGTAATGTCGTACACATGGGCCACCAGATCGTCGCGATCATCATCATTGGTGATGAAGGTGCGCAGTTTGGCATCCTTGATCGCCACTTTCTCCAAGCGCGGACGCAGGGACAGGATCTTGCGAAGCGCCACAGCATCGGGGTTGGCGCCCAGTTCCAGGATCCGCTTCTCCTTCACACGGTCCAGCTCGTCCTCCATTTCCTTCAGCATGCCATAGCACGCCACCTCTGCGGTGTTGGGGATGAAGCTGAAGACGGTATTCTCCAGGTCGTGATCCACTGCATCGAGGATCGCAGGGCATACCGAACGACCCAGCGCAATGCGCTCCTGGTACACATCGCGATCGCTACCGCGACTGAAGTAGATGCGCTCGAAGCTGCACGAACGTTTCTCCAGCGGTTCGCGCACCAGTTCCTCACTAAAGCTGCCATCCTTGCGGATGATGAGGGCATGCCCGGGACGCAGTTCCTGCACCTGTTCCGTGCGCAACGCGAAGGCGGTCTGGATAGCGGGCCGTTCGCTGGCCACCACAACCACTTCGTCATCGGCGTACCAATGGCAGGGGCGGATGCCCGAGGGATCGCGCAGCACGAACGCATCGCCATGGCCCATCATGCCGGCCAATGCATAACCACCATCGAAATCGAGCGCGCTGTTCACGAGGATCTGGCGCACGTCCAGCTTCTCGCTGATCACCTTGGTGATCTGGCGGTCGTTGTAGCCCAACTGGCGGTGGATCTGCGCCAGACGATCATTCTCCACGTCCAGGAAATGCCCGATCTTCTCGAGCACCGTCATGGTATCGCTTCGCTCCTTGGGGTGCTGGCCAATGGAAACGAGCAGGTCGAACAGCTCGTCCACGTTGGTCATGTTGAAGTTGCCCGCCACCACCAGGTTGCGCGTCATCCAGTTGTTGAGGCGGCGACGCGGGTGACAGTTCTCCAAGCTATCGCGCCCGAAAGTGGCATAACGAAGGTGGCCCAACAGCACCTCGCCCATGAAGGGCATGGACTCCTTCAGTTGGGAAGCGTCATCGGCCACGGCGGGATCCGCTGCAAGGGCGTCCGCATAGCCTTTGTTCACCTTGCCGAAGATCTTCTGGATGGCCTGTTTGTCGGTACTGCGCTCGCGATCGATGTAGTTGAGCCCTGGCGTTGGGTCTATCTTGATGGAGGCGATACCGGCACCATCCTGGCCCCGGTTGTGCTGCTTCTCCATCAGGAGGTAAAGCTTCTTCAGGCCGTAGAGGGGCGACCCATAGCGCTCCTGGTAGTACGAAAGTGGCTTCCGGAGGCGGATGAGCGCGATGCCGCACTCATGCTTGATGGCGTCGCTCATGCTTTTCGGCCGGATCCCCGGCAACGGCCACAAAGGTACAGAACCGCGCCAAGGGGCATTCGGGGCCTTCCGGCAAGCAACTTTCGGGGCCGGAAGCTTGTCTTAGGGGCGTAACTTGGCGAACAGGTCCGCAAGAACGTGCTCAGGCTCTTGTCCATATGGTGTTTGGTGGCGGCCTTCCCTGTGCTGGCCACGCCTACCAAGGCACGGTTCACGGAGAATCGGGGCCAATGGCCGGAGCAGGTGCTATACCGCGCTTTGGTACCGGGCGGGGCCTTGTTCGTAGAGCGTTCGGCCTTCACCTTCGTGCTGAGCACCGGAGGCGCGCGGGAGCACCACCCGCACGATGCCGATGGCGGCACCGACCACGAGCCATTGCGCACCCATGCCTACCGCGTGCATTTCGTGAACGGCAGTGCTCAGGATGCCATTGGCAGCCATGATCAGGGATCCTATGAGAACTACTTCCTTGGGAACGACCCGGCACATTGGGGCACGGGCTGTAGGGTGTTCGGCGAAGTGCTGCTGAAGAACGTGTGGCCGGGCATCGATCTGCGCATCGATGGCAGCCAAGGCATTAAATACGATCTGGAGGTTTCACCCGGGGCTGATCTCCGACTGATACAACTGCGCTATGAGGGACAGGACGCACTGGGGCTGAAAGACGGTGCGCTACACGTTCAATTGAGCAATGGTACGGTGGTGGAGCATGCCCCAGTGAGCTTCGTGGAGCGCCAAGGCATCACCAAGGAAGTTGCATCGGCCTATACGTTGAGCGGCAACACGGTCAGCTTCCAATTCTGTGGCCGCAGCGCCGTGCGGTCGGGAGCCTTTTGCCTACAGTCAGGGGATCGTATCACCATTGATCCAACGCTGGCCTTTGCCAGCTACAGCGGCAGCACGGGCGATAACTTCGGGTTCACGGCCACATACGATGCGGCGGGCCACTTGTATGGCGGAGGCATCGTGTTCCAAACGGGATATCCCATAACGCTCGGGGTGCTACAGGACGCCTTGGCTGGCGGCACCATCGACATCGGACTTTCCAAATGGTCGCAGGATGGTTCGCAGTTGATCTGGAGCACCTACCTCGGTGGCAGCGCGAACGAAACGCCACACAGCCTTGTGGTGAACGATGCGGAAGAGCTCTTCGTGATGGGTGCCACGGGATCCACGAACTTCCCTGTGACGCCAGGGTGCTTCGACAACACCTTCAACGGCGGAACAAGCGTTGACGCCGGTCTTGGCGGATGGGTGGGTGTGAGCGGCGGATATGGCTACGGTCATTCGGGAGGCACGGACATCCTGCTGGCCCATTTCAATGCAACGGCCACCGCGCTGATCGGCTCGACCTACATCGGGGGGTCCGGCAACGATGGCCTGAACAATACCAGCGTGCTATCGAACAACTACGGAGATGCCTTCCGAGGTGAAGTGATCCTGGATGCCAGCGGTGCGCCCATTGTCTGCACCAGCACCCAAAGCGCGAACGCGCCGACCACCCCAAATGCAACGCAGGTCGCCTTCGGAGGGGTCCAGGACGCGTACCTCTTCCGCATGACCCCGACACTGACCGCACTGGACTGGGCGACCTACCATGGTGGTTCCACTGGGGATAGTGGCTACGGTGTTCAACTGGACAGCAATGGCGAGATGTTCTTTTCCGGGGGCACCGTCAGTGGTGACTTCCCGCTCGCTGGCACACCCTTCATTGGCGCCCCTGCTGGCACAGCGGACGGGTTCGTGGTGCGCTACAGTACCGCAGGGGCTTTCTTGTCCGGAACTCGTCTTGGCACCTCGGCCTACGACCAGTGCTACTTCATCCAGTTGAACGAGGCCGACGAGGTCTTCGTAGTGGGTCAGTCCATGGGCGCGTATCCGGTAACACCGGGCAAGTACAACAATCCCAATAGCCTGATCTTCATCCACAAGCTGAACCACGACCTGGACGCGTCCATCTGGAGCACCCGCGTCGGCAATGGCAGCACATCCGTGAAGTTCTCCCCCACCGCGTTCCTTGTGAGCAACTGTGACCAGATCTACGTAAGCGGCTGGGGCGGTTTATCGGGCACGGGTATCCAGGGCATGCCCGTTACGCCCGATGCCTTCCAGAGCACCACCGATGGCGCTGACTTCCATTTGATGGTGTTGGAAGCAGAGGCCGTAGGATTGAACTATGCCACCTACTTCGGCGGCAGCTCCAGTGATGAACACGTGGATGGTGGCACCAGCCGGTTCGACAAGAACGGAACGGTGTACCAAGCGGTCTGTGCAGGTTGCGGCAGCAACGATGACTTCCCCACTACGCCGGGCGCTTGGAGCAACACCAACAACAGCTTCAACTGCAACCTCGGTGTGTTCAAGTTCAGTCTTGGGCAGCCACAAGCCGTGATCGGCATCTCCGGCCCTTCCACCATCTGCTTGGGCGAGGTGGCGCAGTTCATAAACAACAGTGTGGGCGGCACGGAATACGACTGGGATTTCGGGGATGGCAGCGTAGGCTCCACCGCCGAGGAACCCTCACACACATTCAGCGCCCCGGGCACATACACGGTGAGCATGGTCCTGGCCGACCCAACAGGTTGTGGTGACCCGGACACGGCCAATGTGGTGATCACCGTGATCGCCGAGCCTCAGGCAGAGGTGGAGCCGGTGCCCACGGTTTGCCCGGGCGCACAGGTGCAATTGCAAGCAAGCGGCGGCAGTACGTACCTGTGGTCCCCCGCCACCGGCCTCAGTGCCACCGACATCGCCAACCCTACATTGACCACGAGCACCGCAGGCACGTGGACCGTAGTGGTGGGCACCAACTGTGGCAGCGATACCGCCACAGTGGATGTCAGCTTTTTCGCACCGACATCAACCGCCAACGGGGACACCACCGTGTGCGAAGGCATCAGTGTACAATTGAACGCAACGGGTGGGGCTACTTACGCATGGACCCCAGCGGAAAGTCTCTCCGACCCCACGGTCGCAGACCCGATAGCCTCGCCTACGGTGTCCACCACGTACACGGTCGTAATCACCACCCAGGAGAACTGCGTGCTCGAGGAGCAGGTCACGGTGAACGTGTTCTTCGCGCTACCCGAACCGGCCTTGCAGGACACGATCATTTGTCTTGGTGATACGGTGGTGCTCGCGACAGGCGCAGCGAACAGCTATGCGTGGGAACCACAGCCCGGTATTACCGCTTTGAACGTGCAAGCGCCTTCCTTCCATCCCACCACGGCCACCGAATATGTGGTGACCATGAGCAACTCATGCGGATCGGTGCAGGACACGGTGTTCATTGATGTGGTGAGCGTGGAGGCCGATGCATGGCCCAACACGATGGTCTGCCCCGGGATACCGGTGCAATTGGGTGCGAGCGGTGGCACGAGCTACACGTGGACACCTGCCACAGGCTTGGACAATGCGAGCAGTGCCACACCTATTGCGACGCCGACCGTGAGCACCACGTACACGGTGCTGGTCTCCAATGAGATGGGCTGCATGGACGAGGCACAGGTCACGGTCTCACTTCGCCCCCCGCCCTTCGTAACGGCCGGGCCGGACATGGTGATCGATTTCTGGGAACCCGTGGTGTTGTTCGCTGAAGGGAACGGTACCCTAAGCTGGTCACCAACCACGGGATTGAACGACCCCACCAGCGAAAGTCCGGTGGCACGGCCGGAGGAAAGCACCACCTACGTGGTGACCGTCACTGACCCCGACGGTTGCACCGCCACCGACATGCTTACTATCATTGTGAACGGATCGCTTTACGTGCCGAACACCTTCACTCCGAACGGCGACGGTGCGAACGACCTATTTGGTGCCGAAGGCAAGGATATCGCCACGTTCAGAATGTCCATCTTCAACCGGTGGGGGCAGGAGATCTGGAGCACGAACTCACTTGCCGGTAGATGGGATGGGACATACAACGGAGTGCCATCACCCATCGATACGTACGTCTGGAAGTTGGAAGCGAAGGAGCTCAGCGGGCGCACACGCGATGCCGTTGGGCACGTGAACCTGGTGCGCTGAGGCTGGTCACCGGAAAAGGTCACGGCCAAGGTCGAGCCACTTCAGGGCGGCACCGCTCAGCAGCATTTCCTTGGTAGCCGCATCGTACGGCATGCTCTTGATCAAATGGCCCGGCTCCAGTTCGCCCAAGGGGAAAGGGTAATCAGTACCCATGGCCACCTTGTCAGCGCCCATCTGGTCCACCACCATCTTGAGCACTGCGGGGTCATGCACCAGTGCATCGATCCAGAACTTTCCCAAGTACTCCCGAGGATTCACATTGTTGTCCACCGCGCAGAGGTCGGGCCGTACCAGGAACCCGTGCTCGATCCGACCCAGCGTGGCAGGGAACGAACCGCCACCATGTGCGAAGGCTACACGGAGCTTGGGCAGCTTCTCGAACAGCCCACTGAAGATCATGCTCACTATGGCCGTCGTGGTCTCAACGGGCATGCCTACGAGCCAGGGCATCCAATACTTGTCCATGCGATCGGCACCCATCATGTCCCACGGATGCACGAACACCGCCATGCCCAGTTCCTGGCAGGCCTCGAAGATCTGGAACAGGCGAGGCTCGCCCAGATTAAGACCGTTGATGTGCGTGCCGATCTGGATACCTACCAGCCCTATACGCTTACATCGCTCCATTTCCTGGATGGCCAGTTCGGGGTCCTGCATGGGAATGGTGCCCAGACCCACGAAACGTCGTGGCCAGCGATGCACAATGCCAGCGATGTGGTCGTTCAGGAACATGGAGAGGTCCAGCGTATCGTGCGGCTTCGCCCAATAGCTGAACATCACGGGCACCGTACTGAGCACCTGAACGTCAACGCGCTGCTGATCACACTCGCCGATGCGCACCGCAGGGTCCCAGCAATTGGCCTGTACCTCGCGGAAGAACTTGTCGTCCATCATCATCCGCGCACAGCCGGGGCGGTGGTGGTCCAGGTGGATGAAGCCCCTGTAGCCATACTTCGATCCGAAGTCCGGAATGTTCTCCGGCAGGATGTGCGTGTGGATATCGATGGAAAAGAACTCGGCCATGCCGCAGGACTTACACGAAGCGAGGGTCGGTCTCCATTACATGCCCGCACTTCTTGCAGGTGCGCAGGTCCTCGCTCCCATAGAATTCCCGGAAGCGGGGAATGAAGTCCGTTTCGATGTTGTGCAGTACGAAGCGGTACTCGTGCAGCATGTTGTTGCACTTCTCGCAATACCACTGCAAGCCGTCCTGCAGTTGCCGATCATCGCGCTTGCACTCGATCACAAGGCCCACCGTATTTGCGCCACGGCGGGGTTGGTGGGGAATATTGGCGGGAAGAAGGAACATCTCCCCTTCTTTGATCGGAATGGTCACGGCCTTGCCATCCTCCTGAATGCCCACTTCGATTTCGCCTTCGACCTGATAGAACAGCTCCTCCGTTTCGTTGAAATGATAGTCCTTGCGGGCATTGGGGCCACCAACGACCATGACGATGTAGTCGCCGGCCTCCTTGTAGAGGTTCTTGTTGCCCACGGGCGGTTTCAGGAGGTCGCGGTTCTCTTCGATCCAACCTTTCAGGTTGAAGGGTCTGCGGATGGCCATTGGTCAGTGGTTCGGAGGCCTAAAGGTAGGCGGGCACCGTGGAATGACGAAGGCGCCCACTGGAAGCGGACGCCTTGGTCTATGGTGTATGTAAGTGGGGTTCAGTCCTTGGTGGTGCGACCTGCCTGAAGCAATGCCGCGCCGTTCGCCCGCATCATGCCTGCGGTGTATTGTTGGTCCTGTACGAACGCCATGGCCTGTTTGTTCCAGCGCACAATGGCGAATGGGAAATCCAGTACATCGGTGTCGCCACCGTCGTACTTGGATGCCGGAAGCATGCTCATGGCCATTTCCAACGGTGGAATGCCGATCATTTCGGCCGGGATCTTGGCCCTAGTGTCTACCAGCACGCGCTTGGCGAGGAATCCTTCCTTTTGGAAAACAAGCGCGAACTCCTTGTTAAGCCCCAGTCCCAATCCGAAACGTCCGTTCTTATCCGTGACCTGGCGACCCACGACCTCGTTGCCTTCGTAAACGATCACTTCACATCCAGCGAGCTTCTTCTCACCATCGGTAATGCGACCCTCGATCTCCAGGATACGTTCATCGGTAGCGGCCTGCGCAAGAAGCGATGGCGCTGTCGCGATGCACGCGGACAGGGCAAGTGTCTTGAGGACGTTGCTGTACATGGCCTTCTGTACGCAGCCTTGGCCCATTGGGTTGCACCAAAGGCCTTGGGAAAAAAGAACGGGGCAGGAAAACCTGCCCCGTTCAAGATCAATTCAGGTTACGCTCAGCGCACCACCACACGCAGGTTGGTCACCTGCTGGCCGGAGGTAAGACGCACCGTGTACATTCCCGGGGCGAGAGCTCCGAGGTCCATGGTGTGGCGCTGTCCGTTGGTGATCGCGCGGCCTTCCTGGGCCACCACACGGCCGCCCATGTCCACCACTTCGATGTTCACGGTCGCATCCGCACCACGGTAGTTCAAGGTCACCAGACCCTCGGTGGGGTTCGGGTAAATGCCCCACGTGAGCTGATCGGCCTCGGCCACACCGATGCAGATCTCCACCGTCACGGTCACGAAGCTGGCGCTCAGCTCAAGGCAGGTGCCCGTGTTGGTCAGGTCGGCGATATCGGCACCCACATCGGCACCAAGCAGGTTCCCATCGTAAGAGACACCCCATACATGGTAAACTCCCACTGCAGCACTGTTGAAATCGAGCGCATTGCCGGAAAGCAGGGTCACGATCCGGTCGCTATCGTCGGTGAGCACATAGGTATAGTTATTCGTGGAGGTGCTGCTGGTCGTGAAATCAATGACATCCGCTTCGCCATCCTGGCAGATGTTCACTGACGTAGCACTGTTCGCAGTTGTGACATCCCCACCTTCGCAGGCCACGCAGATCTGCACAGAGACGGGAGCGCCCGCCACATCGAGGCTGGCGCAGATGATACCTCCACCTTGGATCAGCAGGGCATTCACATCGAATCCGGTGGTCACACCGAACTCAATGAGACTGATGTCAAGGGTGTTGGGGTCGTAGACCAGCGTGTGGATCGTGTAATCACCTTCAGCTGTAACCATGAAGTCAGGGCTGCTTGCGGCATCCATAATGAGCAGACCGGCCCCTTTTGTGAGAACGTAGATCTTCTCAAATCCAGCAGGGATCACGATATCGCCATTGGGCGTTGCTGTGAGGACGGCCATGTCATCCACAAGGCAAACGACGGAAGCATCGGCGATAATGGTACCTGCAAAAGCATCGCACGTGAGGCACACCTCCACGGTCACCGGGGCACCGGTCACATCGAGGCTGCCACAGATATCGCCGCCACCTTGGATCAGTAAGGCGTTCACATCAAAGCCGGTGGTCACACCGATCTCCACAAGGCCAAGGTCCAACGTGGTGGGGTCATACACCAAGGTGTGGATGGTGTAGCTGCCCTCGGTCGTCACCATGAAGTCCGGGGTAGCAGCCACATCAACGATGACCAGGCCTGCGCCTTCCGTAAGAACAAATACGGTCTCGAAGCCTGTGGGCACGACACTGTTCCCATCCTGCGTGGCCGAGAACATGACCATGCCGTCCACCAGACATACCACAGGCTCATTGGCAGAGATGGCACCGGCATCCGCATCACATGTAACGCACACTTCCACGGTGATAGCAGCGCCTGTCACATCGAGGCTGCCACAGATGGCACCACCACCTTGGATAAGCAGGGCGTTCACATCGAAGCCCGTGGTCACACCGATCTCCACAAGGCCAAGATCCAACGTGGTGGGGTCATACACCAAGGTGTGGATGGTGTAGCTGCCCTCGGTCGTCACCATGAAGTCCGGGGTAGCAGCCACATCAACGATGACCAGGCCTGCGCCTTCCGTAAGAACAAATACGGTCTCGAAGCCTGTGGGCACGACACTGTTCCCATCCTGCGTGGCCGAGAACATGGCCATGCCGTCCACCAGACACACCACAGGCTCATTGGCCACAATGGTGCCTGCGACGGCGTCACACGTTACGCATACCAGAACGGTTACAGGGGCGCCGACAACATCCAGGCTGCCACAGATAACGCCTCCACCTTGAATGAGCAGGTGGTCGACATCGAATCCGGTGGTAACGCCGGGCTCGATCAAGCCGAGATCCAGGGTGTTGGGGTCGTACACCAGGGTATGGATCGTATAACCGCCCTCAGCCGCTACGAGGAAGTCCGGAGTTGGTGCCACCTCGAGGATAAGCAGTCCCGGACCTTTAGTAAGTACGTATACGACCTCGTAACCAGCGGGAACGAACTCATTATCATCAGGAGTGGCACTGATGACCGTCTCGCCCTCCACATAACATACTTCGTCCAGATCTGCGGTGATCGTACCGGCGTCCGCTGCACAATCGGGAGGAACCGGGCCTAACACACAGATGGAGAGCCCCAGGTTGGCTGGAATGTTGGTGCCAAAGTGATAGACCCGTACAAAGTAGGTCTCACCCACATTCAGACCAGAGGCCACAAGGTTCTCCGTAGAGTTCGAGCTCACCACATCCACGCAATTGATGCTGGTGCCATTGCAAGCACCGCTACGCAGGTCGACCACGGCATCGAAGCCGCTGCCGGTGGTCACTTGAATGGTGTGGTCGGCAGCAGTTGCCACGAACTTGTACCACACGTCGTCATTGGCAGTTCCGCCGCAAGCACTGGCCGGAGCCGAGTTGGTGGCACTGGCAATGGTACCCGTGGTGGGCGTGCACACCGGGTTGGGGGTGATGGTGATGGCACCTGCACAGTCATCGTTGGGAGGCAACGTGGAGGCGGTGACACAGATGGTGAAATCCGTTGTCGTCGAAGGCGTGGCCGCCCAGCTGAACACGCGGACCAGGTATTCATCCCCCACAGTGAGGGCCGTAACATCAAGGACCTCTGTACCACCGGCGCTGATCAGGTCGCGGCACACGATAGAGGTTCCGTTGCAGCCACCGCTGAACAGTTGGATGACAGCATCGAACGAGGTGCTTCCGGCCACCCTGATCTGGTGTGCACCAGCCGTGGCGGTAAAGCGGTACCACACATCGTCATCCGGGGTGGCTTGGAACCCATCGCAGGTTACCGTTCCTGGCTGGCTGGCCGTGGCTCCAGCGACCGTACCGGCCACAGGAACGCACGTGGAACCGGCCGTCAATTCAATGGCGCCCGAACAGTCGTCGTTGGCGGGTTGCGCATGTGCGGCGATCGGGGCCCAAAGGACCGCCAAGCAGACGCTTAGTAACAAAGAGTAATGTCTGAGCATGTGGACTGGATGAATAGGTCCGGACCGTTCATTCGGTCGGAACGGGTGCAAAATTGGTGCACGCGCGATCACCTCCGGACTTACCGCCGATCCAACTTATTCACGATCCGGACTGAGGTCGGCCCGGGCCATTACCGAACAAAAAGGGGGCGGACCAATGGCCCGCCCCCTTTCATGCAATATCGACCTCGGATCAACGCACCACGATGCGCTGTTCGGTACGGCCTTGCTCACCGCTAAGGCGAAGCACATAGGTGCCTGCGGCCAACTTGCCGGCCAGGTTCAGTTCCACCTGTGCCCCAGCACTTACCGCGCGCTGTTCACCATGCACCAAACGACCGGTCATGTCCATCACCTCGAACTGTACGAGGCCTTCGATGATACCGGTACCGATGGTCATGTCGCCATTGCCCGGGTTGGGGAACACGGTAAAGGCCATGGCCTCTTCGGAGGAAACCCCAGTGATGATACCCTGCACAAAGACAGTGTAATCCTCCACCTGACCATAGGTGCTGGTGCCGCAAGGGGTCGGGTTCGGCGTGTTGGGGTAATCGGTGCCGTCGTGGGTATCGTGCAAACGAATACGCATGCGGGTGTTACCGGCCACAGCGGTAAGCGGAATGCTGACCGAGCCAGTGTGCGGACCCGCGCCTACAGCACTGGTGAAGACCAGTTCACCGGGCTCGAACGAGTTGCTCTGGTCGAAGTCGATCCACACCAGGACCTGGTCCTCCGGGAAGCCACCATCGAGGGTCACTTCCAAGGGGTAATCCACACCTGCCGTCACTGTGGCCACCACAGCGGTCTGGTCATCGTAACCAACAGCATCAGTGGTGGCATTATCCACATCCGCGAAAGCCACGTTACCGATCAGCTCGAAGGTCCCATTGGTGGCGCTTGCAGAGCAATACACACCCACAGGGCAGGCGGTGGCGGTCACTGTCAGGCTGTAATCACCAACCGGGGTCAGGGTGGGATCCACCAGCACGGGGATGTAATACGTGCCGGCCGGCACCTCCAGGAAGCTCACCGTGCACTGGTCCGTGGACACGGTACCCGTGAGCAGGCCAGCGATGATATCAGGGCAACCCGAAGTGATGTTGATGAGGAAATCACCGAACTCGGAACCCGGCACGCAATAGCCAATGTCGATATTGGTGCACTCCGTGGTCGTGAACGCTTCCCAAACGATCACGAAATCGGTCGGGGCGTCAATAGTGGCACCGGTATTATTGCCGGACAGGGTGATAGTGCTGCCTGCGGAAAGAGCCACCGGCACTGCACCTGTGCAGTCATCATTGACAGGAGTACTTCCACCAGCGGTAACAACCACGGTGTAGTCCTCCACTTCGCCGTACTCGGAAGCACCACAAGGGCTGGGGTTGCCCGTGTACATCATACGGACACGCATGCGGGTGGAACCCAGCGTGGCACCGGCCGGCACAGTGATGTTGCCGGTAAAGGTGGCACCTGCGTCCGCAGAGGTAAGGGTGTAGGCCTCACCAGCCTCGAAGAAGCTCTCGTTCTGGTCCCAATCGAACCAAGCAACCACCTGGTCCTCAGCATAGATGTTCGGGCCGTTCAGCACCGTCATGGGGATCACGGCACCCTGGGCGACCGTGGTGCTGATGGCGGTGTAGTCGACCAGCGCACCATCGGCACAATCCGAGGCGTTGTTGATGGTACCGAACGCCACGTTGGCAATGAACTCATCGCAGGTTGTACCGAAGGCATCGCAGTAACCGGCCGGGCATGCCGATGCGCTCACCGTGATGGAATAGGGTCCTTGCGCTCCGGGCTCCGTCAGCACCGCATAGTAGTAGGTACCTGCAGGCACGTATTCGTAGAAGATGGTCACATTGCCATCGGGGCATGTGGTCACATCGAAAGCGGCGCTCTCCACGAATCCATCATAGGGGCAACCTGTGAAGAGGTTCAGGAACGCATTCTCGAAGGCGGGGTCGGTGCCGCAGTAGTTGAGCGTAAGGCTCGTGCATTCGGTCGTGGTAAAGGCATGCCAGACACTGGCAACACCAAGTCCCTCGGTATCCAAGGCACCCGTGTTATCACCCGTGAAGTTCACCGATCCACCAACGGCAAGCGAGACCGGAGTTACTGCATCGCACTGGTCATTTGCAGGAACGCCGCTTGGTGCATAGGCGCAAATGGTGAAACTGGAGGAAACAGGAACAGGAGACCAATAGGAGTACAGACGGACGTAGTAGGTCTGACCCGCTACGGTTGCGATCGGGAACACCTCCAACGTGGAGTTCGGTGGGAAGGTGGCATCCATGCAACCAATGCTCTGTAGAGCACCACACGTACCAGTGAAGGCCTCCATTACGGCGTCAAAATCATCTACGCCGCTCACTTCAACAGTGGTCACCGGGCCGTTGGCCGTAAAGGAGAACCATACATCATTCGCCTCTGGGGAGGTGAACCCATTACATAGGATGGCGGCTTGAGATTCGGTAGCGCCTGTCGAAGTAAGTGCCTGAGGTGCGCAGCTCGTACCAATGACCAGTGTGATCGCTGAAGAGCAATCGTCGTTGGCAATACCACCTCGTTCGCTCTCGTTGCGCACGGCGCGCTGATGCACGGTGGGGGCGAATGTGGATGGGCGCATGGCCGGCTTGACCGGCTGTGGCTTGTAGGCTTGCGCACCTACGTCCGCGGCGGACCATGCAAGCAGGGCCACGGTCAATGGAAGGTAGAAGTTCCTCATTTGTTGGTGTTATGGATTCCGGTTGATCCGAAAGTAGAGCGACAAACTTATCACGTGAACCCGGGTAGGACGGTACGATGCGTCGTGAGTTATCCACCGTTCATCACTTACTCTCGCAAGCCAGAAAATTATGCCTCGCTTCCGGACGGGATACAGCAGGTCTACTTTTACCCCATGGAGCAGACATTGATCGGCCAGCACGCGCTGGTCTGTGGGAGCACACAGGGTATCGGCAAGGCAGTGGCCATGGCATTCGCACAGCAAGGTGCCACGGTCACCCTTTTGGCCAGGGACCTCGATGCGTTGAGCCGCACGCTGGGCGAACTCGACCGGGGCCAAGGGCAGCAGCACCTGATGCTTCCTGTTGACATGTCGGCGACCCCAACCCTGGCCGAGGTTATTGCACAGTATATGCACCAACACCGGGTGGATATCCTGGTGAACAACACGGGCGGCCCCCCTCCCGGCCCGGCGCATGAGGCGGATATTGCCGCGTTCGAGGCAGCGTTCCGGTTGCACCTGCTCAGCTACCAGACCTTGGTGCGCGCCATAGTTCCTGGCATGAAAGCACGCCAGCATGGCCGTATAATCAATGTGATCAGCACCAGCGTGAAACAACCGCTGCCCAACCTCGGCGTCAGCAATACCATCCGGGGTGCCGTAGCCAACTGGTCGAAGACCCTGGCGACCGAACTGGGGCAGTTCAACATCACGGTGAACAATGTGCTTCCCGGTGCCACCAGTACTGAACGTCTGGCAGCCATCATCCGCAACAAATCGGCGAAGAGCGGGATCAGCGAAGCGGAAGCGGCGCAGAAAATGATGAACGAGATCCCCCTCCGTCGGTTCGCCAAGCCAGAGGAGATCGCCGCTGCGGTCACTTTCCTTGCCGGTCCTGGCGGAGCCTACATCAATGGCATCAACCTGCCGGTGGATGGCGGCCGCACCGCCTGCCTGTGAGCATAGGGTCAGATGGAACGCACCCGCAGGGGGATCTGATAATAAACGGGCACAGGTAAACCGCCCTGGCTACCGGGGACGAATTGCGGAAGTGCCCGCAGCACTCGGTCGATCTCACGCTCCACCTCGGCATTCACCTTTGGGGCGCAGATCAGCTTACCGATCCGTCCCTCACGATCGATCTCGAACGTGACCGTGGTGCGCACATCGCCACGAATACCGGGTGGCACCTTGAACTCGCGCTCCAAGTGTTTCTGAATGCGGTATTCGGTACACTCGTCCAACGAGCTGGGCGACCGCTTCAGGCAATCCATGAAATAAGGCCTTACCCCCACAGAACCCCAGAAGTGTATCTCAGGAGTGGTGACCTCATCCGGACCTCGAAGTACCTCCGCGGCGGGATCAATGGGGTCCACGTTCGTCCCTTGTGCGGGCTCTGTGGGATCCGCAGGTTCCGAAGCAGGCTCCGAAGGCTCCACGGGGTTCACTATGCCCACAGCGCTGGTTGCCCGTGCACGTGGCTTCGGTGCGGAGGTGGATACAGGATCGACCACACGAATGACCACGGCGTGGTCCACGGGATCCTCCAAGGCCAGTTCCCCATCATCAGAAGCGACCGGCCGCGATGGACCGGTACGCCATTCGAAGGCCACCAAGGTGAGCGAGAAGGCGACCATCAGACCCAAGGCCGAACGCCTTGAGCCATTGCGATGTACTGAATGCCAAGAATGTGCTGCGCGTTCCATGGGTCCGTATTTGAATACAGAACCCCTGCCAGCCAGGGATCATTGCCCCTCACCTGCTATCAACCGGAAGCCTTGGCCATGTACATTAATGATCTCCACCGAAGGGTCCTCGCGGAGGTATTTCCGGAGCTTGGCGATGTACACATCCATGCTGCGGCCACTGAAATAGCTGTCGTTGCCCCACACTTTCAACAGAGCCTCCGAACGTTCGAGCACCTTGTTCCGGTGCAGGCACAGAAGGCGCAACAATTCCGATTCCTTGGTGGTAAGGCGGCGTTCACCTATAGGTGTACGCAGCACTTGTTTGCGAGGGTCGAAGGAGGAGTCGCCGAGCGCGAACCGTTCGGGCTCGGGTTCGGGAGCGGTCACCCCATTGGTGCGGCGCAAAACGGCATTCACGCGCAGGATCAGCTCCTCCATGCTGAAGGGCTTGGTAAGGTAATCGTCCGCACCGCTCTCAAAACCCTTCAAGGTATCCTGCTTCATGCTCTTGGCCGTGAGGAAGATGATGGGCGTTGTCGCATCCTTCTCCCTGATCTCGCGCGCCAGGGTGAAGCCGTCCTTCAGCGGCAACATCACATCCAACAGGAGCAGATCGTGACCGCCGCGGTCATAGGCCTTTCTTCCGAGTGCCCCGTCGGTACACAACTCCACCTGGAAGCCTTTGGCCCTTAGATAATCGGACAGCATGGTGCCGAGGTTGGGGTCATCCTCGACCACCAGCAGCTTCTTGGCTTGCGACATGTTCAAATGGTAGGAAGATGTGGAAGGTACTGCCCTTTCCGGGAGCGCTGTCCAAGCGGATATGGCCACCATGGCGCTCCACCACGGTGCGCACATAACTAAGACCAAGCCCGAACCCCTTGGCATTGTGCACGTTGCCAGTAGGTATCCGGTACAGTCGTTCAAAGATCTTGCGCTGCTCCGATGCCGGAATGCCCACGCCATTGTCTGTGACACTGACAGTAATGCCCTCCGTATTGCTTGAGGTCGCAATGGTGA
The DNA here is from genome assembly GCA_964592515.1 of uncultured Chryseobacterium sp. Classification (GTDB taxonomy): domain Bacteria; phylum Bacteroidota; class Bacteroidia; order Flavobacteriales_F; family PHOS-HE28; genus PHOS-HE28. Next base: position 7,226 of record CAZQFG010000015.1, on the reverse strand, counting down.
TGCGCGGCTCCGTGGCAGTGTATTTCACGGCATTGTCCACCAGATTGTACAATAGGTTCGTAAGGTGGATACGATCGCCCATGACCACATGGATCTCCGCATCCAAGCGCGTTCCGATCCGGCCATTGCCCTTGGCCACTCTTATGCTACTGCCACGCACCACCTCCTCCACCAGTTTATGCATATCCAGTTCCACCGGTTTCAGCAACATGCGGCCTTGCAGGAGCACAGCACTTTGCAATACGTTCTCCACCAAAGCGCCCAGCCGTTTGTTCTCCTCGCGGATCATGCTCACATAGGTGCGCACCTGGTCCTCGGTCTTGGGCATCGAAGGGTCGGACAATGCTTCGCAGGCCAACCCAATGGTACTGATCGGCGTTTTCAGTTCGTGGGTGAGGTTGTTGACAAGGTCCGTGCGGATCTCGCTGAGCTGCTTCTGGCGTCTGATCGTGCGTAGCGTGTAGATGAAGGCCAGCACGATGATGAGCGTAAAGAGCACGGCAGCGAACAACATGATCCCGGTGCCGCGCAACACAATGTCACGCTGATCGGGCATGTTCACGTGTAAAAACACCGGCAGGCCGCTGATATCGTGGCGGAAGAGACGCTCCACGTAGGGCGAAGGCTGCAACGTGGAGACCATAGGTTCATGCCCTCCCAGTAGCAGCGGCTCACCCGCACTTGTGAACACACCATAAGCCGTGGGTGCGGGGAGACCCATGGCAATGAACTCGGCATGGAGCAGGGAGTCAAGCAGATTGGCATCAATGCGATCGCGGGGATCACTTTCCGCACTTGAGCGCAGGATGTCGCGTACCACGTTCGCCACCAAGGCTTCGTGATCCGCATCGGTGAGCCCCGTTGTTGATCCAAGATCCAGGAGCCCAGGGGCCTGCTGCGCATGGAGCGAATCGAGATGATGGATCAACTGCTGACCACCAGCATGGCGGCGCAAACGGCCGATACGCTCCTGCAGCTCCAGCCGGTCGCTAACCGCGAACAACGCATTGTCCACGGATTGCTCGTATTGTGAGCCACGCAACGCAATGGTCCTGCTGAACCAGACCACCTGAAGGGACAACAGGCCGACCAGCGCTGCACAAAGCGCCACGAGCAATAGGACCGACCAGCGTTTATCCACGGAGCGAAACTACCGGCGGCCCAAGTGAGCGCCCACCCCTTAACGCATCTTAACGTTCGTTCTCATTTGGTTAACAGGCCACCATATTTTACTGCCGGACCTTTGCCAACGCGATACCGCTCCACGGTGAAAGAGCGTTGGAAATGGCGGTATCGATGACACCGGTAACGGTAGGTTTTGGTCCTGCTAAAGGGCAACAAGGGGTTGAAAGGCTCCCGCCACGGCGGGGGCCTTTTGACTTGGCCCACGCTCCATCGCCGCCCCACAGCCGCTACCTTCGCCACGTACCATGGAAGACATCCTCAATCTGGTCGGTGGCGACCTTGTTCGGGCCACAGGCAACACATGGATCGATGTGCACGAACCGGCCACAGGCAAGGTTTACGCGCGCCTTGCCGATAGTGATGCACGCGATGTGGAGGCGGCCGTGCAAGCGGCTGAAGCGGCATTCCCGGCTTGGGTGGCCATGGGTCGCGAAGGCCGCAGCAATGTGCTGCTGCGTCTCGCCGCATTGATCGAGCAGGACCTCGGGGGCTTTGCCGAGGCCGAATCGCGCGACAATGGGAAGCCGGTGCACCTGGCGCAGAAGGTCGACATCCCCAGGGCGGTGGCCAACTTCCGCTTCTTCGCAACGGCCATCCTGCACTTCAGCACCGAGGCCCATGTAATGGACGATGTAGCGGTGAACTACACCGACCGCAGCCCCATTGGTGTGGTGGGCTGCATCAGTCCCTGGAACCTGCCGCTCTACCTGTTCACCTGGAAGATCGCGCCAGCGCTCGCTGCCGGTAATTGTGTGGTGGCCAAACCGAGCGAAGTGACCCCCATGACCGCTTACCGCATGGCCCGACTTTGTGCACAGGCCGGCATGCCGCCCGGTGTGCTGAACATTGTGCATGGCCTGGGCCCCAAAGTAGGTGCCGCCATTACCGAACACCCTGGGGTGAAGGCCATCTCCTTTACCGGTGGCACACGAACGGGACAGGAGATCGCACGCGTTGCCGCTCCCATGTTCAAGAAGATGAGCCTGGAGCTTGGCGGCAAGAACCCGGTGGTCATTTTCGCCGACTGCGATCTGGAACAGGCGTTGCGCACCACCGTGCTCAGTTCCTTCCGCAACCAAGGCCAGATCTGCCTGTGCGGGTCACGCATCCTGGTGGAACGCCCGCTGTACGATCGCTTCCGCGATGCATTCGTTGAACGTGTGAAAGCCCTGCGGGTGGGCGACCCTCGCGATGCGGCCAGCGACCTCGGCGCCGTAGTGTCTGAGGGACATATGGAAAAGGTACTGGCCTACATCGATCTCGCCCGAGAGGAAGGTGGCCGTGTGCTGTGCGGCGGTATGCGCGTGCACTTGGATGGCGAACTTCAGGGGGGCTGGTATATCGCACCTACGGTCATCGAGGGCCTGGGGCCGGCCTGCCGCACGAACCAGGAAGAGATCTTCGGGCCGGTGGTCACCATCGCGCCTTTCGAGACCGAGGAAGATGCGCTCAGCGCTGCGAACGGCACCCCTTATGGGCTGGCCTCGGTGCTTTGGACCAGCGATGTGAAACGGGCGCACCGCATGGCGCACCAGCTGGAGTCGGGAATTGTGTGGGTGAACTGTTGGATGGTCCGCGACCTGCGTACACCGTTCGGCGGTATGAAGCAGAGCGGTGTTGGGCGCGAGGGCGGTGTGGAGGCGCTACGTTTCTTCACCGAAGCGAAAAACGTCTGCATCAAGCTCTGAAGCTCTCTGCACCGGCGCGGTCCGGAGATTTCATCCCGTTAGTGAAGAACCAGCCGAAGTGCGCATCGAACCACTGTTCGAAGCGGCCCAAGCCTTGAAGAAGTTGATGAAGCAGGATGAACATGTGCCTAGGGGGTTGGTTCCGTTCTACTAACTCCAAGGTCATGCCGATCCGTATGTGGCATGAAGAACGGAGCGAGGAACGGTAGGTGGGGACAGGGCAACGTGGCCTACAGGCAGCTCCGCACCATCAGCCAAGCCTTCCCCTCTGATGGACCCGCTTCCACCACGAGTGGTTCAGGGCAAAGACGCGCCATGTCCAACAGGCCCAGGAACTGTCGGGGCAAGGCCTGTTCCCGGCCCAGCAACATGTCGCGGTACAGTTTCTGCCGCTCAGCCGCACTTGCATCACGGAATACGGCGGAATAACCCATCGTTTGTACCATGGTGGAGTGACCCACGGGCACCCCGAGCACCAATGCGGGTATTCCTGCGCATCGGGTAATGGCCACCATGGCGTCCTCATCGGGGGACCCAACGTCCCGTATCCACTCGAATGCGGCCAACATCAGGGCCTGCGTTCTTTCGGTGCCGAAAAGCTCTTCTTCGAATTCCTTGGGGACCGCCCGCAAGAGCATATGCTTCAATGCAGTCGTGAGGCGACCTTGAAAGGCCATGATGACATCCTCCCGCGCGACCAGTTCGTGGACAGCCTTTGCCTTGGAGCCCAGAGCGCCTTCGGCGGATACGCCACCAAGTACGACGGACAGCAGGAACAACTGGTGATCGATGTCCAGGTCGAAGAAGACATGCCCCAGCTCATGGCCTGAGCGTCTGGTCATTTCGATCAGGCCGAGGCCCGCCCCGCCACGTTCCGAGCGCGATACACCCTGTAGCCCGCGCAGGAAAAGGTCTTTCAGTTGGGTAATATCAAGCCCCTTGATCTGATGGAGCGACCGGGCCAGCGCAATGGCCTCGGCTCGCGGCACCGGGTCCATGGCGATGACCTGATCACCCTGATCTTCGTGCTGGACCCAGAAGAGGCTGCGACCAGCGCCTTGCTCCGTGCTTTTAGGCAAACGCGCACGATGACGCACAATGTTCTGGTAGGCCTCCACCATGATGAACGCCAGCTTGTTGCGCTGTGTACGTTCACCATCACGGCTCAATAGACCCTCGGCCAAGGAGACCAGGCTGGCCGTAAGTCCATCATCGAAACGGCCACTGTAGAGGAACGCGGCGCGCCCAGCCCCAAGGGCCTGCCAGAGGCTATGCGCGTTGGCTGCGTCCATTCAAGGCCCGATGACCAAAGATAGCGGGAGCAACGCCGCGGCGGGTCCGGTTAACTTCGCCGCCACCCATGATCAACGAGCGACTGCTGGAGAAAGCGCGCCTGCATGTAAAGCGTTGGTTCGCGGCGCGCATGCCCCGCCACATGGTTTTCCATGACCTGGAGCACACCCTTTCCGTAACACGCGCCGCCGTGGCCATTGGTAGGTCCATCGGACTAACGGCCCGGCAAATACAGCTGCTTGAACTCGCCGCCCTTTTCCACGATAGTGGGTATGCCCTGGCCTATGCCGGTCACGAGGAAAAGAGCGCCGAACTGGCCGAGGCCTTCCTGGAGAAGAATGGCGTGGCCGTGCGCGACATCCGAACGGTGAAGTCTTTGATCATGGCCACCCGTATGGGGGTCTCCCCACAAGGGGAACTTCAGCGGATCATGCGCGATGCAGACTCATCCAAAGCAGGCCAGATCGACTTCCAGCAGAAGAGCGAGCGCCTCCGGGCTGAGTTGGGCGCCGTACGGGGAAAGAAGCCCTCCGTTGCAGAATGGCTCAGGGAAGATCTTTCCTATTTGGAGGGACATCGCTTCCACACATCCCAAGCCGAAACGCGGTATGGGGCGCAGAAGCGCATCAATCTGGAAGCGCTCCATCAGCGCGCACGAATGGCGGCCAAGAAGAAGCCGCGCATACGTACCAAAGAGCTGTTCTTCGATCGCGACCTCAGCTGGCTGAGCTTCAACGAACGCGTGCTGCAAGAGGCCAAGGACCCCTCCAACCCCTTGTTGGAGCGGATCAAGTTCATGGCCATTTACTCGAGCAACCTCGACGAGTTCTATCGGGTAAGGGTGGCTTCGCTCCGCAGCCTGGCCAAGCTCCGCAAGACCTACAGGACCGCGCTTGAGGTGCCGCCCGAGAAACTGGTGGACCAACTGAACCGCAAGGCACTGAAGCAACAACAGGAATTCGGGGCCCTGTACCGGAACGTGCTGTTGCCCGCTTTGGCAAAGTCCGGCATTAGGTTGTTACGCGACGATGACCTGAACAAGAAGCAACGGACACACCTCTTCGCCCACTTTCGCGAGCACATTGCTCCGCTTCTGAGCACGGCCGCAATACGCACGGGCAATGCCCCGTTCATTGAGGACCGCAAGCTCTACTTCGCCTGCAGGCTGCGGACCAAGGGCCGTATCCGATTGGTGCTGCTCAATATCCCCAGTGATGAGCTGGGCCGCTTTGTTACTCTGCCGGGGGCCAAGGGCAAGCAGGACATGCTCTTTCTGGATGATGTGATCCGCCTGTGCATCAAGGAGCTGTTCACAGGGCACACCGTGCTCGGTTGCTATGCGGTGAAATTGACGCGCGACGCCGACCTGCATCTGGACGAGGAATTCGCGATGAGCGTGAAGGACAAGGTGCAGAAGAGCCTGCGCAAACGGCGCACAGGTGTGCCGTCTCGGTTCCTGTATGACAGTGCCATGCCCAAGGGCCTGTTGCGAGCCTTGCGCACCCTGCTCGGGCTCACCAAGCAGGACACGGTGGCCGGTGGTCGGTACCACAACTTCAGCGACCTGTTCACCCTGCCGGTGGAGGGGCACGCGGAACTGCGGGAAAAACCCTGGCCGGCGATATCCCATCCTGCCTTGCAGGGCGCCGACCCGTTCAATGCCGTTGCGAAAGGGGACATCCTCTTGCATTTCCCCTACAACGATTTCGGTCAGTTCGTTCACCTGCTGCAGCAGGCGGGCAAGGACCGGCGTGTGGAGCATATCGCCATCACCCTCTACCGGGTGGCCAGTGGATCACAGGTCTGCGAAGCGCTGATCCAAGCCCTGCGCAATGGCAAGCGCGTTACCGTGTTCGTGGAGGTGCAGGCCCGGTTCGACGAGGACTCCAACCTGTTCTGGGGTGCGGCGCTTGAAAAGGCCGGTGCGCGGGTACTGTACAGCTACGAGGGCCTGAAAGTGCATTGCAAACTGTGCCTTATCGAACGGCGCGAACGCGGCACCTTGAAGCGGTTCGCGTACTTGGGCACGGGCAATTTCAACGAGCGCACGTCGCGGATCTATTCTGACCTCGGGCTGCTCACCTCGCATACGGGGATCACCTCTGATGTGGCCAGTGTGTTCGCCCATTTGCAGAATCGCCGATCAAGGCCCCGCACGGAGCAATTGCTGGTGGCCCCCATGGACCTGCGTACCCGGCTTGAGGCCTTGATCGACAAAGAGATCGAACATGCGCAGCGGGGACTTCCGGCGGGTATCACCATTAAAACGAACAGCCTGGAGGACCGGGCCCTGATCAGCAAGCTGTACGATGCCAGCAACGCCGGGGTGTCCATACGCTTGATCGTACGTGGCATTTGTTGTCTGGTGCCCGGCGTGCGGAACATGAGCGCCAACATAGCAGCGGTGAGCATTATTGACCGCTACTTGGAGCATGCCCGTTGCTTTGTTTTTGAGAACAAGGGCACTCCGCTCGTGTACCTGGCCAGTGCAGACTGGATGGGCCGGAACCTTGACCGCCGCGTGGAAGTGGCCTTCCCAATACTGGATACGCAGCTACAGCGCCAAGTAGGGCACTTGCTTGAACTTCAATGGCAGGACACGGTGAAGGCGCGGATCATTGACCGCGACCAAAAGAACGTCCACCGCAAGGCCGAACGGGGATCCACCCCACTGCGCTCACAGGAAGCCACCTACCGGTTCATCAAACTGGTCCGGTAAGGCCTTCGGTTGAAAGGGGGGGACGGGCACCCTGCCTATCTGCCGGTCCACCTATTGGGCGACAGTCCCTATTGCTCCAAAACCAGCCCATCCCCACCCCTTCTAACCAAGTTCCCCGGCCTCCCGGCCAGTCTCCCATGTTGGTTGAACCCCGAAGGCGGTGGATCATTGTGGGATCAACGTTCTTTCACATTTACAAGGCACACTTTAGGGGGTACTTGTCGGAGATGGTTGATATTGGACATTTGTATACTTTTGCGTCCCCATCCACGGATGGGTTGACATTTTGGGGAATTAGCTCAGCTGGCTAGAGCGCTTGCATGGCATGCAAGAGGTCACCG
>CAZQFG010000014.1:0-29940 GCA_964592515.1 uncultured Chryseobacterium sp. | reverse complement strand
ACATGGTCCATCAGGGTTTTCGGCAGGAGCAGACGATCGCTCGGATCAAGTTCCACCGGTGTCGCTCCGTTCATGAAGCGTCGGATGAACTCGAGGTTCTTCTCCACGAAGCGGTTCAGGCGTCGCATCATGGATTGCGTCTGCTCCGATTCGGCCATGGGATAGAGCACGAGACAGGGCTTGAACACATCCCGATTGACCACGAAGCCCTTCTGGAGCTCACCATCGAGCTGCTTGCGCAGCCCTGCAGGGAGCGTCAGGCGCCCTTTGGCGTCCAGTCGGAGATCGTATTCACCCAGGAGGTTCAGCATGCCAGCGTGTGCGCGGGATGGACGCGAAAGTAGGCCAAATGCCCCACTTTCAGCCACTTACTCCCACTTTGACCCGTATTGTTGATAATTTTTCAACGGCCAAGCTAGCGATATGTTGCAAAACACCGCACAAACATTGAAAAATGAGCACAAAATAGCAGTGGGGCAAAGTGGGGCTAATTAACAACCCGACCGCCCATTTGATCCCCCAAGTGGGTACGGACCAAGGCACGAAGCACCGACAACGACACCCGTTCCGGCACACCATACCACACCAAAGCGTCCACAGGGCAGTGTGAACAGGCGCCCTTAGCGGGGGGCTTGTGTAGTGGACCACCGCCTACCTTTGGACGGAGGCGATGTACACATGGCGAGCGAACGACATTTGAAGGAAGAAGGCGAGTTCAGGTACCTGGAGGCTGGAGAGGGACACCCCTTGATCCTGCTACACGGCCTGTTCGGTGCACTGAGCAACTTCGGTCCCCTGTTCGATCACTTCACTCCGCGCTATAAGGTGTTGGTGCCCATGCTGCCCCTGTACAGCATGCCCATGCTGAGCACCAACGTGGATAATCTGGCCCGTTTCCTCGAGCGCTTCATTCGCCACAAAGGCTACAAGGAGGTGAACCTGATCGGCAACTCGCTGGGCGGCCATGTGGCCCTGGTGTATTGCAGCCGGTTCCCCGCCATGGTCCATAGCCTGGTGCTCACGGGCAGCAGCGGACTCTATGAGAATGCCTTCGGCGGCGGCTTCCCCCGGAGAGAGGACAAGGAGTTCATCCGCAAGAAAGTGGCCGTCACCTTCCACGACCCCAAGCACGCAAGCGATGAACTGGTGGACGAGGTGTTCGAAACGGTGAACGACAAGGGCAAGTTGATCCGCATCCTGTCCTTGGCAAAGAGCGCCATACGTCACAACATGGCCAATGAGCTGCCCAAGTTCAAGATGCCCATCTTGCTGATCTGGGGCCGGCAGGACACCATTACCCCGCCGCATGTGGCCGAAGAGTTCCATACGCTGATGCCACACAGCGAATTGCATTGGATCGACGAATGCGGCCATGCGGCCATGATGGAACGGCCCGAGCGGTTCAATGCCATTCTGGAGGACTGGCTGTCAAGGACCATTCGATAGGATGTACGGAGTGCCTTCAAAGCAGCCAGCCCCCATCCACGACCCGATCATTGCATGCGCTCCCTGATCGCCGAACACCTGGGCAGTGGCCGCGAGGCCAAGCACTGGCCCAAGCCCACACTGCCCGAATACGCGTTCATAGGTCGCAGTAATGTGGGCAAAAGCTCGCTGATCAACATGTTGTGCAACATCAGCAAGCTGGCTCGCGTGAGCAATACTCCGGGCCGCACGCGGAACGTGGAGCACTTCAAGGTGCTGGGCACATTGACCAGCGAGCGACCATGGATGCTGGCCGACCTGCCCGGCTACGGTTTTGCGAAAGCAAGCAAAAGCGAACGTGCCGTGTGGCAGCAGATGATCCACACCTACCTGCGTGAACGGGAGAACCTGCAATGCACCTTCGTGCTGGTGGACTCCCGTCTTGACCCGCAGAAGAACGATCTGGACATGATCCAGTGGCTGGGCGAGAACGGGATCCCGTTCGTGATCGTGTTCACCAAGAGCGACAAGCTGGCTCAACCGAAAGTGCAGGCCAACGTCGCAGGGTTCAAGCGGGAAATGAAGAAGACCTGGGAACAGTTGCCCACCATGTTCACCACCTCATCCGAGACCGCCAAGGGCCGGGACGAACTGCTCGGGTTCATTGAGGAAGTGAACGGGCAATGGGGAGCCTGAACCCTTCCGGGCGAAGGGCCTACCCTACTTCTTGTTGAGCTCGGGCAACATGTGCTCGGCGAAGTAGGCTGCGAAATCGCGCATCTGTGCCGCCATCCGAGCTTCTCCCGTTGCCCTGTCGAACGTATCGGCCAGGGTGAGGAGGTTCTGGTGGAAGAAGGCCTTCATCTCGTCCACCGTCATCTCCTTGGTCCACAGATCGATGCGCATGGTGTTCTTCTCCTGCTCATCCCACAGGGCAAGCAATACGGCCTTACTGCTGCTGCGCACACCACCATCCTCGGCCTCCCAATCGATCCGGTCGGGCACATTGTTCTCGTCGAGCTGAACGGAAAGGCGGATGTCGGAAGTCCTCATGGAATGGTGGGCGCTGGGCGTTGACTATCGGGGCTTGTAGCTCTTCAGGATGATCCGTGGATCGTCCAAGGCGAACAACTGGGCAAAGGTGATACGCGGGTTGTCCTTCATATAGGCACGCACCATGCGGTAACCGATCCACTCTCCGATATGTCCAGGGCTCTCGCGCGGAAAACCGTTCGTGAAAGGTCCGTCATTCATCAACCGACCAATGTCACCCGCCTTCTTGCTGTACAGTTGGTCTTTGCCCACGATGTCCTTCCAGATCAGCAGTTCGTTGGCCTCGCACCACCCCAACTGGGCCTGGCTGAATGCGAACTTGAGGTGGGGTTCGGTATCCGGCAGCAACGCATCGAGCAGGGCCATCACCTTTCCGGTCTCCACCAGGTTGGTGAGCACATCGGCCCCACGGATATCGCGGGTGTAATGCACCAACAGCCATCCTTTAACCGCGCTGGGCACCATCATTTCAGGCACCATGCGATCCTTTACATACTGGGGAAAAGCTTCAGGGGCGAGGTAACCGATCACCGGATGGTCCTTTCCGATGAACCATTCCACACCGATACCCAGCACGCTATCCGTAGGGAAGATCCCGTAGTTGTAACCTGAATTGAAGGCAATGGGTCGCGGGACAAGGCTGTCAGGGAACAGAACATGCAGGCGACCAAAGGCAAGGTCGAGGTCCTGCTCCTGAACAGCCATATCGCCAAGCACGCTGTCCACCCCCTCTTGGGCAAGTGACCAATCGGGATCGTGTACGAACCGATCGAGCACCATGGTCAACCGGGGATCCTCCAAGGGAGCGCCCTGCAGGATCTCCTCGATATAGATCCGGTAGAACTCGCCATATGTGGCATAGGCCTTGCGACTTACCGAGGCCATGCTGTCCGACGAAGCACTGAACAGGTCCTGGTCCAAACGACCGATCCTTAAGCCCATAGGCTTGGGATCAACCTCCACGACCGGCCCCGAACCACCCGAACAGGCAGAGAGGAAAATCGATGCGGCAGCAAGCAGCATCCAGAATGCCCGATCGGTGAACACGTTACTTTTGATCGCTGAAACGAACTGCAAAACTATGAAGAAGGTCCACGCCCTTTTGGCCACCGCACTGATGTGCCTGCCGATGCTCATGAACGCCCAGGAAGATGCGGGCGGTGTTCGCTTCGGCCTGAAACTGAGCCCGAACATGGGTTTCGCCACCTCGGAGACCAAGGAGCTCGACGCCAATGGGTCAGGCTTCGGCTACACCTTCGGACTAATGACCGAGTTCCCCATTGGCAGCACCGGCAATTACCGGTTCGCAACAGGCATCAACCTGAACAACATCACGGCCAAGTGGAAACAGGACTTTCAATACTACGATGCACCTGGCCAGACCGTGAAGAAGACGAAGGAGCTTACGACCGATGCCAAGCTGCAATACTTGGAGCTGCCCCTTACCGTGAAGTTGATGACCAACGAGATCGGCTACATGCGCTACTTCGCCCAGGTCGGTTTCGGTGCTGCGTTCAATATCCGCGCTCGGGCCGACATGGTCCTTCCGGTATATTACGAGAACGCCCCGACCATCGTTGAGAAGTTCGAGGAGCTCGAGAAAGAGAACATCTCCGAGGACATCAACATCTTCAAGGCCTCACTGATCGTGGGGGGTGGCCTGGAGTACAACTTCAGTGGCAACACCAGCCTATTGGCCGGCATCACTTACAACAACGGGTTCACCAACATCGCCAATTTCGATGCGGTTCCGGAAAAGAAGGCCGATCTGCGCGCCCACTACCTGGAGCTGACCATTGGGCTCTTCTTCTGATCGCTTTCGGCCCAACTGATCGAAGTCCTGCCCCTGATCGGCAGGACTTCGCATTTTTAACCCATGAACATTCAGGGAGCGATCGACCACATTACGGTATGGCTGCGTGAACACTGCGAACGCAGTGGTCAACGAGGATTCGTCGTTGGTGTAAGCGGTGGCGTGGACAGTGCGCTGACCAGCACTTTGTGCGCACGAACCGGCCTGCCCACATTATGCGTGGAGATGCCCATCCATCAGGCACATGCTCAGGTGCAGCGAGCGCAGGACCACATTACCTGGCTGCGCGAACAATATCCCAACGTACGCCTCGAAGTGGTGAAGCTCACACCGGTCTTCGATGCGCTCGTTCAGGCACTACCGAAGGATGAAGACCCTCGCCAGTTGGAGCTTTCACTGGCCAATACAAGGGCGCGCCTGCGCATGACCACCCTTTACTACTTCGCCGGTGTACTGCGTTTCCTGGTGGCCGGGACCGGTAACAAAGTGGAGGACTTTGGCATTGGGTTCTTCACTAAGTACGGTGATGGCGGTGTGGACCTTTCGCCGATCGCCGACCTCACGAAGACCGAGGTTTTCGCCATGGCGCGGGAACTGGGTATCATCGAGAGCATCCTGCAGGCCAAGCCGACCGATGGGCTGTGGGGCGACGATCGGAGCGATGAGGACCAGATCGGCGCCACCTACCCCGAACTTGAATGGGCCATGGACCTCCGCTACCGGGTTGTGGACACCCGGACACTCACCCTTACGGACCGCCAGCGACAGGTGCTCGCCATCTTCGACCAGCGCCATGCGGCCAACCGACATAAGATCGACCCCGTTCCGGTGTGCCTGATGCCGGAGGAGCTGAAGGGATGAGCATTCCGGCCTCTCCCATCGTGTTGCGACCTTGCACGGCTGCCCGTTGGTGTGCCGCAGTGGTGGCGGCCTTCAGCCTCACCGCCAGTGTTTCCGCGCAGCGGTGGCTGTCCCATGAGCGCCATGACCTGTCCACCCGGTGTGAGCTGGCAGACAGCCTGCGCGGCCGCACGTTCCGGTTGACGCCCTACAAGCCGGTCTACATGCTGCCTGCGGTGTGGAGCAGCTCACCCAACTACCGACCGTACCGCGAAGGCAGGCCGGAAAGCCAGCTCGACAGCATCCCGCTCAACGCGACCGAGTTCAAGTTCCAATTGAGCTTCAAGCTGAAGGCCGCCCAGGGGCTGTTCAAGGGCAAGGGCGACCTCTGGATCGGGTACACGCAGACCTCGCGCTGGCAGTTGTACAACGCGGAGCTCTCCAGGCCCTTCCGCGAAACGAACTACGAGCCGGAGTTCATCCTCGCCTTCCGCACCAACTACCGATTGCTGGGGTTCACGGGAAGGCTTTTCACCGTGGGGCTCGTCCATCAGAGCAACGGTCGCTCCGATCCGCTGAGCCGGAGCTGGAACCGCATCGTGGCCCAGATCGGGCTGGACCGGGGCCGCACCACCCTGCTGTTGCGACCGTGGTTCCGCCTGCCGGAATCGCCGGAAGTGGATGAGAACCCCGACATCGAGGACCTCCTGGGCAGCGGGGAGTTCATTGCCATGCACGCGCTGAAGCGCCACCTCTTCACCCTCCAGGCGCGCCTGTCGGTGCTGAACGAACCGTTCCACGGCGGTTCCATCCAGGGGGAATGGTCATTTGCCTTGACCGAGGACCTGAAACTGCACCTCCAGGTGTTCCATGGCTACGGCGAGAGCATGCTCGACTACAACCACGAGCAGACCACCATCGGGATCGGCATCACCTTGCTCGAGTGGCAGTAGGGCGTTGGCGGGCTTAAGCAGGTACCGCCAGTACCGGACAATTCACGGTACGGACCACCTGTTCCGTCTGTGTGCCACGCAGCGCATCAAGGAAACCATCACGGCCCTTGGTGGCCATCACCAATACATCCGAACTGATGGCATCGGCCATGTGCACAATGGTACCCACCACCTCACCGGGCCGCACGACGCGTTCCACCTTCCAACCATCGAGCGGGGGTAGTTCAATGTGCGGAGCGGAGGCCTCATCGCCCACATGCAACAGGGTCAACACACCCTTTGGCTGTTCGAGCGCTTTGATCAAGCGATAGGCCATTTCAATGGCGTTCTTCGGATGCGGGTCCATGGAGACCGGGACGAGCACGCGCCGAACCGCGACCTTGCCGGTTGCCACATCCAGGAAGCCCTTACCCTCGTATGGAATGAAGAGCGTAGGCTCACCTGCGCCCCGGGCTAATGGGGCGGCCACCTTCCGCTTGAACCACTGGCGACCGGTCCCGTTCCCGTGAGCAGCCATAACGACCAGGTCCGTGGGATGCTCCTCCAGGTATTCGAGACATGCCCCCACGGGGTCCCGTCCATCAAGGATCACCTTACGCACACCGACGCCCAACTGCTTGAGCCCTTCCATATCGTGGGCGTCGCCGATGAGGCCCCATTTCGCAAGCGTGCTCCTCACACCCGGCATCTCGCTCCAATCCGTTTCGTCATCACCATCGGCCACGTGCATGATCGTGATCGCAGAACGGGTGTTCACTGCGATACGCAACGCATGCAGGAAGGCGCGGTCACTGCCGGAACCAAGGTCGGTGGGGTGGAAAATTCGCATGATGCTCTTCGTTCAATTCGGGTGCAACATCCGGGTCATCTCTGCCATTGGCAAAGCAAGCACAGGGGCATTGGGCATGGCATGAAGGTCCTCAATTCGCTGTGTTCAATGCTCGTAGAGCGTTCCGCGCCACCACACCTTCGCGGTGGTCTGGTTCAACCGGGCGAGGATAAGACCACGATCGAGCACGAACTCCTGTACCGGTTGGCCACGCACCACCACTTCCGAAACCCCATTTCGCCAAACCTTCAGTGCACGGTCCACATCCACATAGGCCAGGTAGCTCCATGAAGCCTGCCATTGCTCTGGAATGAACCGCTCAACGGTCTGCACCCGGCCCTGTGTGAACACATTGAGGAAGTTGCGGTCCTCGATCACCACCAGGCTGTCCATCACCTCCCAGCGCTGGGGTTCGAAGCCCATGGCCGTATGTACCAGTTTACCATCGAACACCTTCAGTGCTCCGCTCAGGTCCAGCCAGGCCATTACGCCCTTTCCCACCTCGTAGCGCTGCGGCATCTGGCCTTCGAGGTCGTACACCGTGCCCTTGTAGAACACCTTGAAGCTCTTGTCGCTCATGTCACGGTAGGCAACCATGTCGAGCCCGCACTTGAACTCCATCTCGGTCACGAGGTCGCACAGTTCCACGACCTGGCCTTGGTAGAACACCTTGAACTTGCGGTCGTAAGCGGAGACCCAGGCCAGCAGATTGTCGCCTGCTTTCCATTGCAGCAGCGCGTTACCGGCCAGCTGGTCCTCTATCACAACGGTCTCGCCTTTGTAATACACACCAACGGTCTGAACGCGATCATCCTTGAATGCCGCCACACTATCCTCCGTGATATGAGGACCCGTGACGGAACTGAGGAGCTGCACGCGATCATCATAGACCTTGAACATGCCAGCAACGGAGAAACCGACCAGATGATCGGTCACTACTACGTCGGTGCCAGCGGCGTCATCGATCTTGATGACCTTGCCGTTCTGATACACCTTGAGGTTCGCCTGCGCATCGGAGTACACCACCTTGTTACCGCCCACCTTTATCCATTCCGGCTTCAGGTGATCGATCTGCGTGAACACGCCCCGGTCGAATACATGCAAACGACCCATGTAATCAACGAAGGCAATGACATCCTGGGCATGGAGCCCATGGCTAGTGAGCAATAAAAGGGCGAAGACGACCGTGCGCATGATAAGGCCAAAGTAACGCAACCGGGGTGGGTCAAGGCGCTTTTGGCGAATTCCGTGCCGACCCGAAGCTACCTTGCAGGGTCACCTTTCATTCGTTGAACCATCAAGGTGAAAGAGCACGGCCATGTCCGACCCGGAGATACTCCTACAATTGCGCACCGGAAGGGAGCACAAGGCGCTGGTGAAATTGTACGCCCACCTGCCTAAGGTGGAACGCATGGTAAGGAGCAATAATGGCACCCGCGCCGATGCCAAGGACCTGTTCCAGGACGCCCTGATCATTCTCTTTGGCAAGGCCAAGGAAGAAGGGTTCACGCTCACTTGCTCCATCGGCACCTACCTCTTCGCGATCTGCCGCAACCGCTGGCAGGAGGAACTGCGCAGGCGGGGACGGTTCGCGCAAGAGCTGGACACCACACCCGATGAGCCTGCGGACCTTGCGGAACTTTTGGCCGAGGAGGGTCGGTTCGGTTCAGCCGAACGCGCACTGCGATCGTTGGGGGACAAATGCCTCGATCTCCTCAAGCGCTTCTACCTGCTGAAGGAACCGCTCATCAGTATTGCGAAGTCCATAGGGCTGGCGGGCGAGGGCGCGGCCAAGACGCGGAAGTACAAGTGCCTGGAAGAGGCCCGCAAACGCTACCGCTCGTTGCTCGTACAGGGATCCGTCGTACAACCTCAACACCCCTGAGCGATGAGGAACGAACTTACCCTGTTGGAACTCGCCGACCGCTACCTGCGCGGCGAACTGAACACCACCGAGCGCGCCGAACTGGAGGAACGGATGCGCACGAACCCGGAAATACGGGAACTGGTGGAGGACCATCGCACACTACTGGGCGGCATGCAACGCTTGGCGCTGCGACCTGCGGTGGACAAGGCCTACCGGAGCTATAAGTGGGGGAAATGGGCACCCGGTATCGGAGGGGCGGTAGTGGCCGCGCTGCTGATCTCCGGAGCTGCCCTATGGATCACCGGCGAACATGAGGCCGTTCCCGTCAACAGCCCTGAGCCCATTCCCTCTGCGATCGATACCACAGCATCAGAGGGCACGGATGCACCAGGTGAGACACCGGCTACTGGGACCGGATCCACTGGACTGGAAAAGCGCGATACGGTGATCATGATCATGCAGAACGGCGTATTGACGCCCATTGCCGCCAAGGACACGGTGGGCAAAGGCACCTTGCGGACCGTGAAGACCGTACCCATCACAGCCTCCAGCCCCGAAGAACTTCAGCAGCGACTGGATTCCGTGCGGCGGGCCGGTGCAACAGAGCAAGGCATACCAGCAAGGGCGATCCCCAAGGATTCGTTGATCAAACTGTTGGACGGCGAGCGTGCACCGCGTATCGAATGACCAGTTCCTATCCGATCGTCCATGTGCGCTCCCCACGCAACAACGCATCCAGATCACCTAAACCCCTCTTCGCCTTGGCCTGCTCCACTTGGGCGTTGATGCGTTCTTCCACCGTTGAGCGCTCCGCGATATAGAATACTCCGAATGGACGCGGCATGGCACCTTCGTGGCGCGGGTCCTCGAAGAGGCGGACCAGGATACTGGCCTTGAAACTATCTCGCTCATCGTGCACCCACAGGTCTTCCAGCGAGGTCGAACCATCAGTGAGATCAACGATCACAGGCGTCATACCATTGAGCTTGATGCCCTTGGTACCGTTGGCGAAAACGAGCGGTTTACCGTGTTCCACGAAGAGCGTATGGAACGGTTTGCTGGCCTTTTCGGTAAAGACCTCAAAGGCACCATCGTTGAAGACGTTGCAGTTCTGGTAGATCTCGATGAGGCTGGTGCCGCGGTGCGCATCCGCTTTCAACAACACCTCGCGCAATTGCTTGGGGTCACGGTCCATGGCCCGGGCGATGAAGGTGGCATCAGCCCCTTTGCAGAGCGCGAGCGGATTGAACGGATGATCGACACTGCCCATGGGCGTGCTCTTCGTGACCGCACCTTCGGGTGAGGTGGGCGAGTACTGGCCCTTGGTAAGGCCGTAGATCTCGTTGTTGAAGAGCAGCACGTTCACGTCCACGTTGCGTCGCAGCAGGTGGATGAGGTGGTTACCGCCGATGCTCAGCGAATCGCCATCACCGGTGATCATCCATACGCTGAGATCGGGACGCACGGCGCGCAGACCGCTCACGATGGCGGGCGCACGGCCGTGGATGCTGTGCATGCCATAGGTGTCCAGGTAGTACGGGAAACGCGAACTGCAGCCAATGCCGCTGATGAACACGATCTCTTCCTTGGGCTTGCCCTGTTCCTTCAGCACGGTCTCCACCTGCTTCAGGATGCTGTAGTCGCCGCAGCCCGGACACCAGCGCACCTCCTGGTCGCTGGCATAATCGATCTTGGCGGGTGCCGCGTTGCCGTTGAGCACTTCGTTCGCGGTGGTCATTGCTTCAGGAATTCGGTTGCAGCGGCCTTGATCTCCGCCGACGTGAATGGCATACCCTGGATCTTGTTCAAACCCTTGGCATCAACGAGGAACTCTGCGCGGATCAGCTGACGCAACTGGCCGCTGTTCATCTCGGGTATCAGCACGCGCTTGTACCTCTTCAGGATATCGCCCAGTTCCTTGCGGAAGGGGAAGAGGTAACGCAAATGGAGGTGGCCCACACAATTGCCTTCCGCGCACATTTCGTTCACTGCGGTCTTGATGGCGCCGTAGGTGCTACCCCAGCCCAGGATCAACAGGTCGCCACTATCCACACCGTTGCTCAGGTCCAGCGGGGGCACACCCTCCACCACCTTGCGCACCTTCTCGGCCCGCAAGCGTACCATCTTCTCGTGGTTCAACGGTTCATAGCTGATATTGCCGGTGCCGTCCTCCTTTTCGATGCCACCAATGCGATGCTGCAGACCGGCCATGCCTGGAATGGCCCAAGGGCGCACACCTTTCTCATCGCGCTTGTACGGCAGGAACTTCGCATCATCGCCGCTCGCCTTCGGGGTGGCAAAGGGAGCTTTTATTGGGGTGAGCTCGTTGGCCTGTGGAAAGCGCCAAGGTTCAGCGCCGTTGGCGATGTAACCATCGGTGAGCAGGATAACGGGCGTCATGTGCTCCACGGCGATACGCACTGCCTCGACGGCCATTTCGAAACAGTCGGTGGGGCTACTGGCGGCCAGCACAGGGATCGGGGCCTCACCGTTGCGGCCATGTACCGCTTGGAACAGATCGGCCTGCTCCGTTTTGGTGGGCAGGCCAGTGCTTGGTCCACCACGCTGCACGTTCACGATCACCAGCGGAAGCTCCAGCATGAATGCCAGGCCCATTGCCTCGCCTTTTAGCGCGATGCCGGGGCCGCTGCTTGCCGTAACGCCGAGCGCACCGCCATAACTGGCACCGATGGCCGAGCAGATCGCGGCGATCTCGTCCTCCGCCTGGAAGGTCTTCACACCGAAATTCTTATGGCGGGCCAGTTCGTGCAGGATGTCGCTGGCAGGCGTTATCGGGTAGCTGCCGTAGAACATGTCAAGCCCGGCCTTCTGTGCGCCGGCCACCAGGCCCAATGCGACACCCTGATTGCCGGTGATGCTCCGGTAGGTGCCCTTAGGCAGCGGCGCGGGCTTCACATCGAACCGTGTGGTGAAGGTCTCACTGGTATCGCCATAGTTGAAGCCGGCCAGCAGGGCCTTCTTATTGGCTTCGAGCAGCTCGGGCTTTTTGCTGAACTTGGTCTGCAGGAAATGTTCGCTGTTCTCCAGGCTGCGACTGAACATCCAGTTGATGAAGCCGAGTACGAACATGTTCTTGCATCGGTCCTTCTCCTTCATGCCCAGCGTGGTATCCGCCAAGGCATTGCGGGTCATCTTGGTCACGTCCACGGAATGCACCGTGTAGTTGGCCAAGGAACCGTCGGCAAGCGGGTCCTGCTGGTCGATATAACCGGCCAGCCGCAGGTTCTTCGCATCGAAGCCATCGCTATTGGCGATGATGATGCCTCCCTTTTTCAGCTTGCCCAGATTCGCCTTGAGGGCGGCGGCATTCATCACCACCAGCACATCACACTGATCGCCGGGGGTAAAGATCTCCGTACTACCGAAATGGAGCTGGTAGCCGCTCACACCGGCGATGGTGCCCTGCGGTGCACGGATCTCGGCGGGGAAGTTGGGGAAGGTGCTAACGTCGTTGCCGAACAGCGCATTGGTGTCGGTGAACTGCGTGCCGGTCAGTTGGATGCCATCGCCGCTGTCGCCAGCGAAGAGGATGACCACATTGCGCCGTTCTTCAACGGTCTTGGTCCGGGTGGGGGTTTCCATGGGGAAATTGCGCCGCGAAGTTACGGGCGAGGGTCGGGAAGGCCGTGATACTGATCAGGCCGTCCGTGTGCAACAATGAATGCGCCTGATGGTTCGGGTGCTCAAACAATCGCACCAAGGTTCACCGCCTCCACTGCCTTTATCAGCGGTGCCACCCGTTTGATGGCCTCTTCCACCCCGGCCTTCATGGTCATGGGGCTCATGGCGCAGTTGGTGCAGGCCCCGTGCAGTTTCACGCGCACAATGCCATCTGCAGTGACCTCCTCGAGGGAAATATCGCCGCCATCGGCATTCAGGAAGGGACGCAGGTCCTCCAGCGCGGCTTGGATGCGCTGGATGGTGAGTTGAAGCTCCTGTTCGTCCATGTTCAAGCGGTGATGCTCTCGGCGCGGTCCACAGCGGCCAAACGCTGCTGGAAGGCACCGCAAAGTTCAATAAAAGCATGCGCGGCCGGTGTATCGCCCTGCAGCACGGCCGGGCGGCCCACATCGCCTGCTTCGCGGATGCTCTGTACCAGCGGCACCTCGGCCAGGAAAGGCACCTGAAGTTCCTCGGCCAACGCACGGGCACCGCCCTTGCCGAAGATGTAATACTTGTTCTCGGGCAGTTCGGCCGGCGTGAACCAGGCCATGTTCTCCACAATGCCGAGGACGGGCACGTTCACGCTGGGCAGCCGGAACAGACCCACGCCCTTGCGGGCATCGATCAGCGCCACGTTCTGCGGGGTGCTTACAATGATGGCTCCGGTCAAAGGCACGGCCTGCACCAGCGACAAGTGGATATCGCCAGTGCCGGGCGGAAGGTCCACTAGCAACACGTCCAGATCGCCCCAGTCGGCATCCTTGATGAGCTGCTCCAAGGCCTTGGTGGCCATGGGCCCGCGCCATGCGATGGCCTGGTCCGTCTGGGCGAAGAAGCCAATGCTGAGCAGCTTCACGCCGTAGCTCTCCACCGGCACGATCCATTGGCGACCATCCTTCTCGCGTGTGGCGGGTTTCTCGTGCAGCACGTCGAACATCAGCGGCATACTGGGGCCATAGATGTCGGCGTCAACCAGACCCACTTTGAGGCCACGCGCTGCAAGGCCGGCCGCCAGGTTGGCAGTGATGGTGCTTTTACCCACTCCACCCTTTCCGCTGGCGATGGCCACAATGTGTTTTACTCCGGGCAGTACTTTCCGCAGGTTGCCCCGTTCGCCGCTCAGGGGTGTCACGTTGGCCATCACGGCCACCTCCTGTCCCAAGGCCTGTTTCAGGTTGAAGGTGATGGCCTCTTCCATACGCTTACGGCTGTGCATGGCCGGGTTGCTGACTTCAACATGCACGCTCACGGTGTTGCCGGAGACCTTGATGTCGCGCACGAGGTCGAGAGCCACGATATCCTTCTTGAGGTCGGGCTCAACGATGCGGGAAAGGGCTGAGAGGACGGCGTCCTTGGAGAATGACATGGCAGCTGAAAAGAAGTGCGAAATTAGGGCTGACGGTCCTAAGGGACTGAAAAGAACAGGCACCACGCCCTAGTGTTCAGCCCAGCCCTAAGGATGACCTATCCCGCAATGGACCCAAGGCGATCCTGTGCAGCGCCGTTATTGGCGGGGCACTATCAGGAGCCGGTGCGACCGCCAGCAGAGAGATAAACGTTGGTGGCGTTGCGTTGCGGGTCCATGAGCCAGAGTTGTGCAATGGCCGGGTCTTGGAAGAACGCAATGTCGTACGGTGCCTCACTGGGTGTTGCATCGACCATTCGTTCAATGGTATTCCTGTCAGACAGGTCCTCCTTGTCCACGATGGCGATGCGCATCAATCCGGCCTTTAGCACCTTGGGGGTGTACTCGGCCATGGTCCACAACTGGTCGTCCTGTGTGATCTGGCCTGACCTTCTGCCATCACTGAGCCAAAGCCTTGCTCCGGTCTCCTTCACTACATCCAGCAATCGCAAGAGCATGCACCGGTAAGCATCGCCGGCACATGGTTGTTTCCATGTGAGCCGGACCAATCGCTGAGCGGGATGCACCTCAATGGTGGCATCCTCATCATCGTGGAGGATCAGGACGGTCATGGTGGCCATGTTGATGCCCTGAAGATAACCACGCCCAGGAGAAATCCTACTGGACGAACCGACCGTCCCTAAAGCTTCAACTCGGCTGAAGGGTCCCAGAACAACCGCTCCATTTCAACGACCTGATCATTACGGACCTTCACTCCTTCCGCCTCGAGCTGTTCCTGCATGTGCTCGGGAGTGGCGAAATGGTGCTTGCCCGTGAGCATACCGACCCGGTTCACCACACGGTGCGCGGGCACCTTCGGCCTCACGGTGTGGCTACCGTTCATGCAATAACCCACCAACCGGCTGCTGCGCGCGGCACCGAGGTATTTGGCAATGGCACCATAGCTCGTTACACGCCCTTGGGGGATCTGCCGCACCACGGCCATCACATCGGCGAAGAAGTCGCGCTTCTCCACTGGCGTATCGCGTTGAGGTGCACGCTGAGGGCGAGCAGTGTTCTTCGTGTTGGTGCGTTCGGCCATGGCAGGAAAGGATCGACCGTGACTTCAAACGACCCCGAACCGAACGTAATGTATCGTACGGCCCTCTTCGAGCCACATGCTCTCGTAATAGGTGCGGATGTTCAGCACGGCCTGTTCCTCCGGCGATACGCGCTTCACCAGGTCATTGTATACGTTGGCGCTCTGCTCGAAGGTGGGCAGCTTGTGCTCCACGATCATCTCCAACGTATACTCGAACAGTTCGGGACTATCGGTCTTCAGGTGGACCACACCGCCTGGCTTTAGCACCTCCTTGTAGCGGGTCAGGAAGAGCGGGCTTGTGAGGCGTTTGCGTGGCTTTCCGAGCTGGGGGTCACTGAAGGTGAGCCATATCTCGTCAACCTCATGTGGTCCGAAACACTTCAGCAGATGGTCCACGTGGGTGCGCAGGAAACCGACGTTCGTCAGTCCTTCCTCCTTGGCCATGCGTGCTCCACGCCATAAGCGGGCGCCCTTGATATCCACACCGATGTAATTGCGGGCAGGGTTCATGCGGGCCAGGCCAACGGTGTACTCACCTCCCCCACAACCCAGTTCCAACACCAACGGGGCTTCCCGCCGGAAGAGCAGTTCGTTCCATCGACCACGTTGCGCAAGACCTTCATTCACCAACTGATCGAACGTGGGCTGGAGCACATGTTCGAAGGTGAGGTTCTCGGCGAAACGCGCCAGTTTGTTCTTTCCCATGTATCGTACGGCTTGTCCAGCGCGCGAAATTAGGCCGTTGCCATGGTGAAGAACTTCATTGAAGCTGAGAGCGCCTTCACCTTGCCATAACACAGGGACGAAGACCTTTGTGGCATGTTCAACGGCGCACGCATACTGGTGGCCCCGCTCGATTGGGGACTGGGCCACGCGGCACGGTGCGTCCCGATCATCCGCGCACTGGTGCACTATGGCGCCACGCCCATCGTGGCCGCCGATGCCGGACCACTGGCATTGCTTCGGGCCGAGTTCCCCGAGTTGGAGCATGTACGGTTGCCCGGCATTCACATTCGCTACGGGGATGGTAAGAGTCAGTTATGGAGCATGGCGGCCCAATTCCCGGCCATGGTCCATAGCATACACCGGGAGCGGCGGCATTTCGAACGGCTCCGCAAGGACCTGCGGCTGGACGCCGTGATCAGCGATCAACGCTTCGGGGTACGCAGCACGGAAGTGCCCAGCATCCTCATCACTCACCAGTTATTCCCGTTCACACCGGCGGCGCAACCGCTATTGCGCAAATTGAACATCCACCATATCAAGCGGTTCGATCGCTGTTGGGTGATGGATGAACCCGATGCACCGGGGCTTGCCGGCGAGCTTTCGCATGGGTCCGACCTTCCGGCGAACGCACGATACATCGGCACGTTGAGCCGCTTAGAGGCAACAGCGCATAATGCCGGACCACACAGGATCGTGGCCGTGATCAGCGGTCCCGAGCCCCAGCGCACCTTGCTGGAAAACCGATTGATGGCACTCCTGCCGACCATCCCTGGAGACCATTTGCTGGTGCGCGGGTTACCAGGCAGCTCAGGGCCGGACCGCATCGGAAATATCAAGCGTGTGCCGCATCTGGCTTCCGCAGAACTGGCGCGCACCTTGAGCGAGGCGGAACTCATCGTTTCGCGTAGCGGCTACACCACATTGATGGACCTGGATGCCTTGGGCCGAACAGCTCTGATCATACCGACACCCGGACAGGCCGAACAGGAATACCTGGGCCGATTGCATGCGCGCACTGGACGCTTCATTATGCAGTCGCAGGGATCCATCGACCTGAAAGCAGCGTTGGACAAGGCGAGTGGACCGTTCCATACGACGACACCCCGCTCCAATACCGGTCTGGAACGGGCATTGAAAGAACTGGCGGACATGCTCCACTGACCGGAGCCTGCTACCTTCGCTCGTCATGCGTCATTTCGTACTCCTCGTCCTGCTCCTGTCCGGTATTCATGGCACTTCGATCAAGGCCCAAGTGGACCTCGAACGTCAATTACGGGACCTTGAACTGATGCGCCAGAAGGTGCAACAGCAGGACGATGCCTTGGTGGCCCGTATGGATTCAACGAAGCTGGCCATCATTCGGCGGGACATTCAGCGTATGGGTCTGCCCAAGCTGCAGGCCGGCGAGGAAGTGGTGGTGCACCCAGGCCACGTGCTGGTATACAGCGAAGAGCACGAGCAGCCCAAGTGGGTGGCCCACATTGCTGCGCCGGACCTGATCAAAGGCAATCTGGCGCGCATCGACTCCTTTCTCCCAGACCCCTTGGTGCGCACGGGCACCGCAGTAACGGCCGACTATTGGAACAGCGGTTACGACCGGGGACACTTGGTGCCCAGCGCGGACATGCGTTGGAACCAGGATGCATTGCAGGCCACGTACTACTACAGCAACATCAGTCCGCAGCTTCCCGAGCTGAACCGAGGCACTTGGGCCGAACTGGAGGATTGGGGCCGACGCTACGTGAACTTTAGCAAGCGCAGGGTCTTCGTGGTGACCGGCCCGGTACTGCGCGATGGATTGCCCACTCTTCAGAAGGCCGACCGCAAGAACGAAGTGAGCATTCCGGAGTACTTCTGGAAAGTGATCGCCGACCTGGACGGACCGGAACCGAAGGCCATAGGGTTCGTGATGCGCAATGCCACCAACGAATATCCGCCGGTGAGCTACGCAGTTACGGTGGACAGTGTGGAAGCCTTGTCCGGCCTGGACCTGTTCCCTGCCTTGGATGATGCGCTCGAAGCCCGGATTGAGGCCATGCGCGAACCAAAGGCCTGGTATGCCGAAGGCGATCCCTTCTTCGGTGAGGAGGAGCCAATGCCGGCGCCCTTACCCAACGGCATGTTCAACACCGTGCAGGCCAAATACCATATCGGCAAGACCGTGACGGTGTGCGGCACCGTGGTAAGCACACGCAAGACCGCGAAGGCGAAGGCCATCTACCTGAACTTCGACCGCATGCATCCGCATCAGGATTTCTATGCGACGATCTGGGAATACAACGGGCCGAACTTCAGCTACGATCCGGAAGTGTATCTCGTGAACAAGCGCGTCTGTGTGACCGGAAAGGTCACGGTGTTCGATGACATCCCGCGGATCAGTATCAATAACGAGAAGGAAGTGCAGCTCTATGACGAGGCTGCGCGCATAAAGCGTTAGTCGCCCTTCTGCAGGGTAAAGCTGAAGGTGGTACCCTCCCCTTCGCGGCTCTTCACACTGATGGTCTGTCCGTGCGCTTCAATGATGTGCTTGACGATGGCCAGACCAAGGCCCGAACCGCCTTCGTTCCGTGCGCGGCTCTTGCCCACCCGGTAAAAGCGTTCGAACAAGCGCGGCAGGTGTTCTTCGCTGATGCCGATACCATCGTCCATCACCTCCACCAGCACTTGATCACCTAAGGGATAGCTACGCACAGTGCACGTGCCCGAAGGCCTGCCGTAATTGATCGCGTTGTTCAGCAGGTTGGTGAACACCTGTAGTGACCGGCCCTTGTCGGCCATTACCATGGTCTCCTCCGGGATCTCGTTGCGCAGCGTTACACCGCGCTCACGGGCCTGCATCTCCAGTTCGCACATGGCCTCATCCACCAGTAGGTGCAGGTCCGTGTTGACCATCCGCAGGTCCATGACACCGCTCTCCAGCTTGGTGATCATGTCCAGGTCCTCCACGATCTTCATCAAGCGGTCCACACCGTTCGACGCACGGTTCAGGAAATCACGGTTCACCTTGTCATCCTCCAGACCACCTTCGAGGAGCGTGAGGATATAGCCTTGGATGTTGAAGATCGGAGTCTTCAGCTCGTGGGCCAGGTTGCCAATGAACTCACGGCGGAACTTCTCCCGTTCCTCCAGTTCCTTGATCTCGCTGCGCCGTTCGCTGGCCCATTCACGCACCTCTGTGCTCACCCGCTCGATCACATCGCCCTCTGGCAGCACATTCTCCGCGCCGATCCGCGAACGCTTCAAATGATGCACAGTGCGGTACAGCACCTTGATCCGGCTATGCACGAAGCGATCGATGGCGAACGCGAACACCCCGTAAGCCATGCCGAAAAGGACCACTGCCGTAAGGAAAGGCACCCAGATACCGAGCGGCCCATTGATGACCGACACGCCCATGCCCACCAGAATGCCCCCCCCAATACCAATGACCAACGCGGTGAGCGCAGATACCTGACGGGTGGATAATTGAGGCATGTGCTCGCTTGGCTGAACAGGGCCACGGCCCATCTACGTGGCCAAAGTTAGCCGGGCATACCCAGCAGAACAGGGCTTTTCGACCGTGAAGGACATATGCATGTGCGATAACATTGAGGAAACACGTACTCAATACCTTCGCACGCCATTGTCAAGCATGCGTTTCGGTCTCCTTGAATTCCTCACGTTGGCGGGCTCGTTGGGCCTCTTCATCTATGGCATGAAGGTGACCAGCGAAGGCCTGCAGAAGGTGGCGGGCGGTCGCATGCGTAGCGTGTTGCGCGCCATGACCTCCAACCGGTTCATGGGCGTGCTTACGGGCGCGGTGAGCACCACGGTGATACAAAGCTCCAGCGCCTCAACCGTGATGGTGGTGAGCTTCGTGAATGCCGGCCTGCTGAAGGTGCGGCAGGCCATCAGTGTGATCATGGGCGCCAACATCGGCACCACGGTGAAAGCACTCTTGTTCAGCTGGGCCGTGTTCACCGATCTGAGCATCACCAAGCTGGCCATTCCGATCATTGGCCTGGCCTTTCCGCTCTTGTTCCTGCGCACCGACCGGGCCAAGGCCTGGGCCGAGTTCCTCATCGGCACGGCGCTATTGTTCCTTGGTCTCGAGTTCATGAAACAGACCATGCCGCGTCCTTCGCCACAAGCGTTGGAGTTCCTGCAAGGCATCAGCGACATGGGCATGTTCTCGGTGGTGCTGTTCGTGCTGGTAGGCACGGCGCTCACCATGGTGATCCAGAGCTCCAGCGCTTCCATCGCGCTAACGTTGGTGCTATGCGAGAACGGCACCATTGGCTATGACATGGCCGCTGCACTGGTATTGGGCGAGAACATCGGCACCACCATCACGGCCAATATTGCAGCGCTGGTGGCCAATGTGTGGGCCAAGCGCGCGGCCCGTTCACACCTGCTCTTCAACCTGATCGGGGTCGCATGGGCTCTGTTGCTCTTCCACCCGTACCTGCGCCTCATCGACCGAATTGTTACACCCCTGTTCGGTGGTTCACCCTACAACAGTCCGGAACATATCAAATGGGCGCTCACGCTGCTTCACATCTCATTCAACGTCGCGAACACCCTGTTGCTGATAGGCTTCATCCCCTTGCTGGAGCGCGTGGTCACATGGATGGTGCCGGCGAAGAGCGAGGTGGATGAGGAGTACCGATTGGAATACCTGGAGGGCGATATCCCACTTTCGCCCGAGGTCTCTATGCTCGAGGCCCGGAAGGAGATCGCCAAGTTCGGGCGCTTGACCCACGAGATGCTCCAGATGGTACGCGAACTACTTACCGCCAAGGACCAGCGAAGGCGCGATTTGCTCATGGACCGCATTGCGAAGTATGAGCAGATCACCGATCGGATCGAGGTTGAGGTGAGCAAGTACCTTACCAAGACCAGCACGGAAGTGCGCAACGAGGAGATCTCCGCCAAGATCCAAGGCATGCTCGGTATCATTGGCGACCTGGAGCGTGTGGGTGACATCTTCTTCCAGATGAGCAAGGCCATGGAGCGCAAGCTCGATGACCGGTTGTGGTTCACGCCCGAACAACGCGAGAACCTGATGGAGATGCTGGACCTGCTGGAACAGGCGTTCGTGGTGATGCACCGCAACCTTGATGTGGATACGGACCTGATCCAACTGGACGAGGCCGTAGAGGCGGAACAGCGCATCAACCACAAGCGCGACCAACTGCGCCGCCTGCACCTGAAGAGCATAGAGACCGGCGATTACAACGTGAAGAGCGGATTGGTCTACAACGACCTGTTCTCAAGCTGCGAAAAGGTAGGTGACCACCTGATCAACGTTTCGGAAGCGTTGATGAATGAGGCCTGAGCCCGATCAAGGAAGTTCGATCGGCGTGGTCTCCACCTGATTACTTACGTGGAGCGCCCGGTCCACCAACTGCACTTTGTAGCGCACCGTGTCGTAAGTGTCGTAGTGATAGAACGAGAACGGCGATAGCGCAATGGCGATCTCCCCTTCCAAGGCCTTGTTCTGGCCGGCCGGGGTCAGGTTGGGCACCCTGTACTCCAGCGGTTGCGGAAAGGTGACCGTGGTCCACAAGCCGTTGCGTAGTTCCTGGTACTCAATACGCAGGTTGCTGTAGTTGGGACCTCCGGGCTGGTAAGGGGGGAATGTGTCCGCGGCGTTCAGGCCCACATCGCCATCCCCATCGGTGAAGCGGATCACCAATGAGGCGGAATCGCCATACAGATCGAAGGAACGGAAGGTGATCGCCGGCTCAACGGGGAACTCCTCGGTGCGCAGGCATCCGGCCATCAACACCCCCATGCCTGCCGCCAACAGGGGTACTTTTGCCCAGCTTGAACGTGTCCTTTCCATTGTTCCAAAGGTAATCCCTTCCGGGGCCTGAATGTCCTTGACCGCGCCACCCTTGCCAGCAGAACTGTTGGACCGTCCATTCGCCGTGGACGGCCCGGAAGCCTTCAACGCACTGGCGCTCGAACTATTTCATCTGCATGCCCGGCATAACCCGGTCTATCGGGCCTATCTCGAAGCCTTACGGACCGATCCCGCCGCAGTAACGGATACGAACGCCATTCCCGCACTGCCCATCGGTCTCTTCAGGAACCATCGCATCCTCTTGGAAGGGCTGGAGAGCAGCCTGCTCTTTACCAGCAGTGGCACCACCGGACCGGTCACCAGCACGCACCATGTGCCCTGGCCTGAGCTGTATGTGCGATCCTTCATGACCTCGTTCCGCGCGGTTTACGGCGAACCCTCATCGTGGCGCATCCTCGCCCTATTACCGGCCTACCTCGAACGCAGCGACAGTTCATTGGTGTACATGGCGGAACACCTTATCCGCGCCAGCGGCGATCCCCTGAGCGGCACCTACCTGCACGACCACGAAGCCCTTGCCAGCGTCCTGCGCCTATCGGAACAAGAGGGCAAGAGGACGCTGCTGCTCGGCGTTCCGTTCGCGCTAATGGATATGGCCGAAAAGCACCCCATGCCGCTGCGCCATACCACCATCATGGAGACCGGTGGCATGAAGGGCCGGAGACCCGAGATCGTGCGCGAGGAGCTGCATCGCATCCTGAAAGCGGCGTTCGGCGTGACTTCCATTCATAGCGAGTACGGCATGACCGAACTGCTTTCGCAGGCATGGAGCACAGGCCAGGGCATCTATCGCTGCCCGCCATGGATGCACATCAGGCTGCGGGACACCAACGACCCCTTCAGCTATCCGGGGCCCGGGCGCACGGGTGGCATCGATGTGATCGATCTGGCCAATGTGGCCAGCTGTCCGTTCATTGCCACGCAGGACCTGGGCCGCCTGAACGCGGATGGTTCGTTCGAGGTGCTGGGCCGTTTCGACAACAGCGACCAGCGGGGCTGCAACCTGTTGGTGGAGGTGTGAACTACACCGCCTTCACCAAGTAGTAGTTCTTCTTGCCGCGTTGCAACAAAAGGAACCGACCGCTCAGTAGGTCCGATGCACCTACTACGCGATCCTCGCCCACCTTCGCCCTATTCACGGAAATACTGCCTTCCTTCAACGCTCGTCGCGCCTCACCCTTTGAGGGCAACAACTTGTTCTCCCAGGCCAGCAGGTCCGCAATGGGCATTCCCGCGGTGATCAGGTCACGCGGCACATCCGCCTGTGGCACGCCGTCGAACACATCGAGCCATTGCTGTTCTGTGAGAGCGGCCAAGACTTCCGTGCCTGCATTACCGAACAGGATCTCCGAGGCCGCCAGCGCGCCCGTTAGCTCCTCTTCGCCATGCACCCTGCGGGTAATGTCGGCGGCCAGTTCCTTTTGCAGTTGACGCTTGCCCGGGTCGGCATTGTGCGCAGCGATCAGTGCATCCAACTCCTCCTGCCCACGGGTGCTGAAAATGCGGATGAAGCGCGGAGCGTCCTCATCGGTGCAGTTCAGCCAGAACTGGTAGAACCGATACGGTGAAGTGCGCTTGGGATCGAGCCAGATGTTGCCGCCCTCGCTCTTGCCGAACTTGCTGCCATCAGCCTTGGTGAGCAGCGGGCTGGTAATGGCGAACGCATCACCGGCGCCCATGCGCCGGATCAGCTCCGAACCGGTGGTGATGTTGCCCCACTGGTCGCTGCCGCCCATCTGCACACTGCAGCCCTTGTTCTTCCAGAGCCAGTAGTAGTCGTAGCCCTGAACCAACTGGTAGCTGAACTCGGTAAAGGAAATGCCGGTCTCCAAGCGCTTCTTCACGGAGTCCTTGGCCATCATGTAGTTCACGGTGATGTGCTTGCCCACATCGCGGATGAACTGCAGGAAACCCATGTCCTTGAACCAGTCGTAGTTATTCACCAGTTCGGCCGGGTTCAACGGATCGTTGAAATCGAGGAAGCGTTCCAACTGGGCCTTGATGCAGGCCACATTGTGCATCAGGGTGGCCTCATCGAGCAGGTTGCGTTCGGAGCTCTTTCCACTGGGGTCGCCCACCATGCCGGTGGCACCTCCCACCAGCGCCACGGGCTTGTGACCAGCACGCTGGAAATGCACCAGGAGCATGATCTGTACGAGGTTCCCCACGTGCAGCGAATCGGCCGTGGGATCGAACCCGATGTAGCCCTTCTGAGGGCCTTTCGCCAGATGTTCCTCCACGCCGGGCATGCTGTCCTGCAGCAACCCACGCCAGCGCAATTCGTCGATGAAACCGTTCGCCATGTGTACGATCGCCACCCTGCCGGAGTGGCGGCGCCAAAGATAACCGGGCCTTGCTGCGGCCGGGGCTAACTTGCGCCCTGATGGAACTGGTGACCGGAGGCACAGGGATCGTGGGCGCGCATGTGCTCCTGGAACTGGTCACGACCGGGCGGTCCGTTAGAGCGCTTCAACGTCCGGGCACGGATGGCTCCGTTGTGGAGCGGATCTTCAGCCACTATAGGCCCGATGCCAAGGCCTTACTGGACCGCATCCACTGGGTGCCCGGCGATATCCTCGACATGCCCTCACTTGCCGATGCCATGGTGGGTGTTACCCATGTTTACCATGCCGCGGCCATGGTCTCCTTCGACCCACGCGATGCGCGCCACATGCAGAAGGTGAACGTGGAAGGCACGGCCAACGTGGTGAACGCGGCATTGGAAGCCGGGGTGCGCCGGTTGTGCCTCGTAAGCTCGGTGGCCACCATTGGTGAAGACCGTAAGGGAGAGCCCCGGCATGAAGGACTGCAATGGCAGGCGGATAGCAACACTTCGGCCTATGCGCTGAGCAAGTACGAGGCGGAAATGGAGGTGATGCGGGGCATCGCCGAAGGCCTGGATGCCGTGATGGTGAACCCCTGCGTGATACTCGGTCCTGGGATACCTGGCCGCAGCTCCATGACCTTGGTGGAACGACTGGCCAAAGGCACACGCTTTTATCCGGCCGGATCCAATGCGGTGGTGGATGCACGGGACGTGGCCTCGGCCGTGGTGACGTTAATGGAGCACGGAGCAAGCGGCGAACGCTTCATCCTAGCTGGCGAGAACCTGGGATACAAGCAACTTTTCGGGCTTCTGGCCAAGGCCTTCGGCAGACCGGAACCTTCGTATCCGTTGCCTGCCTGGGCCCTGCAGCTGGCTTGGCGCGCTGAACGCATCAGGACAACGCTTTTCGGAGGTCGTGCCTTCGTCACGCGGAGCACCGTGCACACCGCGCTTTCGCAAAAGAGCTACGATGCCTCCAAGGCTCAGCGGGCGGGCATCACCTTCCGCACGGCAGAGCAGGCCGTGGCGAACGTGGCCGCTTTCGTCAAGGCTTCTGCGGCTCACTGAGCCGCTCATCCTTGCGGCGCCCGAGCTCAGTGATCACATCCTCGTAGATGGCCTTCAGCAGCTCGGGGTCCTTGGCGTAGTGGTCGAAGCTCTGGGTGAACTGCTCACGGGTGATGCCACGCTGCTTGAACACCTCTTCGTAGTACGCGTTCATGGGCACATGATCACGCGGTTGCACCACCAGTTCATGGTTCATACGCGCCTCGATCAATTGCATGTCGGTCAGCGCAGCGGTGAACGCTTCGCGATCCAATATGCCTTCGGGCAGAGCGGCCTCCTGCGCACAGGCCACCAACAACAAGCTGAACAGGAGCGTGCGGAAGATCATCGTGCAAAGAGCAGTCGCTCGCCGCGAACGGAGGTATCAACCATTGACCCATTGTAGGCCAAGCGGCCGTTGACCCAAGTGCGTGCGACCCGGGCATGAAAGGTCTCACCCTCCAATGGGGACCAACCACACTTGTACAACAAGTTGTCCTTCGTCACTTGCCACGGTGCGTTCATGTTCACAAGCACCAGATCGGCAAAGTGACCTTCGCGGATATACCCCCGGCGGTCCATGTCGAAGAGCCGTGCCGGTGCGTGGCACATTTTCTCCACCACCTGTTCCAGCGTGAACACCCCCTGCCGCACCAGTTCCAACATGGCCACCAAGGAATGCTGCACGAGCGGAGC
The DNA here is from genome assembly GCA_964592515.1 of uncultured Chryseobacterium sp. Classification (GTDB taxonomy): domain Bacteria; phylum Bacteroidota; class Bacteroidia; order Flavobacteriales_F; family PHOS-HE28; genus PHOS-HE28. The sequence continues at coordinate 4,386 of CAZQFG010000014.1, read as the reverse complement.
ACCGGAAGGGCACTGCGCATAGGGGCGGGCCTTTTCCTCCAGGGTATGCGGGGCATGGTCCGTGGCCACCACGTCGATGCGCCCTTCTTTCACGGCTTGTCGAACGGCCTCGCGGTCCGCCGCGGTCTTCACGGCCGGGTTCCACTTGATCAGCGCGCCCTTGCTGGCGTAGTCCGCATCAGTGAACCAAAGGTGGTGCACGCAGGCCTCGGCAGTGATCCGTTTGCCTTCCAACGGACCGGGTTCGAACAGTTCGAGTTCTTTAGCCGTGCTGATATGCAACACATGCAAGCGCGTTCCAAAATGCTTGGCCCGTTCAATAGCAGCACTGCTCGACCTGTAACAGGCTTCCGCACTGCGGATACGTGGGTGCTCTTCCATGGGAATGTCGGCACCATAGCGGACAACGGCGCGTTCCATTTCCTGCTTGATCATGGGATCATCCTCCGCATGCACGGCGAGCAGCATATGCGCCTTGCTGAACACCTCATCAAGCACGTGCTCGTCGGTGATCACCATATCACCTGTACTGCTTCCCAGGAACGCTTTCAAACCGCAGACCGTGCGCGGGTCCGTGCGCAATAGCTCATCGATGTTCGCACTACCCACGCCCATGTAGAACGAATAGTTGGCCACACTGCACGCTGCCGCTCGATCGTACTTCGCCTGCAGCAGTTCCTGCGTCAGCGTGGGAGGCACCGTGTTCGGCATCTCCATGTAGCTCGTGACCCCACCGGCCACCGCGGCAATGCTCGCACGGGCAATATCCTCCTTGTGCGTTAGACCCGGCTCACGGAAATGCACCTGATCATCGATAACACCCGGCAAAAGGTGAAGTCCCTTGGCATCGAACTCCTCCCGAGCGGACATGCCACCAATGCCTTCGGTGGCCACCCGCTCAATAACACCTTTGTGCAGTGCCACATCGGCTTGTACAGCGCGGCCATCGCTGACCACGATCGCGTTGCGAATGACCAGATCGTTCATGAGCGTGCTATCCGTAGTCGCATGTTGATCACCCCAAGGAAAGCCTCGTGGAAAATGCCCATGCTCATCTTGCTATTACCCTTCAGGCGATCAACGAACGTGATGGGCACCTCGATGATGCGGTACCCCGCCAGTTTCACGCGGTACTTCATTTCGATCTGGAAGGCATAGCCAACGAACTTCACCTCGTCCAGCGGAAGCGATTCCAGCACATGGCGGCGGTAGCACACGAAGCCGGCCGTAGTATCACGCACGCCAAGCCAAAGCACGGATCGCACATATAGCGACGCGCAATAGCTCATGACGACGCGGTCCCAGGACCAGTCCTTCACATGCCCCCCTTTCACGTATCGTGAGCCAACGCTCATGTCGGCACCCTGAACTGCACATGCATTGTAGAGCCGCACCAGATCATCGGGGTTGTGGGAAAAATCGGCATCCATCTCGAAGATGAACTCATATCCGTGAGCGATCGCCCATTTGAAGCCGGCGATGTACGCTGTTCCCAGGCCTTGTTTACCCGAGCGTTGGAGCAGGTGGATACGACCGCTCTCTTGCCGTTGCATCTCCTTTACGATATCGGCTGTTCCGTCGGGCGAATTATCATCGACCACCAGCACATGGAACTCGGGCTTCAGGCCGAGCACATGCGTGACAATATCACGGATGTTCTCCTTCTCGTTGTAGGTCGGAATGATGACGAGACGCTCGGCCAAGGGGGTCGGTGCTGGAGAGGCCCAAAGATAGGTGAGCGAACGTGCGGGGTTCAGCGCACCAGGTTCACATGACCGTAGCGCTCAATACGGGCGCCCGTATACGCGTCCTTGGTGATCAAGCGCCACACGTAAACGTCCACCGGACAATCCGTTCCATCGAGGTTGCGGCCATTCCATTCCTTGCCTGGTTCGGATGTATTGAAGACCTCCAGGCCCCAGCGATCGAAAATGATGAAGCTGAAGAAACGCGGATCGATGCCCAGGAGCACCGGCTGAAAGGTCTCGTTGATCTCGTCGCCGTTCGGTGTGAAGCTGTTCGGAACGAACACACCCATACCATCATCCACTGATATCAATTGGCAAATGCTATCGACGCAGTTCGCTGAGGCTGCAGCGAATAGGCACACATCATAGCTGGCGCCAAGGTTCTCAGGGAACGTGTAACGCAGGTCTTCCTCCTGCCCCACTTCCGTTCCATCAACGGACCACGCGTAAGAGATAGCGCCAGATGACAGATTGTCGAAGAACACGACCGGATACAGCGTGTTGACAAGGCCTGGAAGAGGCTGGAAGTCGGCCTCTGGTTGGGCGTACACGGTAACCAGGTCCTCAATGGTGAGGGTGTCGGCACCACATCCGTTACCGGCGTCGATGATCAGCGTAACGTTATAGCTGCCGGGGTCGTCATACACAGCGGTCACCGGCGCACAATCCTGCAGCACGGTGCCATTGCCCAATATCCATGTGCAGCTACCCGGTCCGGTGTATGCATGAGAGAGAACCACCGTTGCAGGGGCACATGATCCATTGCTAACCACATCGATGTTGGCCACCGGTGGCGGGACCACACTGACCTGCACCACCGCAGTTGCAGTAACACAAGGTGCTGTGGCCGCAACAGAATAGGTGTATGCACCAGGGATATTGGCAGCCGGATCGAACGAGCCATTAAAGGGTGCCCCGTTCGGGCCTGTCCACGTCCCATCAACTTGAGGCGTACCACCCAGCACGGTGAAGAGATCAACCGCATCATCCTGAGCACACAAGCTGATGGCGGACCCGATACCGGCATTCGAGGCTTGCGTCACACTGATGGTCACTTCTGCCTGATCTGAACCACAAGGCAACGCACCGGTCACGGTGTAGACATACACACCTGGCGTACTGGTGGCGGGTGCGAATTGCCCATTGGAGGGAATGCCACCGGGTCCGGTCCAGATGCCCTGTGTTTGTGGAGCACCACCCAGCACGGACAACAACGAGACCAGCACGCCATCGGAACAATACGCGGCAGCGGCATCCTCGCCGGCATAGGGCAGCGGATTGATGGTAACGGCGACCGTGGCAGAAGCATCAGCACATGGTGCGCTGCCAAACACAGTGTAGGTGTAGTCGCCGGGTGCATCAATGAGTGGATCAATAACGGTGGCATGCACAGATCCATCAGGAGCGGTCCATACACCACCTGCATCCAATGTGCCACCAAGCCCATCGAACAAAGAGGTCGCAGCCGAATTGGCACACAAGGTCAGGGAACCGTTGGTTCCTGCCAGCGGAGCCAGGTTAACGGTCAATGAAAGCGTGGCCGTATCGCCGGGGCACAATGCACTTCCGGCAACGATGTACAAGTAGTTACCCGATGATTGGACCAACGGATCGAAGGTGGCCGAGACAGGGTTATCGCTCGCATCCTGCCAGACTCCACCAGGATCTGGAGTACCCAACAACAGGTCGTTCATTTGAACGGCCCCACCTGCACTGCACAAGGCCACGGCATTATCCAGCCCCGCATTGCCGGACGTTTGAACATCGACATCCACCTGCGAAGTGGATGCCGGACAAACCGTACCTGCCACCGTGTAGAAGTAGGCGCCAGAGATATTCACTGCTGGATCGAAAATGCCACCTGGAAGAGATCCGTTCGGACCAGCCCACGAACCTCCTGGATCTGGCGTTCCAGCCAGTTCAAGGAATAGATCGATCGGTGCTGAACTGTTACAGAGAGCGACCTGTCCTGAGGTGCCACTGTTTACAGATTGCTCCTCAGCTACTGTAACAGTAGCGCTTGCGTCAACACACGGAGCCACACCCGTCACTGTGTAGACGTACACGCCAGGGTCCATCGTCGCAGGGTCGTAGCTGCCACCGACAACCGCGCTCGGGCCGCTCCACGTTCCACCAGCTTGCGGAGTGCCGCCGAGCTGTGCGAACAAACTCACCGCTGCGCCACCATCACAGACCGTCAAAGTACCATCGGTGCCAGCGTTCGTGCCAGCGTTCTCCGTCACGGTCACCGTCGCACTTGTACTCGCACACGGAGCAACACCCGTTACCGTGTAGGTGTACACGCCAGGGTCCATCGTCGCAGGGTCGTAGTTGCCACCTACAACGGCGCTCGAACCGCTCCAAGTTCCGCCGACTTGAGGTGTGCCGCCAAGTTGGGCGAACAGATCAACAACAGCACCGCCATCGCACACCGTGACGGCACCGTTCGTTCCAGCGTTCGTGCCAGCGTTCTCCGTCACGGTCACCGTCGCACTTGTACTCGCACACGGAGCAACACCCGTCACTGAGTAGATGTACACGCCAGGGTCCATCGTCACAGGGTCGTAGCTGCCACCGACAACAGCGCTCGGGCCGCTCCACGTTCCACCAGCTTGCGGAGTGCCGCCGAGCTGTGCGA
>CAZQFG010000013.1:27512-30581 GCA_964592515.1 uncultured Chryseobacterium sp. | reverse complement strand
CAAGTAGTTGCGCACAGTGATGGAGCGATCGGCATCACGAAGCGCTTCCAGTTCGGTGCGGTATGCCGTGCGGAAGAGGCTGTCGCGCAGAATGATGTCCTCCGAGCGGTCGGCACGTTTGCGCAATTGGGCGGCTTGGTCGAACCCGGCCTGCGCGCTGGTGCGGAAGTCCTGGGCCATAAGGAGCAGCGGCTCCGTGGGTGCGAATCCTTTCGTGGTGATGGCCTTGTCGAGGACCTTCATGCTGTCGGTGGCGGCGCGCCATTCCTCCTTGGTGAGGAAAGCACTACGCTGCCCCAGGTCGGCACGGATGATCAAGCGCTCATCGATCATGCGGTCGGTCTCCTTGCGCGTACGGTCATAGGCCCGATCACGCGGTGCCGTGGCCAGGAACTCCTCCAACGAATCGATGCGGGTGGTGAGGTCCTCCATCCGTGCCAGGTCCGCATCCCTGAAGGCCACTGCATCGTCAACCGTGGTGGCACGGTGCTCCAACTTGCTGGCATACACATCGGTGGCGTACGGCGCCAGTTGCACGAAGCGGTCGTTGATCGGGTCGCTGGTGGTCGTGCCTGCAACGCGCTCACCATCGGAAGCACCAGTGCTTTTCAGAGCACCATCGGCACTGCCCAGAGCGGCCAGCTCATCCTGCCTGTCCTTCAAATGCTGTTCGGCTTTTTGCAACTGCTCGGCACGCATTTCACGCAGGCGGGCCACACGCGGCAGCACCTCCTCGGCACGCTGCGGCGCCAGCTCCAGCAGCTGCACCTGGCGGGCCATCTCCTCACGGATGCTATCGGCCAGCATCAGTTCCAGTCCGTTCAGGCCGGCTGCACGCTCATCGGCATCGGGCAGTTCCATCAAGCGCTGCTTGTCCCGCTCGTAGTCCGCGTAGAGCTTGGGCACAATGACGTCGGCAGGTGCGCTACGATCGAATGTCAGTGGCGTACGCGACGGGTCGATCTCCACGTCCGAGAGGTCCTCGGACGACCCATCTGCCGCTTCGGCCGACACTGCTGCTGCAGCCTCGGCGCGGTCCATGGCCACCAGTTGTTCTTCAACGCCGGTCAGCGCGCGCTGCAGGCTATCGCGACGACCACGGTCACGTTCCACGGCGATCAGCTGGCGCAGTTCGTCACGCTGATTCTCCAGTACGAAACGATCCGTGCCGGCCCCGTCCATGGCGCTTTGCTCCTCCGTGACCTCTGGCCGTTCATCATTGCCATCAGCCACGTTGCCCCCGCCCTGCTGGCCCGCCACAACGGCCACCGCAACAGTGGGTGCCTCTATGCGCCCACCCTCCTGTTGGCCCTGCTGACCTTGTTGTCCCTGCTGGTCCTGCTGTGCCGTGTTCCCGGTCTGCTGCTCAGTGCGTGCGAGTGCTTGTTCAGCGCGATCTTCGGCAGTGCTCACCGGCACGTCAGCAACCTGCCCTTGTTCCAGTGTGCGTTGGTCGTTGCCCGATGTGGGTATCACGGCCGTGCGACCGGAAGTGGCCTGGGCCTGGCCTTCGGTATTGCGCTGCTGGGCTTTTGTAGGTGTTTGCGTCGTGCCGGTGCCATTGGCAGCGGAGACCAATGCCCAGTCGAATGTGCGTGACTCCGCTTCGGTGGTCGACACGGCCAATTGTGCATCGAAGCGCTCATCGATGGGCAACGCTTCGATACGATCACTGCTTCCTGCAATGCGTCCACCAAGTTGTTCCACTTGTGCGGCGTCCAACTTGGTCGCCACGCCGGCAGAACCACCGGTCATCAGGTGCTTGGTGAGCGACGCTTGTCCGCGCAGGGTGGCCGTGCGTTTCTCCTCGGCCCGCGCCTTGGCGAACGCTGCTTCGGTCTCGGCATGCTGGGCCGCGATCTGTTGTTCCAATTCGTCGATATCGCGCTGCAACTCGTCCTTTTTCGCCTTGCTGCGTGCATCCGTTCGCTCGCGCTTCAAGCGGTTCAGGCGATCGGTCATTTCGTTCTCCTCGGTGCGTTTGCCGTTGGCCACGGTGAGCAAGCGCGCCGATTCCTTCTCCTGTGCGGACAGGGTGCGACGTGCTTTTTCGGCGGCATCGGGATCCAGATCGGGCCGGGCCTTTGTGTCAAGGCGCTGCTTCAGTTCGGTCAAATGGGCCAGCGTGCGGGCATCATTGCCTGCGGCCATGGTGGCCTGTAATCCGGTGCTCAAGCGCGTGGCCGTCGCAGCCTTCTGGCGGGTGGTCTGAGCCTCGCTCTCCAAGGCCACGCCGGTGCGGTGGGCGGCCTGTGCACGCATGGCGGCCTCGCGCGAACGCTGTCGGGCGCGGGCCGCCTCCACCATCAGTGCGTTGCGCTCCTCTTCGGTCGTAGCCTGGGCAGCGGCCTGAATCCGTGCTTCGGCCTCACGGGTCTCACGCTCGGCCTCGGTGGTGGCATCGAGCGCGATGCTGAACGCCTCTTGCGCGTGAACCGACAGTTCCTCGGACGTGCGTTCCAGTTCCAGCGCATCCTCCTGGGCCAGCTTCACGGCAGCACGCTCATCAATATCGCCAGCGAAACCGGCCTGGGTCATCAGGTCGGCAGGGGCTGCTGGCTCGGGAGCGGGTTGTGCCGCCACGGGACGATCACCGTTCACATCAAGGCGTGCCCTACGCTTGATCTCATCCAAGGCAAGGGCTACCAGGTCATCATCCAACGGCGTATCGAAGTAGTTCCGGATGACCAAGCGCTCCAGATCACCATTGCGCGTAAGCGTCAGTTCCTGGCGATAGGCCTTGGGTCCTTCGTTGCGAGGAACTTCCACAATACCACCATGCGTCTTCCCCGTTGGGCCGCATTCCACTTTATAGCGGAACCTGCCGCTCCTTGGCAGCGATAGCACATAGTTGCCATTGAGGTCGGTGCGAACATCGGCGACCTGCTCTCCGGTAAGCGCGTCCTCCACCATGATGCGCGCCTTGCGGTCCAGTTCATCGTACTCGCTGGCGAAGGTGCCCTTCAGTACGGTGATCACCAAAGGCAGTTGGGCCGTGGCCACGCGGTACACATGCACCTGGCCTTGACGACTGCTGCGCGCACTGGCAAAGCAGGCCTCCTTGCCCTC
>CAZQFG010000013.1:0-27412 GCA_964592515.1 uncultured Chryseobacterium sp. | reverse complement strand
AGCGCTTCTCGTTGAAGAGCGCATCCGCCTTGGCGCGCAGCTGTTGGTCACCGCCCTGCCCGAGGGACAGGAACGGAAGGAGCACGCCGATAAATATGACCGCGAAGCGGGTCATGATCCGAGAGTGGGCGCTTTTACGCAAGCTGGTGCGCCACGGTTTCATTGCGATGGGCCGGAACGACCGGCCAGGTTCATGCGGTTCTCCTGCCCCCTCATAAGGCGACCGATGTTCTCCCGGTGCGTGTAGAACACCAGCAGGCACAGGGCAACGGCGAACCCGATCTTCACGGCACTATCCTCGAGGAAAAGGAAGGCCATGGACAACGGGAACGACAGCGCGGAGAACAAGGAGCTGAGCGACACGTAGCGGGAAAGGAGGAAGACCACCAGGAACACCGCCACACATACACCGGCCGCACCTGGATGGAAGGCCAGCACACCACCGAGCGAAGTAGCGACGCCCTTTCCGCCCTTGAACCCGGCGAACACCGGATACAGGTGGCCCAGCACGGCGGCGACCACCAAGGCCAAGCAAAGCCAATCAAAGCCGGACGAACCTTCCTCCATACCGACCAGATGTGGCAGCAAGTAAACGGGCAGGAAGCCCTTGGCCACATCGATCAACAGCACGGGAACACCGGCTTTCCAGCCCAGCACGCGGAAGGTGTTGGTGGCCCCTGCATTCCGGCTTCCATGCTCGCGCACATCAATGCCGAAGAACGCGCGGCCCCACCACACACTGGTGGGAATGCTTCCGGAGAGGTAGGCCAGTAACACGGCGGCCAACCCGTACACCCAAGGGAGGTCCATGGTTCAATTCAGTCCGAAGCGTTCGCGGAAATCGTCCACCTTCTTCTTGTTCGTGAGCATGTACTGGTAAGCGGGCAGGTCCTTTCCATCCTCCAGCTTGCGCTTGTCGTCCTTCACCTCGCTCAGCATGGTGTTGAACTGCTGGTCGCTGCTGTAGGCATAAAGGTAATTCCGTGAGTACTGGAAGAAGTAGTAGGTCTGGTCGTCGAGCATCAGCAGGATGGTGAGGACGTTGCCGCTCCGCTTCCGCTCCAGATGCACCTTGCCCTTCACGTAGCGGTACACGGGCTTCTTCAGGATGCTGGCAATACCGATGGGGCCATCGCTCACCCAGCTCTGCTCGGGACCGTCCCAGCGCAGTTTCACATCGGCCAATACCAGCGGTTTCACCAGTTCGTCCGGCAACTTCTTGATCTCGCCCTTGATGCTCAGTTCACTGATGAGCTTATCCGAACGCTCCAGGCCCAGCACCTCCCGAAGCATGCGCTCGTAGTAGGTCTTGGTAATGTCAACCTGCTTTTGCTCGGGATAGGCCAGGATCTCAGCGGCCATACGCTCCAATGCGTTCTCCAGGAAGTGGAAGTCCACGAGCATCACCTCGGAGGTGGTGGTCTTGTCGCCCTCCGTTTCATGGCGCAGGGTGCCCACGTTGGTGAGCATGATGCGGCCCACATCAACCCCATGGTCGATCCGGCCATCGGCCATCACAAGGCAATTCTCCACGGCCAGGCTAACGAGGTCGCCGGGCAGGTCGCGCTGGCGGATCTTGTCCTTCGGACCGATCATGTACTCCTTGCGGCCTTTATCGTAGTACAACAGGCCCTTCGCGGCCACCACGGGATAGTCCTTACGGTCCTTCAGCGGACTGAGGAAGGCAGCATAGGTGCGGTAAGGATCATCGTTGGTGAGGTAGGCACCGGAACCGATCACCGCACCCAGGTCATCACGCAACGAGTCGGCCACGGGGATGAACACCTCCAAGGGGTCGATAGGGCCACTGAAACGCATCCAGTTGCGCGCCATACCTGCACAACCGTGCTGGATGCGGGTGCTGCCCGAGAAGGTCAGTTCCTTCACGCTGGCGGTGAGCGCCACATCGCCGAAGAAGTCGAACGCAGGGCTCAGCTGGAAGTCCTCTTCCTTGGCTATGCGGCCCTGTGCGCGGGTCTGGAAGGCGGTGTCCACACCCACGCTGTGCAGTTTGATCTTGAACGCCCGCTTGTTCTCGTCCAGGTAGTCGATCTCGCCGGTGGCGGTGTAATTCCTACGCGCCTTGATGTTGGCCGTGGCGTTGTAGATGCGGTGGTACTTGGTAACGTAGTTGGCCGTGATCACTGTGTTCGTGAGCGGGTCCATTTCCGCGTTGCGGCGTATCCGCACGCGCATGCTATCCGGTGTGATGAGTGCATCGGCCACTTGGATGTACTGCACATCATTGGCCGTGATCAGGTGTTTCTTCAGGTCGTATCTCGCTTTGGGCGCCATGAAGGCGAGCGAGTCCTGATCGGGCCGGATGCTGATGAAATTGGAGCCGGAAAGCTGTAGGTCCTCGTTACCCGCAGCAGCCGTGCGATCGCTTTCCAGTTCGATGTCGCCCTGGTCCATGAACCACTTGAAGCGGTCCATGAAACAGATGTACTGGTTCACAGGGAACTCCACCTTGGTCTCGGTGCCATTGCTTACGAACTCACCCACGCGCTCATCGAGCTTCACGGTGGCGTTCACGTTATCCGTCTTGAAGGCAATGCTGGAGGTGTCGCCTTCGGTGAGGCGGAAGTCCGAGGTGTCGGCATGCAGCTTCATGGTCTCGAACTGGAACAGGTCCGATCGCAATGTGGCATTGCGGAAGTCGATGAGGCCTCCGCCGGTCATACCGCCGGGTGTCAGGTCCGTGATGCCGTGCAACAGGGCCTGATCGTCGTACATGACCATGGGCTTGCGAAGCTCTTCGGTGCGCAGCACATCGCGGGCGGGCTCCAGGCGAACAAAGAGGTCGTTACCGGCCACCGTGGGCACTTTGGCGGGTGCTGTGCTCGATCGGTTGTACAGCGTGTCCGCGCGTCCCAATGTGCTATCAGGTGTGAAGACAAGGCTCTTCGATCGGAGCTTCGTGGTGAGGTATTCCATATCTCCATCGCCCTGCAGACCGCGGTTGTTGAGGGTGATGGTGTTGGTGAACTTCGCCTTGCGTCCATAGAGCGGGAGGCCCGCCTCTCCGGTGCTTCGCACGAATCCCAGGGCATAGTCGGGCTGGAGTTTCAGCGGTTCGCGGATATCGGGGAAGATGCCACCGCTGACCAGTGTTCCGGTGAACGTAAGACCCGCATTGGTGAAGTTGTCCAGCGAATCGATCTGGAACGGATCGCTCTTGTAGTAGAACTTGTCCCGCACGTACACACCGCGTTGTATGGTGCGCTTGCTGTAGAATACGAAGCTCTCCTTGGTGCTGTTGAACTTCGGGTATTCGGGGTATTTCTCCTGTTGTCTTCCCCCCTTGTTGCTCGGTGCATCGATCTCCAGTGTGCCGGTGACCTGTTCCAGCACGTTCTTCACACGCACCAGCGTAGTGCGGCCCTCGGCGTTCTTCTCGAAACTGTCGGCCATGAAGGATACGCTGTCCACGTTCAACAGATCGATGGTGAAGGGGTCGTAGTGGAAGTAGTACTCCTTGCCGTAGTACTGCAGTTTACCTGCCTGGATGCTGCCGCCGAACGTGAAGTCACGGCCCTTTTTGATGGTAACGAGCTTCTCGCTGGGGTAGATCTTCACGTCCTGCGAATCGCTCACCACGATACGGGCCACGCCACGCATGGTGAGGTCGTTGTTCAACAGGTTCAGCGTGGCGTTCACCCCGTCATCCACATTGGAGTTGAACTGCAGCACATCATAGTCCTGCTTGCCCGCGCTGTTGAGGATGTGCTGGCGCAGGCGCGGAAGGATCTCCACCCACTCGGTCTCGGGATCGTAGGTGAGGTAACCCTTGTTGGCCATATCGATGAGCAGGGGCACCACCTGCTGCTTCTGCATGCGGCTGTACACGGCGAACTCCTGTGCGTAGAAATGGCCACCGTTCTGCTTGCTGTAGTCGTTCAGGCGCACCAGGGGATGCACGTTGTCGATCCCCAGCATGCCCATGTAGCGCTTCTCCTTGAAGTAGTCGTAGCTCTCGAAACTGGCCTTGTTCTGCGTGCTTCCCTGCAGGGAACCCATCTGCACCAGCGGGTCTCCCTGTTTCCAGGTCAGCACCTCGAAATACATATCAAGCAGGTGGAAGCTGTTGTAGAAGGGCGCTTTGCCCAAGCCCTCGTCCTTCTTGATGATGGTGAGCTGCTTCTTGTCCTTCATGAAGCGCAGGCTGACGCTCTGGTGATACAGCGAATCCTTCTCCATGCGCAGGCGCACGGTGGCATCGTCGCTGGTGATGCGCTCGGGCTCGATACTGAACTTCAGGCCACTGGAGACGATGAAGGGCCGCTTATCGCGGTAAAAGGTGAGGTAGGCCGGCTCCTCCTTGGTGCCATAGCCCTGCAGCTTCGCGCCCTCAATGGTGAAACCGCCCTCGAAGTCGATGCCCTCGGCGATGTCGCGGACCTTCAGACGCCGATCGTGGCTCTCGAACCGTGGATAGGTCGCGTTGTCCTTGTCCACATTGGCCATCACCTTGTCGCTCACCTTGCCCAGCAGGGTGCGTTCGAAATAGGGGTGATTGAAGCGAACGGTATCCACGTCGAATGCGGCGCTCTTCATGCGCACGGTGTAGGCATGGTCCCATTCGGCGAAGGTGGCAGCGGGTTTCAGGCCGGCTCTTTCCCAGGTGACCTTTCCGCCCATGCCCCGCCAGGTCTCGGTGGTGGGGTAATAGGTGCCCGAAGTGGCGAGGATGATGGCACTATCGCCCTTTGCGAGGCAAACGAGGTCGGTCTTCGCGAAGCGCACCATGGGCACACTGTCGAAAACGAAGGTGAACTGTGGGCTCCGGCTCCGCCAGATGGTACTGGCACCGGAGTAGAGCGTATTGTCCTTGAACAGGCCTGCGCAGGTGGCCACGAAGGCGACCACGTTCTGCTTGCGGTTGCCTTGCACCAGTTGGTCCATGCCCTGCATCCATGCATCGAACTCGGTAGCTCCACGGCCTGTGCCGGGGAATGCGGCCACTGCGGCCAGATAATCCCTGAAATGGGGGAATGCCTCGAAGCGTTTCTTCAACATGAAGTTGGCCACTTCCACCACCTTCACCCGCTGCCGCTCGGTGTACCAGGTGCTGTTCCAAGCGGGTGCGAACACCTGCTCCATGAAGGGCCTGCCCTCCTTTTTATCGGCTGCGATGATGAACTCGGATACCTCCTGCAGGAAGAGCGCCTGATCGGAGGAGAATGGCTTGGTCTGCGCAAAGGATGACAACGAGGTGCAAGCCAACAACACGCTCCAGAGCAAGGCCCTGAAGTGGACCGCACTTGGAACGTACTTGTTCAGACCTTCATTGATCGTTCGTTCGCCGTTCTGCACCGTTCCGTTCATGCTCTTGGTTTCCTGCACCCCAGCAACGCCCAGTCCCCTTCGTTCAAGCGTTCCGCAAGTTCCAGGCCGCACTCTTTGGCACGTTGGGCCAGCATGTGGCGATCGGTGACCACAAAGCCACTGAGGAACAAGGCCCCGCCCGGACGGAGCGCTGCGGCCATGACGGGCATGGCATCGAGGAGCACGTTGCGTTCGATGTTGGCCAAGATAAGGTCGTAGGTATGGCCCTTCAGGGTGTCGGCATCGCCCTTTTCCACAGTGATGCGGTGACAATCGTTGTGGGCGATGTTCACCAGGGCATTGTCAACGGCCGCCTGATCGATGTCGATGGCACGCCCCGTGGCCGCACCCATGTGTTCTGCCAGTATGGCCAGCACGCCAGTGCCACAACCCAGGTCGCAGATATCCTTGCCCTTGATATCGAAGCTCTGCCTGCCTTCGGCACCAGCATCCGCGAGGCCGAGCATGGCTTGCACCATCATGCGAGTGGTGGCGTGGTGACCGGTGCCGAAAGCCATGCGGGGCGTGATCACCAGTTCGTGGGTGAAGCCCGGTACGCAGGGGTGGTGATCGGCACGAATGCGCACCGAAGTACCCACCTCCACCGGCTTGAAGTTGCGCTCCCACTCCGCGTTCCAATTGCGGTCGGCTATGTCCAGGCTGGTCCAAGTAACGTTCACGTGGGGATCACGCAGCGTCATCAGTTCGCCCAAGGACACGGCCTTGAACTTGTCCGTGGGGATGTAGGCCTTCAGTTCCCCGCTCCCACCGGCCATATCGGTAAAGGACTCCTCGAAACTATCGTAGCCCAGTTCGGCCAGTTCCACCATGAGGATATCTCGCCAGGGATCGCAAGGGGCGAGGAGGAAAGTGACTTCGGTGTAGAGCATTTTGGGGGGAGTGCGTAGTTCGCAGTGGGCAATTCGCAGAAGGCAGTGGTGCGACGGGCGTGGCATACACCCGTGTGTTGCTCAGGGATTCAGTGCTTGGCTTCGGTGGCCAGGCGCACCAGTTCCACGAAGGAGGTGGCATCCAGTGCGGCACCACCGATCAGGCCTCCGTTGATGTCGGGCTGACCGAAGAGCCCAGCGGCGTTGTCGGGCTTGCAGCTGCCGCCATAGAGCAGGGGAATGGTATCGGCAATGGCCCCCACCTTGCTGCGTAATGTACTGCGGATGAACGCGTGCATCTCCTGTGCCTGTTCGGGCGAGGCCGTGAGCCCGGTACCGATGGCCCAAACGGGTTCGTAGGCCACCACCACACGGGCGATCAGGTCCCCGTCCATCCCCTCGAAGGCCTCGGCGATCTGGCGACCCACCACATCAAAATGGCGACCGGCCTCACGCTCTGCCTTCACTTCGCCACAGCAGTAAATGGGTGTGATGCCTCCTGCAAGCAAGGCGGTCATCTTGCGCCCCACAGCGGCGTCCGTCTCCCCGAAATACTGGCGGCGCTCGCTGTGGCCCACAATGCAGGCCCCCACGCCAATGCTCTTCAGCATGCCCACGCTCACCTCGCCGGTATATGCCCCCTGCGCGGCCTCGTGGCAGTTCTGCGCGGCCACCAGAACGCGGCTCCCTTTCACCTGCTCGGCCACGGATGCCAGGAACGGAAAAGGCGGCGCCACCACCACCTCCACTTGGGCGGGCAGGGCCTCCAGGCCATTCACTACGCCATTTACCAGCTCCGCCGCGGTGGTGCGGTCGGTGTGCATCTTCCAATTACCGGCTACGATCGTTCTCATGCGTTCGGGGCCCCGCATCGGCGCGCGACCGGGCGCAAAGATGCTCACCACGGCCCATGATCGGTCCCGCTTTTACTGCACGCGTGCCTTTGCCTCCTCCAGGGTGGGCGTATCGTTGCCGTGCCACAGGCCCTTCACCGTACCGGCCTTCAAGACCATCACCCCGGGATTCGCCCTGATGGCGGTCTTGATGGTCTTCTCGTCGCACTGTACGAAGTCGAAGGGCAGTTGATGCTCGTGGCGCACCTCCTCGATGGCGTCCCAACCGCTGGCACTAACTCCATACACGTACCAACCGGCGGCGTAGGCCTCCCCGGCCAACTTCGCGATGGCCGCCATGTTCGCGCGGTCGGTCTTCTCCACGTTGTACATCATCACCAGCATCACCGGGCCTTGTTCGGCAAGCAGGTCGTTGGTCATGTCGTAGCCATCCTTGTCGGTGAGCAGGAAGTCCGACACGGGGCTGAGGATGCCTGGTTCCACCTCCACGATCCGGCGATCCACGTACTCGAAGTTCTCATCGTCCCAAGGATAGGCACCTGCCGCATCGTACTCCTTCGACTCGCCGGTGGTCTTGTTGCGGTAGATGACATAGGTCTGCACCACGGGCGGCTTACCCATCACCTTCTGCTCGGGAATGCTCTTGCCCTCGGCATAGGGGCGGTAATCGCGCACCGGGAGGTGGGCATAGCACCACCACGCGAACACCAGTGTAAGCACGCTCACCCATCCGGCAGCGGCCCACTCGGCCTTAGGGCCCTGCATGGCGCGCTTGATCGCCAGGTAACCGAGGTAGCCCACTCCGGTGAATAGCACAGGCCCCCACCAGGTGAACACCCAGCTCCACCCCGCAACGAACAACAGGCCACCGGGTAATAGCACCAGGTCCTCGGCACCGGTATTCCAGCCAATGCCCTTGCCGCGCCACGCCGCGAACAGGATGGGGAGCAGGAACACGAAGAGCACCGCGTCCTTGGTGAAGCTCTCCCAAGGGGTGAGGCTGCGGCCCACGCTGCCTTTCATGGCATCGCCGAAACAGCCGCAATCGGTCACACAGGTCATGTCCTGGGTCTGCTCCTGGCCGTTCACCGAAATGGTGTAGGTCATGGGGTTTCCTGCGGCCTGGCGGTCGTTGCAACGGGCGGTGAAGGCGGTAAGCCAGCCGAAGAAGAGCGTAAGGATGAGCAGTGATACCGTGGCCAACTTCATGCGGCCACCGAACAGCAAGGCGAAACCGAGCACGATCTCGCCCAAGCAGGCCAGCACGGCGAAGGTGAGCGCGTAGGGCTCAAGGCCAGGAAGGCCAAGTGCGCTCTCGGCGAAATACTCCTCCAGTTTGTAGGAGAAGCCCAACGGGTCGTTGGCCTTGATGAGGCCGCTGACGATGAACAGGGAACCGACGAAGATCCGGGAGAAGAGAAGGAGTGCGCGCATGCTGGTCTGGTATGGGATCGCTACGAACGGCGACGAAGATAGAAGGGCGTTCCAGCGGAAGCCCCTGCATTAACGATCCTTGAACAGACCGGCCACGAAAGGGTTCAGGAGGATGGCAGATCGCGGTGGTTGTGCAGGATGCCGCGCATACTGGCCAAGTGGTGGTCGTCGTGCTCGGCCAGGTAGGTGGCCATATCCACAGGACGCATCTTTATTTGCCGACATGGGTGCTGGGCGCTGTGGCGCAGGGCACCGGGGTCCATGCCTTCCATGCGGGCCACCAAGCGCACACGTTGCAGGCGGAATTCCTCCAACAGATCACCGAGGTCGCGGCTCCGATGGCCGTTGAGCAAACGGGTCTGATCACCAAGGTCTATGGTGCAAAGCTCCGAGCGGCGCGCCATGAAATCCTCCACGCGGGCTTCCATGCGCTCATCGAGCAAAAGAAGGTGTCCGATATGCTCCATCACGCTCCAACTGCCCGAACGACGCATGATCAAGCGCTCACGGGGTTCATGAGCGGCAAGGTGGGCCAAGCGGGCCGGGGTGCCGAGCAGGCGCTCTAGCAATACAGGGAATTCGCCCAGTCCGCGGCCGAAGGGTAAGGTCCGGTTGTTCCAGGGTATCAGTTCCATGTCCCGCTATTGACCGCCCAATTTAGCCAGATGTTGCCCGGTGGCATCGGGTTTACATTGGAATGACAAAAGGCGGGCCGGGCCAGGGATCAGCGACCGGCAGCGCTGGCCAAAGCACTGTTCTGTGCCAATGCGCGCTGCTCACGTCGCAGGGCCACCTCGGCCATCAGGCGGTCCACTTCCGGACGAACTCGTTGTTCGTATTCAGCGTTCCAGCTCACCGTGCCGGTCATGGGTGTGAAACGAGCAATGCCCATGGGCAGGTCGAAGAACGACAGGTCCAGACCATCCTGCTGCTCGAACAGTGTCATCTCCACTTCCAAGTCCTTCATAGCATTGTCACCTTCCCACGCCGGGCCGTGGGTATCCACAGCAAAGCACTTGGTAACCCGGCCGGGCATGCTGAAGCGGATCACGTAGTGCGCGTTGTTGTCCAGTTCAACCTGGTAGCGGCCGCCAGCGCCCGTGGTGAACGCAGCCTGCTTCACTCCATCCTTGTACACGCGCACCAAGGCCTGATCCAGTGGTGTGCGGTCGTTGTGGTCCGTTACCAACCCATGCACGCGCAAATGGGCGGCCTGCATCAATGGGGCCAGCAACAACGAAGCAATAAAAAGCATGGTGCGCATGAGGTCGCTTTTTTTCGGGGAGGCGAAACTACCCGGGTGCATCAGGGGCATCCAAGGGACGGATGCCTCCTGCCGGGCGCAGATACCAACAGTTCATAGTGCATAACCCTGTTTACCACCCGACCGATCGTGTTCCCAAGGCCTGAGCGATACCTTGCCTCCATGATGACCCGTGCCATCTGCCTCGCTGCGCTGCTCCTCCCCTTCACACTACTTGCCCAAGGGGATGAAAAGCAGGATGTGCTCGCCACCGTGGACCGCTTTTTCGCGGCCCTGGGCCAGAGCGACACCACGGCCATCGGCCAATTGATGGTACCCGGTTCGCAGTTCGTGCTGGTGGAGGAGCGCGAACCCAGGACCGTGAAGATGTACTCGCGAAACCGTTACCTCCGCGACATCGCCAAGCATCCGGAGGACCGCCTCTTGGAACGCATATGGAACGTGGAGGTGACCGTACACGATGGATTGGCAACGGTGCACGCCGCGTACGACTTTCATGTGAACGGCCGGTTCAGCCACTGCGGCCACGACGTGTTCGACCTCGCCTTGTTGGATGGCCGATGGATGATCACCGGCGGGCAGTTCACCATGCGGGTGGAAGGTTGCCCGTCCAGTCCCTTGGGACCGTTGAAGTGACCTCAGCGCCCCACCGCGATGTAGACGAAAGCGGCGGCCAAGGCCAGCTTGATGTACAGCCAATACTGCATGGGCACCCAGAAGAACGAGTGATCGGGCTTGACATCGTGGACCTCGCCGGTCTCCAGGTCCTGCATCAAGCGGCCCTCGGCACTGTTCCAGCGCTTGCCCCAATAATGGTCCACCAGTCCTGACAAGCCCACCACGGGCCAGAACAAGCGCGGATCGCGCAGGTCGGCAACGGCGCAAAGTATACCGGCCGCGATCGCGGTAATGGGCACCAACCAGCCTTTCCCTGAGAAGACGATGAACATGGTCAGCGCTGTTCGTCCATCTGGATCATGGCGAACACCGCATAGTTCACGATGTCCAAGAAGTTGGCGTCGATCCCTTCGCTCACCAGAGTGGCCCCTTGGTTATCCTCGATCTGCTTGATGCGCAACAGCTTCATCAGGATGAGGTCCACCAACGAGCTCACGCGCATACTACGCCAAGCCTCACCGTAGTCGTGGTTCTTGCGGGTCATCAGATCGCGGGCGTGCTGCATCTGGGCCAGCACTCGGCGCGATGCATCGTCAGCGGTAAGGTCCGGGGTATCGGCCACGCCCAGTTCCAGTTGCACCAGCGCCATGGCGGCGTAGTTGATGATGCCGATCAGTTCGGGTCGGATGCCTTCGCCCACCTTGCTCTCGCCCACCGTTTGCAGGGTGCGGATGCGCTGGGCCTTGATGAAGATCTGGTCCGTGAGCGAGGGCACGCGGAGAATGCGCCAGGCCGTGCCATAGTCGTGGGCCTTCTTGGTGAAGAGCGCTAGGCACTCGGATACAACGGCGTCGTACTGCTGAAGGGTCTTGTCCATGGGCGGCGCAAAGGAACGACCTCAACGGCGATCGGCGGTATTAAGCACCGCTTCCACCTGGAATACAAAGTCGTGGCCGAGCAGCCCTGTGCGTGTGCAGCAACGCAGGCTATCGAGCGTGGTGAGCTGCTGCTTGATGGCCATGGGCATTTCCAACCGCTCCCGCTCTCCGTTCCATTCGACCCGAACATTGGTACCGCGTCGACCGTGCGTGACCTCCACGACCGGGTGGGTCGCACAGGCCACTTCCCCCTGAAGGAAAGTGCGGTTCAGGAAGGAGGCCCCGGCCATGCACAACAAGGGAAGCACCAGCCACCATACCCCACCGGACCAGAGCATCAACCGTGGGTACTTGCGCACCACCACAGGCGTGCGGAACCACGCTACCACCGCCGCGAGGACCAGGCCGATCAAGGCACTCTTTCCCACCAGCCCCCACACCCCCAACGTGTTCTCCAAGCCATTTCGACCCTCGAAAATGAACGCGAACAGGGCCAGGAAGAACAGGGCCATGGTCGCCCAACCACGCCAACGCCTGCTCTTTTCGTCGACCGGATCCTCCGTACCGAAGGGTTCATCGGCATCCTCATACTCCTCCACCTCGGTGTACTCCTCAACAGCCTCATTCCACTCTTGGGAGAGACCGCCCCCAAAAAGAAACTCCGAGATCAACAGTCCCAAGGCCATCAGGCCTACCAGGAGCCCCAGGAACGCCACGAAACGAAGAGGCCCTACATCGGTTCCCAGATCGAACACCAACCAGATGGCCAGGGAAAGTTGCCCCACCAACAGAACGATGCGTGCCGTGCGACCCGAGCGCCGCAGCACCTGCTGAGTGAGCACGTAGATGATCCAAATAAGCGCGAAGGACAGGTACAAGGCCCACTCAACGCAGAAGTCGAACAGGACCAGCCCCCATCGTTGCAGGTCCGTGGGCCGCTGATCCGGATACTCCTGCAGATGCGCCTCCAACAAGGCGTTCCATCGCTCGGTGAGCGGGGCCGAACGAGACAGGTCCCAGGTCATGTTCTCCTGGGCCGGGTCCCAAGCGCAGATCCCTGCCGGAGCGTGCAGCATCAGGCTATCGGCACCCGCCATTACCCGGAACAGCCGCATATCCATATTGGCCTCCAGTGCATCGTTCCACTCACGGGGCACCTCGGTGGCATCGAACACCACATGGCGCGGTGATCGGTCCACATGGTCGAAGCGGATCAAAGCCTGCTCTCCCGAACGCACCTCGAAACGGTAATAGCCATCGATACGGGTCACGTACTTCACCGCACGGGCACCCGAACGATCCATTGTCACCACGGCGCCTCGAACAGGTAGCCGCGTGCTGGCATCGCGCACAAAGCCCTGCACGCGAACAGCGAACCCAACACCGGCGTTGCCGAACAATACGCACACGAGGAAGAAGCGGTAAAGCCAGGTCATTGGTCGATCTTCGCGGACACAGCCCACGAACCTAATGCACAGCACCGAACGCCACATGCGCGTAAAGGACCGACTGGTGTCTTTTCGCCCGCCGATGGTCATGGGCATCCTGAACGCCACGCCCGATTCGTTCCATTCGGCGAGCAGGGTGAACGTGGATGAGGCCCTAAGGACAGCCGAGCGGATGCTCAGCGAAGGCGCGGCCATCCTCGATATCGGTGGTATGAGCACCCGGCCGGGGTCGCAGGAAGTGGACCTGGACGAGGAACTGCGGCGAGTGGTGCCGGTGATCGAGGCCGTTCACCAACGCTTCCCCGAAGCTTGGTTAAGCGTTGATACCTATCGGGCCAGCGTGGCCAAAGCGGCGGTGGATGCCGGTGCCTGCATGGTGAACGATGTGGGTGCAGGTCTGCTCGATGCGGCGATGATCCCTACCGTGGCGGCGCTCGGCGTGCCATACATCGCCATGCACATGCAAGGCACTCCACGCACCATGCAAAAGGCACCGGAGTATACTGACGTGGTCGCGGAGGTGACGCATTTTCTCGGTGAGCGCCTTCGGGCTTGTCACGCCGCTGGCATTGCTGATGTGATCGTTGACCCTGGCTTCGGGTTCGGCAAGACCACCGTCCAGAACTACAGCCTACTACGTGAACTTGAGCGTATGACAGCCCCGGGCGCCCCGGTACTGGTGGGCGTCTCCCGCAAGCGGATGATCAACGAGGTGCTGGGCACCACACCGACGGAAGCCCTGAACGGCACTACAGTGCTGAACACGCTGGCGCTGTTGCGTGGGGCGGCGGTGTTGCGGGTGCATGATGTTCGGGAGGCGGTGGAGGTGGTGAAGCTGGTGGGGGCCTTCGGGGGATAGTGACGACATATGTATGGCCATACATACTTCCCAAAGCACCACCCGGAAGCACGTCGATCTGCTCTACTACCCTTCCGTGAGTTGAGCTTCAGCCTTGAAAAGCCCGCTACAGATGGCCCGCACATCCCCTTCGCCGATAAGCTGCTGGTAGTTGGACCTCACCTTCTTCCAGGCTGATGTAGCGTCTGCTTCCTTTCGTACGCCGACCGTGGTGAGAAAGACCCTGACCGAACGTCCAAAGACCTCACGCTGGATCAACCCTTTAAACTCCATCTTCTCCAAGGTCTTGGTCACCGTGGTCTGATCGAGCACCAACAACAGGGCAAGGTCCCCTACGGAAATGCCAGGTGCCTGCTTGGCGGCGATCAGGATGAAGCCTTGTGTCGGGCTAAGCTCGAACCTCCCGAACTGCTCTTTGGCAGATCGGTCTAGCACACGCGCCATTGCTGATGCTGAGAAGTAGAGACACTGTCGGAGTTCGTCTTGTACGGAAGCCATAGTGACCAAGATAACATATGTATGGCCATGCATATGTCCTATTACTCCTGGCCGGGCTCAGAAATACACCCTCCTCCTATTCACCTTCTTCTTCACCGTCGTCCCCTCCTTAGCCGCCTTCTTACTCCTCGCCGCCACCTCCCGCTCATACAGCACCATCATGCGCGCCACCTCCACCCGCATGCGGTCCGTGTACTCAATGTCCCAATTCAGGTTGCGCACCGAATGCTTGTAAGCCGCCATGCCGATCGGCGCATCCAGCACACTGAAATCGAATCCCTCGATCCACGTGAACAGCGTCATCTGCAGGTCCATGTCGTAGAAAGGCACGTCCGGGAACAGCGGTATTTCCCGTGCATCGATCCTCACGTGCTTGGTCACAAGGTCCTCGCGGTAGAACCATACGATATAGTCGTAGCCGCGCTCCAGATAGAGCTCATAGCTCCCGTTCCATGGGGTGATCACCGTTTCGCGCTCGATGCTGTCCTTCACCAAACGGATCTGCACGCCCTTCATGGCATCGCCGGTGGAATGCTCGGTAACAACACCGTGCAGGCGGATGTAGAACGCACGTACAGGCCCAAGGGACAAGCCCAGGACCATTAGGAATATCCACCGCAACACCCGTCCGTTCATCTCCCGCCGAAATTATCAAGGTCGGGTGCGAAGGTGCGAACTCTTCGACGGACGCATCTTTGTGAACGATCAACACCCATGTTCAGGTCCCTGCGTGCCAGCGAGAACTTCCACATTGTCCTGTGGTTGCTGAAGGACCTGTGCTGGGTGATGGACCTCAAGCTGGCCGGGGTCATCATGGTGGTGCCCACAGTGGCCATGGCGGTCCACATCGCTTGGCGCAGCCGTGCCGACCTCGGCGAACTGCTGCACTCCGTGGCCGTGGTGTTCTGGATCCTGGCCAATGGCACGTGGATGATCGGCGAGTTCTTCCTGGCCGATGGCACACGCCCCCTGGCGGCCACCTTCTTCATTGCCGGTCTGCTCTCCGTGCTGTGGTACTACGCCGTGGAGCTCCCCCGCAAACTGCGCCGCGAACGCAACGAGCGTAGCATGCGGGCTTGACACAGGCTTAACATACCGTCGGCGGCACCCCGGCTAACTTCGCGGCCGCCCGAACGCCTGCATGGACCGCCTTTCCAGTTCCCGCTTACGCCTGCTGCGCACTCTGCGCATCACCGGTTCTTGGGTGGCCGTGGGGCTGCTGGCCGCCCTGTTCGAGCACAATGTGCTGGCCGAGGCCGGTGTGGAAGTAAGCCTGCGCGAGCGCATCGATGACCGGTTCATGACCTCCCTGCTGGCAGGCCTGTTCGGCGGCGGGGTGTACATCTTCCTGCTGCGCGACCAGTTGCGCAAGCTCGCCTACTTCACCGCGTTCGCCATCATGGCCGCGCTCATTCTCCCCATTGTGTTGGTGGGCACAGCGCTGGTCCCCACAGGCTTCGAACTGTCGCAGGCCCTGCCTCGCATCTTCACCCTGCACTGGCTGGGCCAGTACCTCTACTGGACGCTCCTGATGGGTGGCACCATGCTGATGGTCCGCCTCAACGATCAGTTCGGCACTGGGGGCGTCAGCTACCTCACCGGCCGCTACCGCAGGGCCCGGCAGGAGATGCGCATCTTCATGTTCCTCGATATGCGCTCCAGCACCGCCATTGCCGAGGAACTGGGCCACGAGAAGTACTTCAAGCTCATCGACGAACTGTATATCGACATCA
This sequence comes from uncultured Chryseobacterium sp., assembly GCA_964592515.1. Lineage (GTDB taxonomy): Bacteria > Bacteroidota > Bacteroidia > Flavobacteriales_F > PHOS-HE28 > PHOS-HE28. The sequence goes on along the minus strand of CAZQFG010000013.1, from coordinate 11,608 downwards.
CCGACCCCATTGTAAACGCCCGGGGCGAGATCTACCAGTACATCGGCGACGAGATCAGCGTAAGCTGGCCGCTGCGCAAAGGCGTGCGCAAACAACGCTGCGTGCGCTGCTTCCTGGACATCCGCACCAAGCTGCAGAAAAGGGCCGCCTACTACAAGACCACCTACGGCATAGAACCCGTGTTCAAGGCCGGTTTCCATTACGGACCGGTCACCACGGGCGAGGTGGGCACCGTGAAGCGCGAACGCATCTTCAGTGGCGATGTGGTGAACACGGCGGCCCGCATCCAGAACACCTGCAACGAGCATGGCGTGGACAACCTGCTCAGCGACGAACTGCTGAACGTGCTGCAATTGCCCGCCAGTTACACCGTACGCGAGATCGGCAGCATCGGCCTCAAAGGCAAGAAGCTCCCCATGCGCCTGTGGACCATCGATAAGGTGGATGGTGTGAAGCGTCGCTGATAGACCGACAGGTCAGTACACGTAGCTGCGGCCCCTGCGCACCACCGCGGTCTGGCCCAGTGGGCTGGGATACACCACTGCATCGCCATGTACTTCGAAGGTGCGGATGGCCGCTTCGGTGCCGAAGCGTAGCCGTTCACCCTGCTTCAGGCCCCGTAGCTCGCGGTTCATGTCCAGCCACACCAGCAGGCCACCAACAATGCGCCAACGCTCGGGCACGTAGGGTTCAACGGTAATGGCGCCCGCCGGATCGAACAGCCGCAGTGCCCCGCCCTGCACCCAGAGCAGCAAACTGTCCTGCACCCAGTATTCCGTGGGCATGCTGTCCGTAAGGGCGTAAAGCACCCCTTCGTGCCAGCAGCGCAGGCGGCCATTGCCGTCCACGAAACCGAGGATGCCCTCGCCGGCCTTCGCGCTCCACGGCCGCAGTTCCGAGGCCACATGCACGCCCCGCGCGTCCTGCACCTCGAACCGGTCCTTCACATCGTTCCAATAGCCAGTGATGCCGCCGCCCGTGGCCACTAGGGCCAGGCCACAGCTGTCCGTGAGCAGTTCGCGCCTGCCCGCCCTGAACTGGTGCAGTTTCAGTGCGCCCCGGTCGTGGAAGGTCACGCGGTCCGTGCCGTGCGCCCACTGCGGTCGTTCGCTGCCACGCTCCAGGGTGGCCATGGGTACCAGCTGGCCACGCCATGCGGCCACCAGCTCCTGCCGGGCACTGTCGTGCAGCACCAACAGGCTGTCGCTCACCGTAAAGCGCTCAATGTCGTGCGCCACCAGCGTGGACCTTCCACCGCGCAAGGTGTACACCGTGTCGCCATTTGCCCAAGCCACACGACCACCACGCACCAGCAAGGTATCAGGCGCGCGCTCCTGCAGCAGGTGCAACCGACGGCCCTCGGCCAGAAAAAGCTTCAAGCGGCCCTCGTGGTCCAAGTACGCCACCTGCCCTTCCATGGCGTGGTATTGGCGCGGCGGACGGGGCTCCAGCACCTCGAACCGCTTATCGGTGAACACCACGAAACGCTGCGTCTCAGACACAAAGGGTACCGGCACTTGGGCCAGCAGCCGCGCACCCAGCAGCCACAGGATCAGCAGCAGGGCCCCGCGATGCTCACACTGCGGACTTCGCATGGCGTTGCAGGGTATGCACCCGCACCTCGCGGCGGCGGCCCTTTACGGGGATGATGTGCTGCGGACCGATGGTGAAACGCTCCGATGCGTTCGGGATGCGGTGCAGCAGCTCGGCCGAGACCAGCAGGTCCGTCTTCATCTCCTTCGCCAGGCCCAGCATGCGCGAAACGCTGTTCATCACATCGCCACTGAGGTCGATGGCGCGCTTGATGTGGCCGATCTGGGCACTGATCACACGTCCACCGTGCACCGCTCCCCGGTACTGCGGCACCACGCCGAACTCGCCCTTCAGCTCCTCGGCGTGCTCCTGTATGCGCTCCATGATGTCGAAATACAGGTCCAGGCAGTTCTCGTAGCGCACCCCCACCCGCATGGGCCAGGTGAAAATGATCTCGTCGCCCACGTATTTGTGGATATCGGCCTCGTTGCGCAGCACCGCATCGGTCATCAGCGAGTACACCTGGTTCAGGTAGCGGTAATAGCGCATATCGCCCATCCGCTCGGCCAGGGTGGTACTGCTCACAAGGTCAATGGTGAGCACAATGCGTTCCTCGGCCTTGGGCCGCTCATAGCGCCCCAGCAGAAAGCCCAGGAACATGCGGCGGCCCATCAGCTCTTCCACCTGCACCACCAGCAGGGCCACGGTGGTCACCACCACCACGCGCAGGGTAAGCTGGTAGAACAGCGCCATGCCCAGGATATCGCGCACCCGGTAGGGCTCTTCGGCCACCAGCAGGCGGAAATGCTCCTGGCCGGTGATGTACGCGAAGCCGATCAGCGCCACGGTGAGCAGGTTCACCAACAGCGCTTTCCCCAGGAACTGCAGCGGAATGGCCAGCGCCCTGAAGCGGCGCCGGAAGAAGAACTCCTCCATTACGCCCGTCCACAGCCCCAACAAGGCCCACATGCCCAACACAGCGCCCACGGGCTCGCCACTGAACAGCGTTAGCACCCACGCCACGGCCGTGGTGACCAAGGCGTACTTGATCACCTTGCGGATCTTGTATCGGGTAATGGGTGTCACAGCGGCCCGCGAAAGTACGGCGGGCACATCTGGCAAGCGACAGCCTTGCCGACCTGTCTGGGCTAACTCGACGGCACATCGCGATTTGTTTTCTCACCCCTTGGCAATCGGCATCGATCTCATGTTGTCCGTTGATATCGCAAGCGCTCCATCTTTGCCCCATGAGCACCTACCTCCGGTTGCTGAGCTGGCTGTGGCCCCAACGGGTGGCGCGTGTGGAGGGCCGCAGCGGGGAGCTGGAGCTACGCTGGGAGAACGGCCGTTTGGTGGTGAACAGCGCCTACGGCAACCAGAGCTTCGGTAGCCTGCACCGCGTGTGGCAGCGGGTGCTGGAGCGCGTGCTGGTGCCCGGCCAGCCCCCTGCCAAGGTGCTGCTGCTGGGCCTGGGCGGGGGCAGCGCGCCCACCATCCTGCGCAAGGAACTGGGCCTGCGCATGCCCATCACCGCCGTGGATTGGGACCCGGCCATGGTGACGCTGGCCCGCAAGCACTTCGGGCTGGACACGCTCGGCGACATCACCGTGGTGGAGGGCGATGCCACCATCCAGGTACATGCCCTGTCCGGCCGCTTCGACCTGGTGCTGGTGGACCTGTTCGCCGACCTGGACCTGGCCCGCGGGGTGGAGACCATGGGTTTCCTGCACGGCTTGCGCGACCGCTGTGCCGAGGGGGGCGTGGTCTGCTTCAACACCGTGGCCTATGACGAGGCCAGCGATGCCCGCTGCCAGCGCGTGCACGATGGGTTGCAGCGGGTGTTCAGCACGGTGGAAGAGGTGCGGCTGGAGGAGATGAACCGCGTGTTCGTGGCACGTTGAGCGGTCGTTACGGCGCATTTCCCTGAGAATGTGGATGTTGACCGTGGATAACTAACCCTGTTGCGAGGCAACGCCAGCTTGGCAGGGCACGTCCTTGGTCCGAACTTTGCCCACGGCGGCAACCGGATGGAAAAACGCACCACCCTTTACAGGCGTGGCAGGCAGATCATGCTGCTTGCCCTGGTGGGCGTTGGCACCGGCCTCAGCGCGCAGCCCATCTGTAGCATCGACCTCGGCGCCGACCACACCATCTGCGAAGGACAGACCGTGCAGTTGCAGGCCCCCATGGGCTTCAACTCCTACCTGTGGAACACGGGCGCCAACACGCCAAGCATCACCGTGGGTACTTCGGGGGTGTACACCTGCCAGGTGAGCTACCCCAGCGGCCAATTGGTCACCAACGGCAACTTCACGGCCGGCAACACCGGGTTCAGCTCGCAGTTCCTCTACAATTCGACACTGACCGCAGAGGGCAACTACTTCATTGGCACCAATGCGGCCCTGTACCACCCGCAGTTCAGCGGCGTGGGCACCGGGAATTTCCTGATGGCCAATGCCGGATGGGGTAGCTACAGCGCCGGCCAGCGCGATGTGTGGTGCCAGGACGTGACCATTTGCCCGGGGCAGACCTACACCCTCTCCTACCGCACCCGAACGCTTAGCAACGCCACACCGGCCCGCCTGCAATGGTGGATAAACGGCGTGGGCTATGGCCCCGAGGTAACGCTGCCCGTGCAAGCACTGGGCTGGCAGGTGGCCACCTACAACTGGACCGCCCCCGGCAACGCGCCCACCACCACCACCATTTGCCTGCGAGTGATGTCCGGCGATGGCGTGGGGAACGACTTCGGCCTGGACGACATCAGCATGCAGGGCACTGTGGTGCTGAGCGACAACGTGACAGTGAACGTGACGCCCCTGCCCGTGGTGGACCTGGGCAACGATGCCACCCTGTGCACCGGACAGAACCTGGTGCTGGACGCGGGCGTGCCCGGCGGCACCTATCTGTGGCAGGACGGCACCACGCTGAGCAGCTACGTGGTGAGCGGTCCCGGCATCTACAGCGTGGAGGTGACCGCCAACAACTGCACCAGCACCGACGCCATCACGGTGAACTACAACCCCTCGCCGGTGGTGGACCTGGGACCTGATGTGACCCTGTGCACCGGCCAAACGCTCACCTTGAACGTGGCCCAGCCGGGTGCCTCGTACGGATGGCAGAACGGCAGCACCAGCCCCACCTTCACGGTGAACGCCCCCGGCACCTACAGCGTGAACGTGTTCCTGAACGGTTGCGTGAGCAACGACGCCATTGACGTGGCCTACAACACCACGCCTACCGTGAACCTGGGGCCTGACGTGACGATCTGCGCGGGCGCCACCACCACCTTCAATGCCACCACGCCCGGCGCCACCTACCTGTGGAACACCGGGGCCACCACCCCCACGCTGACCACCGGCACGGCAGGCCCCTACAACGTGGCCGTTACCGTGAACGGATGCACCGGCACCGATGCGGCCAACGTGGCGGTGACACCCCTGCCTGTATTCGACCTGGGACCCGACCAGACCGTGTGCCCTGGCACGGCCGTGACCCTGAACGCCACCGTACCCGGCGGCAGCTACGCCTGGAGCACCGGCGCCACCACGCCCACCCTGAGCGCCAGCGCCCCGGGCAACTTCAGCGTTACGGTGACCGCGAACGGATGCCAGGCCACGGACGCCATGACCCTCTCGAACTTCACCCTGCCGGTGTTCGACCTGGGGCTCGACCGCACCATTTGCGCAGGGCAGAACACCAGCTTCAACGTGAACGTGGCGGGCGCCACCTACCTCTGGAGCAATGGCAGCACGGGTGGCTCGCTCACGGCCAGTACGGCCGGCTGGGTGTGGGTGGATGTGACCACCAATGGCTGCACCGTGCGCGACTCGGTGCTGGTGAACGTGAACCCGCTCCCCACCCCCGACCTGGGTCCCGATGTTTCTGTGTGCCCGGGGAACACCACCGTGCTGAACGCCACCCTTCCGGGCGCGAGCTACCTCTGGAACACCGGCGCGGTAACGCCCACCCTCACAGTAGGACCGGGTGCGTACAGCGTGCAGGTGACCGTGAACGGATGTTCGGTGACGGACGCCATTACGGTGGGCAGCTTCCCGGCCGCCTCCGTGAACCTGGGCAACGACACCACGCTCTGCCCCGGGCAACAACTGACCCTGAACGTGAACCAGGCCGGGGCCACCTACCTCTGGCAGGACGGCAGCAGTGGGGCCATCTACCCGGTGAGCGCTGCGGGCACCTACAGTGTTACGTTGACCACGGCCAACGGCTGCAACGCCACGGATGCCATCAATGTGGGCTATGCCAGTCCGCAGGCGGTGGAACTGGGGCCGAACATCACCCTGTGCCAGGGCCAGCAGACCGTGCTGAACGCCACCGTGCCCGGCGCCACCTACCTGTGGAACACCGGCGCCACCACGCCCACGCTGACCGTGGGCACCAGCGGCAACTATAGCGTAATCGTAACGCAGGGCAACTGTACGGTGACCGATGCCGTGAACCTGGCCGTGCTGCCCCTGCCCATGGTGAATCTGGGGCCTGACCAGACCCTGTGCCCTGGCGCCACCACCACCCTGAACGCCTTTGTGCCCGGTGCGACCTACCAGTGGAACACCGGGGCGCAGACGGCCAGTATCACGGCTTCTCAGGGCGGCACCTACAGCGTGACCGTTACCGGAGCGAACGGCTGCACGGCCAGCGATGCCGTTACCGTGGTGGATGCCAACCCCGGCGCCATTGAGCTGGGTGCGCCGGTGAGCCTGTGCCAAGGCCAGTCGGTGACCCTGAACGCCACGCTACCGGGCGCCACCTACCTGTGGAACACCGGCGCCACCACGGCCCTGCTGAACGTGAACACCGCCGGCACTTATTGGGTGACCGCCGACCAGGGCGGCTGCACCGTGAGCGATACCGTGGTGGTGAACGTGCAGCCCATTCCCACCGTGGAACTGGGCCCCTCACAAACGCTCTGCCTGGGCCAGAGCACCGTGTTGAACGCCACCAATGCGGGCGCCACCTACCTCTGGAGCACCGGGGCCACCACACCCACCATCACGGTAAGCACCACCGGCAACTACAGCGTTACCGTGGACCTGAACGGCTGCACCGCCACGGACGCAGTGTCCATCAACGTGCTCACCCCGGGCAGCATTAACCTCGGCGCCGACCTGACGCTGTGCGCTGGCAATACCGCCACGCTGAACGCCACCACACCGGGTTCCACCTACCTGTGGAGCACGGGGGTCACCACGCCCACGCTCACGGTGGGCACTACGGGCACCTACTGGGTGCAGCTCACGCAGAGCGGATGCACGGCCAGCGACACCGTGAACGTGAACGTATTGCCCAGCCCCTCGGTGGAGCTGGGGCCTGCGCAAACGCTCTGCCTGGGCCAGAGCACGGTGCTGAACGCCACCAATGCGGGCGCCACCTACCTGTGGAGCACCGGGGCCACCACGCCCACCATCACCGTGAGCACCACCGGCAACTACAGCGTTACGGTGGACCTGAACGGCTGCACCACCACGGATGCAGTGGCCATCAACGTATTAACCCCGAGCAGCGTTAACCTCGGCGCCGATGTGGAACTGTGCGACGGGACCAACACCACCTTCAACGCCACCACGGCCGGGGCCACCTACCTGTGGAGCACGGGGGTCACCACGCCCACGCTGACCACCGGCACGGCGGGCACCTATTGGGTGCAGGTAACGCAGAGCGGTTGCAGCGCCAGCGATACGGTGCAGGTATCGGTGATCGATCCGGGCACCATTGAACTGGGACCTGCGATCACGGCATGCGCGGGCAACTCCATTACGCTGGACGCCACGCTGCCCGGGGCCTCGTATGCCTGGAGCACAGGCGCCACCTCGGCCACCATCACGGTGAACACCAGCGGCATTTACAGTGTGGCCGCCGTGGTGAACGGCTGTCCGGTAACGGATGCGGTGAGCGTGACCTTCAACCCCGTACCCACCATTGACCTGGGCGGCGACCAGTCCATTTGCCCCGGCGCCTCGGCCTTCTTCGATGCCAGCACGCCGAACGCCACCTACCTGTGGCACGACGGCAGCACACAACCCACCTACACGGCCAGCAGTGGAGGCAACGTATCTGTAACGGTGACCGTGGCGGGCTGTGCCAGCAGCGATGGAGCGGCGGTGATCGACCTGCCCGCCCCTGTGGCCGAACTGGGCCCCGACATGACCATTTGTGCGGGTGATGCCCTGACGCTGAACGTGACCCAGGCCGGGGCAACCTACCTGTGGAACGATGGCGTGACCACCGGAAGCCGCGACGTGACCACCGCAGGTACCTACAGCGTGACCGTGGACCTGAACGGCTGCACAGCCTCCGATGCAGTGACCATCGACGTGACCGACCTCACAGCGATCGAGCTGGGCGCGGACCGTCGCCTGTGCCCCGGTGAAAGCACCACGCTGACCGCACAGGCACCTGGAGCCAACACCACGTGGAGCACAGGGGCCACCACCGGCAGCATTACCGTGAGCACGGCGGGCAGCTACAGCGTTACCGTTCAGAACGGTGCATGCGTGGTGACCGACGCGGTGAACGTGAGCATCGTACCCTTGGTACAGCCCGCGCTCGGTGCCGACCAGTTGGTCTGCGAAGGCGACACCGTGGCGCTGAGCGTGGCACCGGGTGCGGCCAGTGTGGCGTGGAGCACAAGTAGCACGGCCGCCAGCATTGAGGCCACCACCAGCGGCAACTACAGCGTAACGCTGAGCCTTGAAGGCTGCACGGCCAGCGACGTGGTGCGCATCACCTTCCTGCCTACCGAACCCGAAGTGGACCTGGGGCCAGACCGCCTGCTGTGCCCGAACCAGACCATGGAACTGGAGGTGACCGGCTTGGGCACCACTTACCTCTGGAACACCGGCTCCACCGACCCACGCATTCGGGTAACGGAGCCCGGCACGTATTGGGTCACCATCTTCACCCAGTGCGGCCTGGGCAGCGATACCTTGGTGATCGAAGAAGGCTATTGTGGTCCACTGGTTCATGTGCCCAACGCGTTCAGCCCCAACAACGACCAGATCAACGACGAGTTCCTGGTGGTGATCGATGGTGCGTTGAACCTATATGAACTCTTCATCTTCGACCGCTGGGGTGAGGTGATCTTCAGTTCCACCACACCAGGCGAGGCCTGGAACGGCACTGCGCAGGGCTCCGTGGTGCAGGACGGCGTGTATGTCTACAAGCTGCGCTACCGCGCGCTGAGTGATGTGGGCGTGAAGGCCGAGGAACGCATCGGCCACGTGACCGTGATCCGGTAGGATCTGTTCAAGTTCCTTCAGCGATCGGTCTTTCGGTCAGGCGCAGTCGGAAGATGATCGTGTAACGCTGGCTGCGAGCTCGACATGGATCGAAGCATGGTCAAAGCACCGGGCGACGCGTTCGATGTGGTGCAGGTCTACGGCTGCTCGAAGCCTTCCTCCTTCCACAGGAACTTGCCGTCGGACAAGCGCACATAGGCGAACCGCTCGTTGCGCTCCACCCGTGCAATGCGGTCCGTAACCAAGGCCACCTTCTCGTAGACCAGCGCCACCTTCTCGGCCCCTTTGGCATCCACCAGTCCCGTGCCGGTGGTCGTGGTGGCCACGAACAGGCCATGTTCCGCTTCAGCGAGAGCGGTGAAGCGGGGGGGGATCACCTCCTTGCCGGTACTGTCAATGGCGCCGAAGAGGTCGCCCACCTTCACGCGTGCCAGGCCGTTCACCATGGGCCAGGCCTGGTCGTACTTCTCGGGCACCAACAGATCGCCCTTGCGGTCGGCGAAGCCCCACTTCGTCTTCTTGCGCACCGGGATCAGGCGTCCAGTGGCCGCACCGATATCGGCATACTGGCAGGGCAGCACACGCACGTTGCGCCGGTCGATGAGGCAGCGCTTGTTGTTGAGCACCACCTTGGCGAGGCCACCGGTAAGGTCGCCCCAACTTGCCACGTCGGCTGCAGCATCGTAGTCGATGGCAATGGCCACCTGGCCGTCCATGCGCACATAGCCGGCCTTGTTGCCCTTCACCACCAGCGCAAGACTGTCGCGGAAAGCGCCCACATGCTCGTAGGCTAAAGGCAACAGCACATCACCGAACGGACCGATGAAGCCCATTTTGCCATCCTTGCGCACCCGCGAAACGGCAAGGTCGAAGCCCTCGATCCAATCGTACTGCGGCGGCACGATCACATTGCCCTTGGTATCGATCACGCCGAAGCCCTCGGGGGTCTCCACCACGGCCAGTCCATTGCGGAACGTGCCGGCGGAGGCATAGCGGAAGGGGATCATCTCCTCGCCACGCGCATTGATGTAGCCGTACTTGCCATCGCGCGCTGCATAGGCCAGTCCTTTCGAGAACTCACCCACATCACCGAACACGATGGGCACCACCAGATCGCCATTGCGGTCCACGGCCCCGAAGCGACCACCGCGCTCCACGGTACTGGTGCCTTCCACGGCATCCTGCACATCGTCGTACACCAGGTCCACCACCACCCGGCCCGAGCGGTTGATGGTGCCCACCTTGCCATCGCGGCTCACCAAGGCCTGCGCGCCTTCAAAGGGTTCCACCCATTCCAGGTCGGCCTTGATGCGCTCCACACCCTCATCATCAATAAAGCCCCACAAGCCTTCGCGCCGGAACGGCAGCAGTTGCAGGCTGGCCATGCGGTAATCGTCCACCAGTTCCTCCACGTAGGGGTAGTCCGGGTACTCCTGGATGAAGCGGGTGATGGTGCCGACACTGAGGTCGCGCGTGTAGGCCTCGTAGATGCTGCGCCAGGCCGTTTCCACGTTGCGGTTGCGGGGGTGGTCGACGATGAACTTTCGGTACTCCTGGATCGTTCTTCCCGGCGTGCTCAGCCTGTACACCTCATCCTCGGCCTGCCTCACATAAGGACTTTCGGGATGCGCTTGGATGAACGCGATGTACGAGCCGATGCTGCCATCAACGGTAGCCTCCCGGTACAGGGCCTGTTGGAGCCGGGTGCGTGCCTCGTAGACCTCGCGCGCCATGGGGTAGCGGTCCAGAAAGGTCTGGTAGGCCACAGCGGTATTGGCTTCCCGCGCCACCTCGAAGGCCAGATGGTCGCGCACCAGGGTGGCATCGGCCAATTGCGGAGCACCCACGTAGGTGGTGATGAACCGATCGTAGGCCGCGATGGTATGCTGACCCTTGGCCACCTGCCAGGCCAGGTCGAACACGTGCCGTTTCTGCTCCTCGATGGCGGCATGGTCCACACTGAATCGCGCTACATATGCCCGTTCCTTGTCGCGTGCCACGGTGAAGGCGGCATCCGAGCGGAGCACCTGTACATAGGCCGAATCGATGTTGAAGAAGGGGTTATTCGCGCGGCCGCTGATGACGCTGAGCCCGTACCAAGCGGCCACCGGATGCTTCTTCACGCTCTTGGTGAAGAGCGCACGGGCCTTGAAATAATCGTGGACCTCGATGGCCTTGAAGGCCTTGTCCAGATCGCCCGCCCGGGCCGGGGTGGCGAACAACGGAACGAACAACAGCACGAGGGCAAAGGCCGGGGCACGCAACATCAGCGGTCAAAGTTAGCCGCACCCTGGCCGCCCCTGCACCACCTTTGCCCACCGGCATCGACCACCATTTGTTGATGGAAGCACGCATCCAACGCATTGAACGTCTGTTGACCAAGCGCAACGCCCGCCTTGTGCTGGGCCTTCTGGGCGCGCTCACCATTGTGTTCGGTGTGGCGCTGCGCAACGTGCGGCTCGACCACGACTTCGAGAAGTTCTTTCCCACGGACGACCCCGAGTTGGACCGCTACCTGGCCTTCCGCGAGCGCTTCGGTAACGACAACGACATGCTATTGGTGGCGGCCACCCACGCACCCACCGTGTTCGACCGGTCGTTCCTGCACCGCTTCGATTCGCTGGCGGGTGCGCTGGCCGCTGTGCCCGACATCGATGGGGTGACCAGCCCCACGCGCCTCGGCGATCCGCGCATCACACCGATCGGTGCGTTCAACATCCCTTGGCTGCGGCTGGAGAGCGACAGCACCTTGACCGTGGACTCGGCCCGCATCTGGAACGACGGACGCATGCGCGAGGGCTTCTTCGCACCCGACGGAC
>CAZQFG010000012.1:0-30832 GCA_964592515.1 uncultured Chryseobacterium sp. | reverse complement strand
AACCCAGGTATTCATAGTTCCCCGGGTCATCGAAGCGGATCTTGTTCAGCTCCATCTGGCGAAGGTAGTAGGCTGCTTCGCGGTGCAAGAGGTAACCCATGGCAGGGCGTGTGGAATCAAGATGGCGCACAATGGAAGCACTGTCGCGCGGGCTCAGGCGCGAGCCTTTGATCATGTCCAACGGGCTCATGGCCACGAGCACGATGCGGGGCTTCAAACGTTCCACCAGCATGGGGCCGAACTGGATGAGCTCTCCAGCGCCCATGCCCCATGCCCCGGCGTTCACATAGCGCATGTCTTTGAAGTGCGCCAACACCGGTCCACTGGCCAGGTTGTTCAGTGTCATGGACGAACCCAGCGAAAGCACATCGGCCCCTTCACGCTGTAGACGTACGATGCGGTCCACCTTTTCGTTCACCGCAATGTTCGGTGTAAGCCTTGGTGCCGGGAAGTAGGCCTTGTTCCACCAGCTGTAAAGCAGAATGCCGCCCACAATGGGGAGTGCCAGCACCACGCATTGGATAAGGAACTTGCGCAGCATCAGAATTGGAAATAGATGAATTCGCCGCCGGCCATGGGGGCGAAGGCCACAATGATCAGTACCAATCCGTAGTAGATGCCATATCGGCCCCAGGCGGGCATGCGCGGGTCCAGCATCAAGCCATAGGCACGCTCACGCGCCGACCATTCGAGCAGGAACATCAATGCTGATGCTCCTAGCGCGATGGCTACGGGCTTGGTGAGCAGTATGGACGGTATGGTGAACAGGCTTGCGCTAAGTATGCCGCTGAACGCGGTGTACATGCCTCCAAGCCCTTGTGAGCGGAAGATCACATAGAAGGTGCAGACCAGCATGAAGGTGAACAGGATGCGCCCCACCTCGGTAAGCGTAGGGAAGGTGCGTCCCTTCGCCACGATCTCCATATGCTGCTTGGTCTTGTCGGTCCACACCAGTGGAATGAAGTAGAGCCCATTGATGAGGCCCCAAAGCACGAAGTTCCATGCGGCACCATGCCAGAAACCGCTTACCGTGAAGATGATGAGCGAATTGCGCATGGCCATCCACTTGCCACCACGACTGCCGCCCAAAGGGATGTACAGATAGTCTCGGAACCAGGTGCTCAACGAGATGTGCCAACGCCGCCAGAACTCCGCGATATCCCGCGAGAAGTAGGGGTAGGCGAAGTTGCGCATGAGGTTGAAGCCGAGTAGGCGCGCACTGCCTATCGCAATGTCCGAATAGCCACTGAAGTCGCCGTACACCTGGAATGCGAACAGCACGGTGGCCAGCACGATCGCACTTCCGCTGGCATGATCAATGTCGCCATAGATGGAATTGACGATGGGAGCGCAGTTGTCCGCGATCACGATCTTCTTGAACAGGCCCCAGAGCATCTGCCGCAGGCCATCGCGGGCCATGGCCAGGTCGAATGTGCGCGGTTGCAGGAACTGCGGAAGGAACTGTCCGGCCCGTTCAATGGGGCCTGCCACCAACTGGGGAAAGAAGAGGATGTATGCCGAGAAGGCCACAGGGTCGTGAGCTGCCTTGATCTGCTTCCGGTACACGTCGATGGTGTAGCTCATCGTTTGGAACGTGTAGAAGCTGATGCCAACTGGCAGAACGATGTTCAACGTGCGCAGACCGATGGGCATGCCCAGGAAGGTGAACGCATCGTTGAAGCTGGTGATGAAAAAGTCGCAGTACTTGAAGAACCCGAGCATACCCAGGTTGGCGACCATACTGAGGGTAAGCAGCTGCCGTCGCCGTTTTTCATCATCGGTCCGGTCCAAGGCGATGGCCACCGAGTAATCGATGGCCGCACTGATGAAGACCAGGCCGAGGTATCGCCAGTCCCACCAGCCATAAAAGATCGCACTGACCACCAACAGAAAGCCGTTCTGTAGGCGCAGTGAACGGTGGAAAACGGTCCAATAGAGCAGGAAGACCAACGGCAGGAATACCGCGAAGTCGATCGAGTTGAATAGCATGGCGGGGCCGTCTTACGCTGATCCGTTATGCGAAGTTCTAGTTCTGCCGGACAGTTCGGGAATTCCCCGGTTAAGGAGTGGGTGGTCCTTGCTGGGCGTGAAATACTCGTTGCGCCAGCCCGTGAAGGAGGAAAGGGAACAGTGCCAGGGCCAAGTGGAGCACGGGGAGTGTATAGCGTTCTTCCACGCCGCGTTGCACATAGGCCAGATAGAGCAGGTAGGCCACGGCCCCCAGTGCGGTCATCCTGCATCGGGGGGCCATACCGGGAATGAACAGGATCAATGGCAGGCACACAAAGAGCATGAGGTGGAGACCGCCGCTCATCCACCTGAGCAATTCCATCCACCAATGTCCCCGATAGGTGTGTTGGAACATGTACAGGTTGAGGTTGGAGTGGAATACCATGGTGCGCAGCACCTGTAGTGGTACCACTATGTGGTAATGCAGTGCGTGAGCGTTCCTGTAGGCTTTCGTTTCGTCCTCAAGACCGGCGATAATGCGCTGTTCCAGTGGTCGGAGCCCAATGAGCGTTCCTGCTTCCGTGTGGACCGATGGTGCCAGTTGGTCGCGGGTGAACGCTTCCCACGCCATGAACAGTTCGAGGATCCGTTCACGCTGTTTGGTGGTCAGTTGCCCATGTGGTGCCGAGCCGACATATGCTTCGGCAGAGGCGCTATCGATACGGCCTTGCATGGCTGCATCGAACGCGGGAGCCATTATCCCGTGGAAGGTATCTCCCTTTGTGCCCCAGCTCTTAGCCAGTTCCCAAAAGGCCTTGTGCGTGGGCCTGAACAGGCCGTTGGTGTTCTCGGAGTACACCGGATGCAAGGCAATGGGCCCACCGGTCACCACCACGTTACGCAGCCACCAAGCTGCGGTTGGTGCAAGGCCAATGGCAGTAACAAGCACGACCTGGCGCCAACGATCGCGGTCCGTACGTTGTGTGGCTATGGTGTAGAGCAAGGGTGCCCCGGCCCAGACCAGTACTGGACGTGTAAGGACCAATAAGGCCCAAAGCGCCGTGCCCAGGACTATCCAGCGGTTGCTTCCGGTGCGGGCGCCCTCCATGGCACAAGCCCACACGGCAATGCATAGCGCAGGAGTCACCCCTTCTGTAAGCGTGTGAAAGAGGAAGCCTTGGAACATGGGCATGGTGGCCATGAGCAAGGTGGCGGTCCATACGAGCGGACGGGCCAAACCGTACCGTACCATCGTGTGATACATGAACATGACCGATGTCGCGAAAAGCAGGCACTGCAATAGCACCAATGCTGTTAGCGCCGCTGGTGTCGGCAACAACAGGCGAATGAGCAGATACCAAAGTCCGTAGCCAGGTGTGCGGAACACATGCAGGGCTTTGGGGTTGGTCGTTGGGGCGAGCAGGTCTTCAACAGGGCGCAGGTAGGACGGGTCATCGGCCGTTGCCAGGGAGCGCCCAGAACGGACCATGTGTTCAGCGCTTGGCGTGGTATTCAGGATATGCAGGTTCCAGCTGTTCCATGCCCAGCCTAGCAGGAAGGCGATGGACCATACGAGCGCGAGCTGCCGTGGATGGGAACTGAACATGAAGTCGAAATGTAGGCCGTATCACATTGGTGGCTCCATTGAGATGAATGGGGCGCCCTACATTTGCGCGGCTTTGCGGAGCACGTTCCTTGTTTTTCGACCCCATAGTTCAATGGATAGAATAGGAGTTTCCTAAACTCTTGATCCAGGTTCGACTCCTGGTGGGGTCACTTTTCCACCCGGAAACGCTTGTAGAACGGGCGTTCTAAGGATGCTCCGCGGGCAGCGGCAGATGGCCCTTGGGCCCTTAACACCATGGTGTGTGAAACTGCGCCGGACCACGCGCAGAGCGGCCATAAGCAGCCGTCTACCTTCGGCGGGGCCGTAGGTGTGTACGCTTATCTACCTGTGGCACCGGGTCTTATGCGCATAGTTCTCTTCGTGACACTCTTGTTCGGCATGGGCTTGTCGGCCCGCGCACAGCCCGCCAATTCGGACTGCGCTACGGCCCAGCAATTGTGTGCGCAGCAACCCGCCGTTGGTGATAATACCGGCGCAAACGGACTTCTGCCAGGTTATTGTGGCACTACGAACCTGGTCTGGTACAGTTTCACTACGAACAGCGTGCAAGGGGATGTCCTGGTGAGCCTGGACAATATCAATTGCCCGGATGTGCCCGGCATGGACAACGAACTGAGCCTGGTCGTCCTGTACAGCACGAACAATTCATGCGACCCGGCCTCCTTCCAAGTGTTGTCCGGTGATCCCTGCCAGACGCAGGATTCGGTTTCGTTCTCGGTGTTGGTCTCGGGTACCCTGCCCAATACGGAGTATTACGTGGTGGTGGCCGGCGTGCAGGACGATGGTGCCTTGGCGCCAGCTGAATGTCCGTTCCAGGTCACCGTTAGTGGGCCCGGTGTTGATGTGGTGAACGTGACCTTCGATGCAGGTCCTGATGTGACCATTGGAGAAGGCGAGAGCATACAATTGGCCGCTACTGGTGGTCCCCCGTATGACTGGTCGCCATTGTCAGGGCTTAGTGGCAACGGCATCCCAGACCCCGTTGCTGCTCCTTCCGGTAGCACGCTCTATTCGGTGACCACCATCATTGATGGCTGCACCTATACGGATGTGGTGAATGTGTTCGTGGTAAGGCGCATTCTTCCCCCGAACACGTTCACCCCCAATGACGACGGCATCAACGATACCTGGGAGATCCCCGGCATCAATGATTACCCTGGCGCGGAGGTGTTGATCTACGACAGGTGGGGACAGAAGGTTTTTTCCAGCAATGGTTACCGGGAACCATGGGACGGCACTAACAATGGACGCAAGCTTCCTGTAGGGACCTATTACTACCACATTCAGTTGAACCAGCTCGAAGGCCGTTCGCCGCCTTACACGGGCTATATCTCCATTGTCCGATGAGGTGGCTTGTGGTGGTGCTCCTCTTCGGGTCCGCTCTTTCGGGCACTGCGCAGCAATTGTCGCAGTATTCGCAGTATGTCTTCAATCAGTTCAGTGTGAACCCTGCGGTGGCGGGCAGCAAGGATTGTATTGATGTGCGGCTCGGTTTCCGCCAGCAGTGGGTCGGTTTCGAGGGCGCGCCGACCACCGGTTGGGCAAGCCTGCATGCAGCCATAAAGCCCAAGAGCAAGGGCACCTTGGCCAATAAGCATGGCGTAGGGGTCTTCATGGAGGCCGATAACGCGGGTAATTGGGGATACACGCGAATGTTGTTGTCCTATGCCTATCACATCCAGATGTCGCGCGACTACTTCATGTCGTTGGGCATGTTCGGCGGCGTGCAACAGGTGAAGTTCGATGTGGGTAATGTGTATGCCATCGATTACAACGATCCCGCATTGGATAACCGCGCCAGTGTGGTGGTGTTCCCAGAGATCACGCCAGGCATATTCCTCTATAATAAGGTTGCTTGGGGTGGACTTTCCATTCACCAGTTGTTGGGCAACCCGATCGAAGGGATCGGCCAGGACAGCCGACTTGCAAGGCATATCATGCTTAGCGGGGGGTACAGGTATCGGATCGGAAGGGAAATGTCATTCACCCCGAGCCTGCTCATGAAGTTCGCGGGTGGTGCTCCACTGGCGCTCGACCTGAACGGCATGGTGGAGTGGAAGCGCACCATTGCCTTGGGAATGGGTTATCGCAACGGCGATGCGCTCACATTCCTGATGAAGGTGGCTTTCCTGAAGTATTTCCAGCTGGGATACAGCTACGACGTGACCACATCGAAACTGCGTGTGGCCAGCAGCAACACCCACGAGATCATTCTGGGCATCACGCCATGTGGCCGTGAAGACCTAAAGCGCAAGATGATCAATTGCCCGGCATTCGAATAGAACCGTGAACCGAACCATGCGAACCCAAGCCTTGTCCAAATTCGGCCTCATCCTGCTCTTGGTGGGATGCACGCTGTCGGCACTGGCACAGACCCGATACTGGACCGGTGGCAGTGGTAGCTGGACCGATGCCGCGCATTGGAGCGCTGTGCCCGGTGGGCCAGGTGGCGAAGGCGTCCCCAACGCCGCAACGGATGTAGTGGTCGATGTGCCTGGCAGTATCACCATACAGATGCCGAGCAATGCGAATTGCCGCGACCTGAACGTAGGTGGTGGCTCTGGTGCTGTGCGGCTGGCCGGTGGTGCCCGTTCCGGGTTGACCGTGAGCGGTTCGTTGACATTGGCCCCCAATGTGGATTGGGAATTCAACGGAGAGTTGCGGCTCACAGCGGATAGGCAGGGTGTTGAGCTTGATCTGCGCGGTATTCCGCTCCGGGGCAATGTTGTGTTCAATGGGGTCGGTCCGTGGTCGGTCCTGAGCGATCTGGCGGTGTTGAATGGCGATGTGGTGTTGGAGAAGGGGACGGTGATCACGAACGGCAATCTTTTGAAAGCGCGTGCCTTGGTCATGAGCGGACGTGGTAGCAAGCGACTGCTGGCAGGGCGTTCCGTGGTGATGCTCGATCGTGCACCAGGCAGTGTTCAAGGCATCGTGGAACCCGGGGCATCCATTCTGGTGGTGAACGGTGAGCCTGCGGAGTGGGGAGTGCCTCCAAGCGGCAGTGCGGAGAGCGATCGCGATATCAATGTGTGTGGTACCGGTCCTGGTCAGACACCTTTCATAGTGAATGCCCAATTGACCACGAATTTCAATGGTTTCGGGGTGCAGTGCAGGGGGCAATGCAATGCGACGGTGACAGCCTCGGTGAGCGGAGGTGTAGGTCCGTTCACCTACTCATGGTTGTTCGGCGGGCCGACCAGCCCTACGTGGACCACGGCCTGCGGTGGTCCGCAGATCGTTGTGGTAACGGATGTGGGTCAAGGCATATCGTGCCCGGCCCAAGTGAATGTAACGGAGCCCGCCCCGCTCGGCGTCATCTTCTTTGGCCAGGGTACGCCGCCGACATGCGCTGACGTGTGTAATGGATCGCGCACAGCTCTCGCCATCGGTGGCGTTGCGCCTCATACCTACAGCTGGAACAATGGTGCTGGCACCAACTCCTCGTTCTTCCAGCTGTGCGCTGGTACCAATACGCTGCGTATCACCGACCTGAACGGCTGCATTTTCGATACGACCTTCATCTTCAACCTTCAGCCGATCTCGCCGAACCTGACCTTCTCCAACACCTCGTGCTTTGGTGATTGCAACGGTTCGGCATCGGTGACCCCCAATGGTGGCACTCCACCGTTCACCATCACATGGTCACCGGCTCCGGGTGCCGGCCAAGGGACGCCCAATGCGACCGGCTTATGTGCGGGCAATTACAATGTGCTCCTCGTTGATGCCAACGGTTGCGATACCACGTTGGCCTTCGCCATCACTCAGCCACCACCCATCGTTCCTGGCGCTTCGTCGACGAATGCGAGTTGCTTTGGTGCGTGTGATGGCACTGCCACTGTTGCTCCCACGGGAGCATCAGGTCCATTTACTTATCAGTGGTCGCCAGCGCCGGGCGCTGGGCAGGGTACCCCCGCCGCCACTGGACTTTGTGCGGGCACCTACACCGTACTGGTCACCGACCAACCATCGGGTTGCGATACGCTGGTCACCTTCAATATCCTTTCTCCGCTCGCCATAACGGTGCTCGGGACAGTAACGAACGCTACGTGCGCCACTAGTTGTGACGGATCTATTACCACCACCATCACTGGAGGTCAGGCCCCGTACACTATTGTCTGGAGCCCTGCTCCGCCCATTGGACAAGGCACTCCCTCGGCCTCCGGGTTGTGCGCCGGCACATGGCAGATCACCGTAACGGATGCATTGGGCTGCGATACCACAGTGGCCTTCACCGTTACTGCTCCTCCGCCCTTGCAGGCCAATTTGACCGATACACCTCCCACTTGTGACGGGCTTTGCGATGGCACTGCCTCGGTGAACGTGAGCGGTGGTGTGTCACCCTATTCCTACATATGGACGCCTGCCCCTGGAGCAGGTCAGGGAACGCCCAATGTCACGGGACTTTGTGCCGGTAATTACAGTGTGCTCATCACCGACGCGAACGGTTGCGATACGACCATCACCTTCCAGCTGATCGCGCCTCCACCGCTGCAAGCCACTCCGAGCCAGACCAATGTGACCTGTGGCGGAGCATGCAACGGTACAGCCGCGGTGCTGGTGACGGGTGGTACGAGCCCATACAACTATCTGTGGTCGCCTGCACCGGGCACCGGCCAGGGAACGCCCAGTGCGGGTGGCCTTTGCGCAGGCACTTACACGGTTTTGGTCACCGATGCGAACGGATGTACGTTGACCGTACCGTTCACCATTACCGACCCTGCGCCGATAACCATGTCGTTGCAGGTCGTTCCAGCGAGCTGCCCCTCCATATGTGATGGTTCGGCCGGTGTGATCGTGGGCGGTGGTACGGCGCCGTATGTCTATTTGTGGTCCCCAGCGCCAGGGGCAGGGCAGGGCACGCCGAACGTTACGGGCCTGTGTCCGCAGGCCTACTCGCTCACAGTGACCGATGCAGTAGGCTGTGATACCACCATCTCCTTCACGGTCCCTGCGCCGCCGCCGATCCTGGTAACGGCCGTAACGACCGCTCCTACATGCTCCAATACGTGTGATGGTTCCATCGCGCTCACCGCTACCGGAGGCAATGGCACCTTTACCTATGCTTGGAACCCTGCTCCGCCCGTGGGTCAAGGAACGGCTACGGCCAGTGGTTTGTGTGCTGGTACATGGGGCGTCACGGTCTCATCAGGAGGTTGCGATACCACGCTGACCTTCATTCTACAGGGACCACCACCCATCAATGCATCCCTCACGACCGTTCCGCCGACCTGCAATGGGGCCTGTGATGGTACTGCTACGATCACTGTTGCTGGTGGCGTGGCTCCCTACGCCTATGTGTGGACACCCGCCCCCGGCGCTGGCCAGGGAACCCCATCGGCCACGGGGCTATGCGCAGGCGCGTACAGTGTCCTCGTATCCGACGCGAATGGCTGCGACACCACGCTCACCTTCCAACTGATCGAGCCGCCAGCAGTGCTGGTGGATATCGTTGTTGTGCCTTCGGGTTGCGGAGGCGCATGTGATGGAACGGCCACGGCCACGGTGACCGGCGGCTCTGCCCCGTACACGTACCTGTGGGCGCCTGGGGCTATAACTGGACAGGGCACACCGGTAGCCACCGATCTTTGCGCTGGCAGCTACACGCTCACGGTTACCGATGCCTTCGGATGCAGTGTGGTCACTCCATTCACAGTGAGCACCCCGGCCGGGATCGTCGCCAATGGAACGGTGTCCGATGCCACGTGTGCGAACTCCTGTGATGGGTCCATCAGCGTGGTCACTTCCGGAGGTCTTGCGCCATATGTGTTCACGTGGTCGCCTGCGCCTCCCATTGGTCAAGGCACGCCTGACATTTCCGGTCTGTGTCCGGGTAATTGGACCTTGCAGATCACCGATGCGGCCGCATGCGACACGGTGCTTGTCTTTGCCGTTACTGCGCCGCCCGCCATCGTTCCCACCGAGACCTTCACCAACGAGACCTGCAACGGACCTTGTGATGGGACCGCGAGCGTTGCCCCCACTGGTGGTACTGCGCCTTACAATTATCTGTGGACACCCGCACCACCTGTGGGACAAGGGACTCCTTCGGCCAGCGGGCTGTGCCCAGGTGTTTGGTCAGTAACGATATCCGATGCTACAGGCTGCGACACCACCGTAGTGTTCAACATCCTGGGTGTGCAACCTGTGCAAGCAGTGGTGACCGCCACGGACGGTCCGTGCGCCAACACGTGTGGTGGCAGTGCATCGGTAGTGGCCAGCGGAGGTCTTGCCCCCTACACCTATCTGTGGTCACCTGCACCTGATGTAGGCCAGGGCACGGATGCGGTGAGTGGTCTGTGCATAGGTGCGTGGCAGGTAACAGTGACGGATGTGAACGGCTGCAGTGCCACGACCACGTTCACGATCACGGCACCGCCTCCTATCCAAGCCGTGTTGAACATCACTCCGGAATCGTGCTTGGGCGCTTGTACTGGTGAGGCAACGGTAACGCCTTCCGGTGGAGTTGCTCCCTTCACCATTCTGTGGACACCTGCACCTGGCGCAGGCCAGGGCACCACGAACGCAACAGGCCTTTGCGCAGGCACCAACTACACGGTATCACTGACCGATGTTAACGGTTGCGTAGAGGTCTTCCCGTTCACTGTTGATCCATATCTCCCGATCACGTCGAACAGCAGCAGTTCTCCAGCTACATGCGCTGGTCTGTGCAATGGTGCGGCCAGTGTAGCTCCTACGGGTGGTGTTGCACCTTACACGTTCGTATGGTCCCCCGCTCCGGGCGGTGGCCAGGGAACCTCCAGCGTCACTGGGCTATGTGCCGGGGTCTATTCCGTAACGATCACCGATGCGGTGAACTGCAGCATCACCTCGGATATCCTGATCCTGGAACCTGCCGCCTTGGATGCCGCCGCGACCGTCTCGAACGTTTCGTGTGCCGGCCAATGCAATGGAAGCATCACACTCAACACTCAGGGTGGTGTTGCGCCGTACTCATATGTGTGGTCGCCAGTTCCCCCCAATGGCCAGGGAACATCGTCAGCTACTGGACTCTGCCCGGGAACGTGGAGCGTGGTGATCACTGATGCGAACGGATGTTCGTTGCCCTTCAACTTCACGATCACCGAGCCAACACAGCTTGCGGCATCGGTCGCGCTTACGCCAAGCCAGTGCCAGGTATGTATCGGTGCAGCAGTGGCCACCATCACCGGCGGAACACCGGGCTACACGATCTCCTGGACGGATGCTGGTGGTAACGTGATCGGCACCGACCCTTCGATTAGTGACCGCTGCGCAGGGGTGTATACCTTGAACGTTACGGATGGCAGTGGTTGCACCTTGCAACAGGCTGTGGCGATCACGGATTCCAATGGCGAGGTGTTGACCATGACGGATGGTTCCACCTCCTGCCCGAACACCTGCGATGGCTCGGTCAGCGTTGCCTTCAACTGTAGTGATCCGGCATGCACCATCTCCTGGACCGATGGTCTTGGCAACGATCTTGGGCAATCTGGGAATACGCTGGCCGGGCTCTGTCCAGGCAGTTACCTAGCTGTCGTTACGAACGCATCTGGTTGCGTGACCATTGGCACGGCCTTGGTCACGGCGCCGACGCCCACGACCTTGGCCATTAGTAGCTCGCCAGCAGCATGCGCGGGCGATTGCAACGGTACTGCAACGGTAGGGGTTGTCGGTGGCACAGCACCGTATGCGTTCACATGGTCCCCGGTGCCTGGTGCCGGTCAGGGTACGCCGTTCGCATCCGGTCTATGTGCGGGCATCTACACGGTTTCCATATCCGATGGCGGAGGCTGCGACACCACGGCACAGGTACTGATCACCGAACCGCAACCGCTGGTGCTTGGTGCCGATCTGAATGATCCCGGATGCGCCGGGTCCTGTGATGGGAGCATTGTGCTGAGCCCGTCGGGTGGCACAGCGCCATATACGTTCACTTGGTCGAACGGCCAGTCGGTTGACGCGCTGTTCGGGTTGTGCGCGGGCACGTACGATGTGCTCGTGACCGACGCGAACGGGTGTGCACTTTCGGGAACTTATGTACTTAATGAGCCAGCTCCCTTGTCGGTCAGTGCCAGCAGCACCGGTAGCACTTGCCCGATCTGTGATGGCACTGCCACTGTGGTGATCGCTGGTGGTACGGCTCCGTTCGACATTACATGGACGCTTGGTGGCACAGTGGTCGGTACCACTGAAGTGATCACCGGCCTTTGCGGTGGGTTGTATCAGGTCACTGTGCTCGATGCGGGCGGCTGCTCGGCTTTCGCGGTTGTGACAGTGGCCGATGCGAACGCTGAAGTGCTCACCATGCTGAACGGACAAACCACGTGCGGTAATACGTGTGATGGCTCCGTGGGCGTGCAATTCGTATGCTCCAGTCCAGTATGCTCAACCACCTGGACCGATGACCAAGGGAACATCGTGGCGCAGAACCTGCTCACGGTGGATGGCCTTTGCGTGGGTACCTATTCCGTGCAGGTCACCAATGGTACGGGTTGCGTGAGCTTCGGTACGGCCGAGGTACTGCCTGCCCAATTGATCACGCCTAACGTGAGCAGCACGCCCGCCACGTGTGCAGGTGTGTGCAATGGAACGGCCACAGTAGGACCGACTGGCGGGGTAGCGCCGTACACCTATACATGGAGCCCCGAACCCGGTTCTGGCCAAGGCACTCCACAAGCTGGCGGATTGTGCGCCGGTGTTTATTCCGTACTCATCGCCGATGTGGCCGGATGTGACACCACGGTGCAGGTCCTCATACTTGAACCACCTGCGGTCCTGATCAACGGTGTTCAGCAGGATGTTTCCTGCGCGGGTTCATGCGATGGGTCGATCACCGCATTGGTTTCCGGCGGTGCTGCACCCTATGTGTTGAACTGGAGCCCGGCGCCTGCAACAGGCCAAGGCACCGCCACGGTGAACGGGCTTTGCGGTGGAGACATTACGCTTACGGTGACGGATGCGAACGGATGTGTTACAACGCGCACTTGGACCATACTTGAACCCGCTCCCCTGCAGCTAGCCGGTAATAGCGTGCAAAGCAATTGCGGTCTTTGCGATGGCGAGGTAAGTGTTGACGTGACCGGTGGGACCGCACCCTTTGCCATTACCTGGAGCCAAGGTGGGGCTATCGTAGGTACAGGTCAGGGACTCACAGGTCTGTGTGCCGGCATCTACGTTGTCGATGTGATCGATGCCAACCTTTGCCAGGCGACCCTGGTGGTGCCGGTAAGTGATACACAGGGTGAAGTGCTCACGACCACCGATGATGTCACGAGTTGTCCGGGCGTGTGTGACGGTGTTGTCAACGTGGTGTTCAACTGTACGGAGATACCTTGTTTCGTTGCATGGTTCGATGGTGCAGGCAACGACCTGAACGAACCTACTGGCGAACTAGCCAACGTATGCGCTGGCACTTACTATGTACAGGTCACCAATGGTCTGGGTTGTGTTTCCATTGATACGGCCTTCGTTACCGAGCCGGACCCGATCGTGCCAAACCTGAGCACTACACCTGCCTCCTGCGCAGGAACATGTGATGCAACAGCCACGGTGGGCCCCACTGGTGGAACTCCGCCCTACGGTTATCTGTGGGAGCCTGAGCCGCTCACAGGTCAGGGTACGTCGCAGGCAACAGGTCTTTGCGCTGGTACGAGTAATGTCACCATTACCGATGATGCGGGCTGTTCCCTTGTTGTACCGGTCCTCATTCTTGAACCTTCACAGCTCACAGCAACGGGTGCTATAACACCGGTCTCCTGTAATGGAAGTTGTGATGGTGCCATCACCGTTACGGTGTCCGGCGGCGTGGCACCCTATCAATTCGCGTGGAGCCCTGCACCGGGTAGCGGACAGGGTTCCGATACGGTGGAAGGGCTTTGTGCCGGCACTTGGTCGGTGACCATTACCGATGCGAACGGCTGTTCGCTTGTGCTCGACTTCGTACTCGACGATCCCCCGGTGCTGTTGGTGGACCTGAGCACAACCGACAACCAGTGCTTTGCGGCTTGCGACGGTTCTGCCTCATTGATCATCAGTGGGGGTGTTCCCGGTTACGAGATCACGTGGAGCGATCCCAATGGCAATACGCTGGGCGTGGATGTGACCGATGTGGCCCAGCTCTGCGCTGGCGATTATTCGGTGGTGGTGGTTGATGCGAATGGCTGCGCTGTAACACTGCCGTTCACGATCACACAGCCTTCCGCCATCGAGGCCGGACTTCTTTTCACCGGCGAGACCTGTTTCGGACCATGCGATGGCACGGCACAGGTAACACCCAGCGGTGGCACCGGTCCTTACAGCGTGCTCTGGCAGCCTGAGCCGGCCACAGGCCAAGGCACCGAGCAGGTGACAGGTCTGTGTGCCGATAACTGGACCGTGACCATTACCGATGACCTTGGCTGCGATACCACCTACGCATTCACGATCACGCCCTTCCAGCCCATCCTGCCCAATGCGGTGGTGAACGATGTGCTGTGCAACGCTGCCTGCGATGGTTTCATCACGCTGGCGCCCACGGGTGGCCTTGGCGGCTACTCCTTTATCTGGGTGCCGGTGCCATCCAATGGTCAGGGCCAGGCGGAAGCATTGCAGCTCTGTGCCGGCCAATGGAGCGTTACTGTGGCCGATGTGGTCGGTTGCGACAGCAGCTTCACCTTCACGATCAACGAGCCCGCTGCGCTCTCCGTGGTGGTGGATCAAGTGACCTCTGCGAGTTGCGCAACGGCCAATGATGGTGCGGTCAGTATTACGGTGGCCGGCGGTGTTACGGCCTACACCTTCGCGTGGAGCGGGCCCAACGGCTTCACTGCCACTACGGAGGACCTGGTCGGAGTGCCCCCGGGCACCTATGACCTGCTGTTGACCGATGCCAATGGCTGTGCGCTTCAGGTGCCGGTGGTCGTGGATGCCTTGGTCTCGGTTGTCGCCGAGGCAGGGCTCGATCAACAACTGTGCGCTGGCCCGGTCGTGGTTCTGGACGGCTCAGCAAGCACGGGCGCGGTCCAGTACAATTGGTCTGATGATCAGGGCAACCCGATCGGCTCCACGACAAGTGTTTCGCTGGCCGATCTGCCACCGGGCGTACATGTGTTCACGCTCACCGTGAGCGATGGGCCTTGCACTGATGTTGACCAGGTCACGGTGGAGGTGCTGGAAGTGCCATTGGCCGATGCAGGTCTTGATCAGTTCATCTTCCTGAACGGAAGTGCAACCTTGGGTGGCTCACCCAGCGGGCCAGTGGGATCCTCCTATACGTGGACGCCGGACTCGATGTTGACGAGCACCAGTGTGCCAAACCCGATAGCCTCTCCGCTCTCCACCACTTGG
The DNA here is from genome assembly GCA_964592515.1 of uncultured Chryseobacterium sp. Taxonomy (GTDB): domain Bacteria; phylum Bacteroidota; class Bacteroidia; order Flavobacteriales_F; family PHOS-HE28; genus PHOS-HE28. The sequence continues at coordinate 15,948 of CAZQFG010000012.1, read as the reverse complement.
TATGTCCTCTCAGTTGTGGCACAGAACGGATGTACCGATATCGATTCGGTGCTGGTCACCGTGGTCCCGAACATCGACATCCCTTCCGGTTTCACGCCCAATGCGGACGGACGTAACGATGTCTGGGTTATCGACTTCATCGATCTGTTCCCCAATTGTGTGGTGGAGGTATACAACCGCTGGGGTGAACAGCTGTTCCGAAGTGTGGGCTACAACACGCCTTGGGATGGTAGATACAAGGACGGACCGGTACCTGTGGGTACATACTATTACGTGATCGAGCTGAATGATCCGCAGTTCCCTGATGCGTTCACCGGACCCCTTACCGTGATCCGATAACAACCATGCACACCATGCGCCGCTCACTCCTTCTGGCCAGCGTCCTTCTTGTGTGCGTGTTGGCCCACGCGCAACAGCTGCCCCAGCTCACGCAGTACCGCTTCAACGATTATGTGTTCAACCCGGCCGTTGCAGGCAGTCGACAAATGTTCGAACTGCGCAGCTCGCATAGGTACCAATGGGTAGGTGTGCAGGACGCACCGCGCACCTTCATGCTCAGTGGCACGTCCAACCTGGGTCGCAACATGGGCGTTGGCGCCTACCTGTTCACGGACAATGTGGGTCCCAGCCGACGCACCGGTTTCCAAGCGTCCTACGCTTACCATCTGCAGCTGACCTCGGACCTGCGCTTGGGGCTTTCGTTGTCCGTAGGGATGCTCCAGTTCTTGATCGACGGGTCCAAGATCTCGTTCCAAAGCCCCGATGATCCGGTGATGGACGATCAGCTTCGCGGCGACCTGATGCCCGATGCCAAGTTCGCCTTCCACCTGTACCATCCCAAGTTCTGGTTCGGGGCCTGCGCTCCGCAATTACTGCAGAACAAGGTCTATTTCCTGAACAAGGAAGAGAGCCTGAGCGTGATGGAGGATCATTACAACGTGACCGGCGGTTATCGCTTCGAACTGGGGACGGACTGGAAATTCGAGCCTTCCTTCATGGTGAAGTATGTGGAACCGGTGCCGATGAAACTGGATGTCAATGCACTGGTCAAGTACAAGGATATGTTGTGGCTTGGCGCGGGTTACCGGACCAATGATGCGTACACCGCCATGGTGGGCGTATGGCTGAAACAGACCTTTCAGTTCGGCTACTCATACGACGTGATCACCTCCAACCTGCGGAATTACAGCACGGGCACGCATGAGCTGATGCTTGCCATCACCTTGAACAAGGAAGCTGTGCCCGCTAGGCCATGACCCTTCTTTGGGGTCGGGATCTGTCGATCTTATTGGGTAACTCGTCGATTCGACCTGTTGATAAGTTGATAGTTATTGACAACGCTGCTGTGCAGGCCTGTAAATTGCGTCCCCCTTTTGGGATACACCGGGACTATGGGTTTTCTTTCACGGCAAGGCCTGCTTCTTATCTGGGCCATTCGTTCGGTGATGTTCGCTGCGCTAGTGATGTGCGGCCGGACCACTGTGCAGGCACAAGTATGTGTAGCGGGTGATGGTGTGACCTTCGAGACCTGCAGCGGCATATTTTATGATTCCGGGGGCAGCACTGGCAACTACGCGAACAACGAGAACATCACGGTCACCATCTGCCCGGCCGGTGGCGCTGGTTCCGGGCCGTTCACCTCGGTAACGTTCACACAGTGGGATGTTGCCGGCGGTCCGGGCGATCGACTGCGTATCTACAATGGTACCGCGGCTGTTGGGCCACCTCTTGCGGAAGGCACGTCCATCACTTCCCTGAACGGGCAGACATTCACGTCCACGGATCCAAGCGGCTGCTTGACCTTCAATTGGGAAAGCGATGGTTCGGGAACAGCCGCCGGGTGGGCCGCTTTGATCCTCACTGGTCCCGATGCCGGCCAGAACGCCACCACCACGGCATGTTCCTCGGCAGCGCCGTTCAACATGCGTGCTCTTCTAGGTGGCACACCCGATGCAGGAGGTACTTGGTCCGGTCCCGGAGGACAATCCCACAGCGAGACCTTCGATCCAGGCACCGATGTGAGCGGTGCATACACGTACACGGTCAGCGGTCCTTCTCCCTGTCCCGATTCAAGTGCCGTGCTCACGGTAACGCTTGTTCAAGCACCGAACGCCGGAACGAACGGAACGCTCACCGAATGTAGCAATTCGGCTCCGGTCCAGCTCTTCAACAGTCTGGGCGGTGTGCCTCAGGTGGGCGGCTCTTGGACACGGCCCGGTGGAGCGGCCCACTCAGGCACCTTTGACCCCGCAGTGGACCCCTCGGGCGTTTACACGTATACGGTCTCCGGGACCTCGCCTTGCACGAATGCCACGGCCACCGTCACCGTGTCGATCACTTCGGCTCCCAACGCGGGCACCAATGGTACGTTGACGATCTGTAGTGATGGTCCAGCGACGAACCTGTTCACCCGCCTCGGCGGAAGTCCTCAGGCCGGTGGCACATGGACCGCTCCAGGTGGAGGCGCTCACTCAGGCACGCTCGATCCCTCGGTAGGTCCTGCAGGAGTATACACGTATACCGTGCCGGGCGCTCCACCCTGTGCACCGGCCACCGCCACGGTAACGGTCGCCATCAATCAACGCCCGAATGCGGGCACCAACGGCTCCACTACGGTTTGCAGCAATGCCCCGGCGTTCGGTCTCTTCGCCGTGCTGGGTGGGTCGCCACAGCCCGGCGGTACTTGGACCGGTCCGGGCGGGGGAAGTGTTAGTGCCACCTATACGCCCGGTGTTTCATCTCCTGGTGTTTATACCTACACGCTGGCGGGAACGGCTCCTTGCCTTGCAAGCACTTCAACGGTAACGGTCACGCAAGTGACCGCGCCTAATGCTGGCATTGATCGCAGCCTTGTGGTGTGCAGCAACGATGCACCGTTCAGTATGCGGTCACAGTTGAACGGCACACCTGCGGCTGGCGGCACGTGGGTAGGGCCTGCTGGTGCGCATGGTGATCTGTTCAACCCCGCGGTCGATCCCCCGGGGAATTACACCTATACCGTGTTGGGGACTGCGCCGTGTGCCAATGCCATAGCCGTACTTTCCATCACAGTGCGCACCGCGCCCAGGGCCGGCACTTCTGCATCCATCACCGTTTGCAGTACCGACGCCAGCTTTGCGCTGTTCAGTGTTTTGGGTGGCACACCGGACAATGGAGGCACATGGACCGCTCCGGGTGGTGCCGCGCATCCCGGTACCTTCATTCCAGGTACCAGCATTGCGGGTGTTTACACCTACACGGTAATTGGGCAGTCGCCTTGCGTGCCAGCCACGGCCACCGTGACCGTAGCCGTGAACACGGCCCCGAACGCAGGTACCAATGCCAATGTGGTGCGTTGTTCCAACGACACGCCCTTCGGGCTTTTCGGTCAGTTGGGTGGAACGCCGAACGCTGGAGGTACGTGGAGCGGCCCCAACGGCCCGCATAGTGGCACCTTCACTCCGGGAGTGGATACGCCCGGCCCATACACGTATACGGTAGTAGGGCTAAGCCCTTGTGCGAATGCCACTGCGGTTGTCAATGTGTCGGTGGTCACTGCTCCCAATGCTGGAACCAATGGTTCGAGCACGGTGTGTAGCAACAATGCGCCATTTGCCCTGATCGGTATCCTGGGTGGTACACCGGATGCAACTGGCTCGTGGTCCGGCCCCGCAGGCGTTAGCAATGGCACCTTCACACCGGGAACATCGGCCGAGGGTGTGTATACCTACACGGTTATAGGCACTGCGCCTTGTGCGAACGCTACGGCTACGGTTACGGTGACAGTGGTGCCGGCTCCGGTGGCTGGTACCAATGGCAGCCTGACCATCTGCAGTGACCAGGGACCGGTCGGTCTGTTCACCTTCCTCGGCGGTTCGCCTCAATCCGGAGGAACATGGACGCGCCCCAATGGCCAACCCCACTCCGGTACCTATTTACCAAGCAGTGAGGTGGGAGGTGTGTATACCTATACGGTGATAGGGACATCGCCCTGCGCGAACGCCAGTGCCGCCGTGCAGGTGAACCGCGTGATCGCACCCAATGCCGGTGTGAACGGGACCATTACGGTGTGCAGCACCAATGCTCCGTTCGCGCTGATCAGCGTTCTGGGCGGATCACCAAGTGGTTCCGGGTCCTGGCTTGCACCGGGTAACGTACCCGTAGGTGGAACATTCACCCCTGGGAACAGCGTGCCCGGACTGTACACGTATGTGGTGCCCGGAACAGCACCGTGCGTGAACGATAGCGCATTCGTCACAGTGTTCGTGAACCAGGCTCCACAGGCCGGCCAGAACGCATCGCTTTTGGTATGTAGCAGTGACGCCCCTTTCGAGCTTTTTGACGAACTCAGTGGTACACCGGACCTGGGAGGCAGTTGGACCCGTCCCAACGGGACCTCCCATTCGGGTACGTTCACTCCGGGTCTTTCGGCACCCGGCGGCTATACCTATACGGTGCCTGGTGTCACCCCCTGTCTTGCCGCCACGGCCGTGGTCACCGTAAGCGTGAACAACCAACCTGTGGCAGGTACCAGTTCGTCGTTCGAGAGGTGCTCCACCGATGGACCGGTGGACCTGTTCAACCAGCTCGGAGGAACGCCGGATGCCGGAGGCTCTTGGACCGGTCCAAGCGGTGCAAGCTCAGGGGTCTTCATCCCGGGCACGTCCACACCCGGCACCTACACCTACACGGTGACCGGCACTGCGCCCTGCACGAACGCCACGGCCGCGGTGACCGCCACGGTGAACCAGGCTCCCAACGCTGGTACAGGTGGGGTGATCACAGTGTGCCAAGGGACCACTTCCGTGGACCTGTTCACGGGCCTTGCGGGCGGCCCGGACCTTACGGGGACCTGGAACGATGATGACAACACGGGGCAATTGAGCGGGAATCTCTTCGGTCCGCTCGGACTCCCCGCAGGCGACTACGACTTCACCTATACGGTGCCCGGCATCGGTCAATGTGGTGATGATCAGGCCGTGGTGCGCGTAACGATCGTGCCCCTGCTGGATGCCGGCAGCAATGGCACGTTGTCGGCCTGCGGCAGCAACACCGTCGTGAATCTGTTCAATGGCCTGGGCGGATCCCCTCAGCCAGGTGGAGTGTGGATCGACCTCGGTGGAACCGGTGCTGTATCGGGCCAGTTCTTCAACGCTTCGCTGGTGGCCCCGGGAAGCTATGTCTTCCGCTATCGCCTCACGGGTATCGTTGGCTGCGATTCCGATTCGGCCCAGGTAACAGTGAACGTGCAACAGGCGCCGAACGCTGGCACGAACGGCATTGCCGTCACCTGTAGCGATACGTCCATCCAGCTCTTTCCCTTCCTGGGTGGCAACCCGGCCACCGGGGGACAATGGCGGCGCAACAGCCCGACCGGTCCGCCGTTCTCCGGCACTTATAATCCGGCCATCAATGATCCAGGGGTCTTCTACTATGTCGTGAATGCGGCTCCCCCGTGCACCGCAGTTTTCTCCACGGTGACGGTGACCGAGGTGCAGGCGCCCAATGCCGGTACTCCGGCTTCCACCGTGGTATGTTCCAATGGGGCGCCGTTCAACATGACGGCCCTGCTCGGTGGCAACCCCGATCCTGGCGGCTCGTGGAGCTTTGGTGGCCAGAACCACAGTTCCACCTTCGTTCCTGGGCTTGATGTACAGGGCATCTATGAGTACCGCGTCACCGGACAGCCACCCTGCGGCATCGCGGTGGCCTCGCTCACGGTGACCGTTGTGCCCGCTGCTTCGGCCGGCTGCAATTCCAGCATCACCGTGTGCAGTGGTGATCTTCCCTTCCTGCTGGTGAATGTGCTTGGTTGCACGCCACAAGTAGTGGGTGGTACCTGGGTAGGTCCCTCCGGTCCGAGCAATGGCACCTTCTCGCCGGCCACGAGCGAACCGGGTGAGTACCGCTACATCGTACAGGGCACCGCTCCGTGCGGCAACGACACGGCATCGGTTTTCGTGTTCGTTGATCCCTCGCCGAACGCTGGTAGCTCTGGCACCTTGAGCTTGTGCACAGGCGGTCCGACATTGAACCTCATCACGGCTTTGGGCGGCATTCCGAACCCCTCGGGCACTTGGACCGGTCCTGCACCCTCCACGGCGACCTTCAGCGGCTTGTTCCAACCGGGGGTGAGCACACCGGGGCTTTACACCTACACGGTGTCCAACTCATGTGGTTCTGTGAGCAGCACGGTCACCGTGAGCGTGAGCCCGCAGGCGAACGCAGGTTGCAGCAACGCCATCGTGCGCTGTTCATCGGACCTGCCTTTCTCCATGGTCTCCCAATTGGGCTGCACAGCTGCGCTGAACGGCACATGGCGTGGGCCATTGCCTGCCACCACCATCATGGATGGCATTTTCACACCGGGCACTACCGCGCCTGGCACTTACCGCTATACCGTGGCCGGTGTAGGGGCATGTCCGGAGGTGAGCACCACATTGACCGTGACCGTCAATCAGGCGCCGCGTGCTGGCAATGATGCGAGCATCACACTGTGCAACACTGGTGGTGCGGTGAACCTCTTTCCCTTGTTGGGACCGAATGCACAGCCAGGTGGTACTTGGCGACGTCAGTCGGACAACAGTGTGCATTCCGGCACCATCCTTCCGTCGGTGGATCAGTCCGATGTGTACATCTATACAGTGACCGGCCTGCCTCCCTGCGCCAACGACGAAGCACTGGTCGGTGTGGTGATCAACAATAGCCCTACGGCCGGGTTCAACGGATTACTCACCGTGTGCAGCGATGATCTGCCGGTGAGCCTGCTCGGCATACTTGGTGGCACGCCACAGAACAATGGGTTCTGGCTTACGCCTGCACAAGGACTTCATTCCGGCGTTTACATCCCGGGTCAGGACCAGGCCGGTGTGTACTCCTATGTGGTACAAGGCAATGCTCCTTGCACCAACGATACGGCGCGGGTCACCGTCATCCAGAACGCGGCCACCGATGCTGGCAGCAATGGCACGGCCGTGATCTGCAGTGATCAACCGCCGTTCCAACTGTTCAGTGTGCTCGGCGGCACGCCACAGGCCGGTGGCACGTGGATAGGCCCTTCAGGGAATACCGTTTCCGGTCAGTTCTCACCGGGTATTTCCCAGCCGGGAGTGTATCGCTATCGGGTCACGGGTGTTGCACCGTGCGAAAGCGATTCCGCCACCGTGACCGTGGTGCAGAACCCTGCGCCCAATGCGGGTATTAGTAATGCTGTGCAGATCTGCTCGTCGCAGGGTACCATTGAGCTCATCACCCTTTTGGGTGGAACGCCCGACCCGGGTGGAAGCTGGACCTTGAACGGCGATCCGCATGGCCCCAACTACGATCCCGCAGTGGATGGTTCGGGCACCTTCGTGTATGCCGTCACGGGTCTTTCTCCGTGCGGAACGGCCACATCCCAGGTCTCTATAACGCGTGTGCTGGCACCCTCCGCAGGAACGGGCGGGGCCATCGCGGCCTGCATCAACGATGATGCGATCGATCTGTTCGCCGGTTTGAGCGGCACGGTAACCCCCGGCGGCGCGTGGGTGAACAATGGTGGCGTGGGTGTATTGAACGGTGGCACGTGGGATGCAACCGGTGTGCCCTCAGGTGATCATACGTTCACCTATACGGTGGATGCTTTCGGCCCATGTCCTGGCGGTGCGGCCACAGTGGTCGTGAACTTGGCGCAGGCCTTGAACGCTGGCGGGGATGCTGCGGTACAAGCCTGTCAGGGCCAGTTGGTGGACCTCTTCAACGAGCTTGACGGTGCTCCTCAAGCAGGTGGTACGTGGAACGACCTGGATGGTAGCGGTGGCCTCATTGGAGGGGTCTTCAACACTGCGGTCGTTGCCCCTGGTTCAACATGGAGGTTCAACTATGTGCTAACAGCGGCATCGGCGCAGTGTGATCCGGACACGGCCCAGGTGACCGTAACGGTGCTGGATGGGCCTTATGCGGGATGCGATGGGTCGCTCAACATCTGTTCCACCTCGGCACCGATCGCGTTGGCCACGGGACTCGGTTGTGGACCGGATGGCGGTGGCTCCTGGTTGGATCCATCCCTTCAACCGCACTCGGGTACCTTCCTCCCGGCTTCGAACGCATCGGGCCCCTATAGGTACGTGGTGCAGGGTGTAGGTAGTTGTGCTGCCGATACGGCGGTCGTGAACGTTCAGGTAGTGCTTGCGGCGAATGCTGGTGCGGATGCGAACCTGGCCGTGTGTTCCACGGATGGGCCGGTTGACATGTTCGTGCTGTTGGGCGTAAATGCCCAGGAAGGTGGCACATGGGTCTACGTCACCGGTGGCAATGTGCCGCATTCCAACATCTATAATCCCGTGGTGGATAACCCCGGCATCTATCGGTACCGGGTCACGGGACAGCTGCCCTGCCCGAATGATGATGCGTTCGTGAATGTCACCGAACCCCAGGCCCCCAACGCCGGGTGCGACAACACGCTTACGATCTGTTCCAGCCAATCGCCAGTGAACATGTTCGCTGCATTGGCCTGTAATCCCCAGCCAGGAGGGTCTTGGACGTTCGTTACCGGAGGTGGGTCGGCCCATGGGTCCTTCTTCGATCCCGGTAGTGATCTTTCCGGCGTCTATAGATACACGCTGGAAGGTGCCACACCATGTGCAGATGCGTTCGCCGAGCTCACGGTCGTTCTGGTTCCTGCCGGTGACGCGGGACAGGATGCAACGGTGCAGGCGTGCATCACACAGGCGCCGATCGACCTGTTCGCTCAGTTGGGTGGTACACCACAGACAGGCGGAAGCTGGACGGACCTGAACGCTTCAGGCGCTTTATCTGGCAGCACGTTCGACCCTGCCATCGCTGGCACGGGCACATGGCCGTTCCGATATACCATTGCGGCCAATGGACCATGCGCATCAGTGAGCAGCGTGGTCACGGTGACCGTTGGAACTGGTGTCAGCGCAGGTGGAGATAGCAGCGTGGTGGTGTGCGGATCGATCACGGATTATTCCCTGTTCGATGCACTTTCCGGATCTCCGACCACTGGTGGCACGTGGGAGGACCAGTTGGGCACAGGTGCCCTGCTGCCAGATGGCTTACTGGACGCCAGCATGCTTCCTCCCGGCACGATCGCCGGATTCACCTACACGGTTACTGACCCCGGTTGTGGTTCGTTGAGCGCCACGGTGGTAGTTACCGTTAGTGAATACCCTGATGCCGGCATTGGTGGGGCATTCCCGGTATGTGTTACATCCGCACCAGTACCGCTATTCGGGCAGCTTACGGGTTCGCCACAGCCGGGTGGCATATGGAGCGGACCGGATGGACTGCCGCATGGAAATTCGTTCAACCCGGCGGTTGATGATCCGGGCAACTACACGTACACCGTGCTTGGCAATGCGGCCTGTCCGAACGCCACTGCGGTGCTTGCCATATCCCTGGCTCAACCGGCCAACGCAGGCCTGAACGGGGAGATCCAGTCATGCGACACGGTCACTGCGCTCGTGCTCTTCAATGGATTGAACGGTACGCCCCAGTCCGGTGGAACATGGCAGGACCTGGGCGGTTCGGGTGCGCTGGACAATGGCACGGTGAATACCACCTTGTTGCCACCAGGTGAGTACCTCTATCGCTACACGGTAACAGTGGCCGGTTGTGGCAGTGCAACGGCATTGGTGAAGGTGCTCGTGTTGACCACGCCAATTATCGTGGACCTTGCTCGTACCTGCATCGAACGAGACCGGACCTACGTGATCTCCTTCAGTATCAGTGAAGGGGATACGGCCACGTATATGGTCTCCGGTGTTCCAGGTACCATCGTGCCGGGCGAACCATACACGTTCATCAGTGATCCGATACCCACCTCGCAACCCTTCGAGATCGGTCTTGCCGATGTGCATGCTTGTGGGGCGAGCGTGGTCAACGGAACAAGCCCATGCACCTTCGATGACGATGTGTTCGTACCGCAGTCCTTCTCACCGAACGGAGATGGAGTGAATGAGCGGCTCCTTATTCCTGGTATCGAAGGCTTCCCTGGCAATAGCATAGTGATATTCAATCGCTGGGGTGGCACGGTCTACGAGGCCAGTGGTTACGATAATGTGAACACTGTTTGGGACGGCACATCGCCGAAGGCGGTCCCTGCGGGGAATGCACCGGCCGGCACCTACTACTACGTGCTTGACCTGGGCAATGGCAAGGATGCGCTCACCGGCTATATCTACTTGAACCGATGAGCACCCTACGCAGATCCGGGAACTGGTTGATCGTGCTGTGTCTGGCGTGTGCGTCACCTGTGCTGGCTCAGCAGGACCCCTTGTATTCGCAATACATGTTCAACACACTGGCATTCAACCCGGGTTATGCCGGTAGTGCCGATGTGTTCACGGTAATGGCGCTGAGCAGGCACCAATGGGTGGGTCTTGATGGTGCGCCCAGCACACAAACACTGCTCGCCCATAGCCCACTTCAGGCCGCCAATATGGGTCTTGGTCTAAGCCTTATCAACGACAAGGTTGGGCCGACCCGACAGACCTCCGTTTATGGTGACTACGCCTATCGCATTCGCACGGGGGGCGATGCCAGGCTTGCGTTCGGCCTTAAGGGAGGTGTGAATCTCTACCAGGCTGATCTTGCGGGTCTGGCCACAGTGGACCCGGACGCAGCCAACGTGAACATCAAGGGGAAGGCGCTGCCCAACTTCGGCTTTGGATTATTCTGGCATGCCCAGCGGTATTACCTCGGGCTCAGCGTGCCCAAACTGCTGGAGAACACCATTGAAGAGAGCGGTTCCCAAGGAGTGGTCACCGTTTCCGAGGCGCGCCACTACTTCCTGATCGGTGGCTATGTGTTCGATGTGTCGCGGGGCCTGAAATTCAAGCCGTCTTTCATGCTGCGCGTTGTGGAAGGTTCGCCGATGTCGATGGACCTCACGGCCAATTTCCTGCTGCGCGACAAGATCTGGTTCGGCATGCTGTACCGCGTGGGTAACGCCGTAGGTGTGCTTGGCCAGTACCAGGTGAACGACCAGTTCCGGGTGGGCTACGCGTTCGACCTCACCACCACCAAGCTGGGGGCCTACAATGCGGGCACCCACGAGATCATGATCAACTACGACCTGCGCTTCATCAAGGGCCGGACGGTGACACCACGTTATTTCTGAGCCATGAACGTACGTGTGCTGCCGCTCCTTCTGTTGTTGTTCCTGGCGTTCATGGAAGCCAGGGCGCAGGGCAACGCGGACCCGTATGTGCGAGAGGGCGATCGCTATTACCAGCAGATGGCCTACGCCCGTGCCGCTGCCGAATACCGCAAGGCGGTGGAGCTTGGTGCGGTGAATGAACACGTGACGAAACGGCTGGCCGATTGCAGCATGCGTTTGGGGGATACGCTGGAGGCGGAACGTTGGTACGCAACGGTGGTGAAGTTCATGAACCGCGAACCGAACGACCTCTATCAGTATGCCGAGGCATTAAAGAGCAATGGCCGCTATCAGGAAGCAGAGGAATGGATGGACCGCTATCTGGCGACACTTCAGACCGACGGAGCCACGAAGCGCAGCAACATAAGCGGGTTCGCTCGCAAGTTCCAGCAGGATGAAGCGCGGTTCACGGTGCAGCCGCTGTCCATCAATACGCCACAGTGCGATATGGCCCCGGCCTGGCTCGGAAAGGACCGCGTGATCTTCGCTTCAGCTCGTCATTTCACGGTGGGGGTCGAGCGCCGTGCCGCATGGAACGATCAGCCTTTCCTCGATCTGTTCGTGACCAGCGTGACCGTTGATGGCGGCCTGGCCGATGTGGCGCCATTGGAGGGACAAGTGAACTCCAAGTACCACGAAGGGCCCGCTACCGCTGATGCTTCCGGTAACGTGCTCTGGTTCACCCGGAACAGCTATTTCAAAGGGCGCTCGGCAAAGAGCAGCAATGGTGTAACGCGTCTGGCGATCTATAAGGCACGGCGCACGGGCGATGTGTGGGGCGAACTTGAGCAGTTCCTATTCAACAACAGCGAGGTGTCCATTGCACACCCAACACTGTCGATGGATGGGCGAAAGCTCTTTTTCGTGAGCGATATGCCCGGAGGATATGGCGGCACCGATATCTATGTCTGCCGTGAGCAGGGCGGTCAGTGGAGCGAACCAGAGAACCTGGGCCCCGCCATCAACACGCCGTTCAACGAATCATTCCCCTTCATCGCTGCGGATGGTACACTGTTCTTTGCAAGCAACGGCCATCCAGGTCTGGGTGGCCTGGATGTGTTCGCAGCATTACCTGGCACGGGGGGCGTGTATTCCGGGGTCATCAACGTGGGTGCTCCGGTGAACGGACCGAAGGATGATTTCGGATTCATCATCGATGCCACCGGGTCTCGCGGCTATTTCACCAGTAATCGACCGGGTGGTGCGGGGGACGATGACATCTATGCGTTCCACATGCTCGCGCCACTTGAACAGCGTTACCTATGTACGGGTCTGGTCATCGACGATGAGTATGAGACACCGGTCGTGGATGCCGAGGTTCAACTCTTCGACGCGAACGGGGCCTTGGTCGCTTCCACCCGTTCCGATGAGCGAGGCGAGTATTCGTTCGCCATACAGAAGAACAGCGAGTACAGACTGGTGGCCCGCATGAAGGGTCGGTTCGATGCTGAACAGCACCTCAGCACGGAGAACATTGAAAGGCAGCAGATCATTTCCCGCGACATCCATCTTGTGCCCGATGCAGGTGTCTGGTTGCGAGGTGTTTTGCGCATCAAGGACAAGCCCGGTTTCCTTGCGGGTGCAAAGCTGAGCGTGGTCAACCTCAGCAGCTTTTTCTCCGAGACCTTCCAGTCCTCCGAAGGTGGTGACTTCAGCATACGGTTGGCGAGCAATGAGGAGTTCGAGGTGCTCATCGAGAAGCCCGGTTATTTCAGCCAAAGTGTGCCTGTTTCCACAGTGGGCATGAAGCAAGGCATCATCGACCTGAACGATGTTCGTGAGCTGCGTTTCGAACCGCTTGAGGTCGGTGTTCCGGTCATGTTCCGGTATGTGCGATGGCCAACGGGCGGCACCAAGCTGGATCCCTTGGCGCGCACGGAACTGGATGCGTTCGCGGAGCGCCTGTTGGTCAACCCAGCACTGAAGGTGGAAATTGCAGTGCACTCGGATACGCGCGGTGAAGCATCGGCAAATGCTTCCCTCACGCAGAAACAGGCGCAGGCCATCGTGGACCATCTCGTTGCCAAGGGCGTTCCCAAGGAACGTGTGGTGGCCAAGGGCTATGGCAGCGAACGCCCGCGCAATCACTGTGTGGCCGGCGTTTCCTGCACGGAGGAAGAGCACGCCGAGAACCGTCGTAACGAATGGGTCGTGACCGCGATCCTTCAGTAGCTGGTCAAGCAGAAGGAAGAGCTTCGAACCTGTAACCGGCCTCGATGGCCTGCTCCAGCACACGGGGCAGCGCACCTTGCAATCGAGGCCATGCCTTCAGACTGTCGTGGAAAACAATGATGGAACCTGGGCGCAAGCGGGTCATCACGTTCCGCTCACATTGTTCGGCGGTCAGGGACGTATCGAAATCCGCGCTCAGGATGTCCCACATCACCACTTTATAGCGGGTACGTAGTGCAGTGGCCTGCTCGCGCGACAGGTGACCGTAAGGTGGTCTGAACAGATCGCTTCCCGTGCAGGGATGCGTCCTTAGCACGCTCCTGAGGTAAGGGAGAGTAGGGGTTCGCCAACCATCCAAGTGCTCCCATGTGTGGTTGCCAATCACATGTCCTTCGGTACGCATGCGCTGCATCAACGCGTTCTCCGAAGCAGCGTGCCGCCCTACACAGAAGAACGTGGCCTTGGCGTTGTACGTCTTCAAGGTGTCAAGAACCCAGGCTGTTACTTGGGGTGTTGGCCCGTCATCGAAGGTCAGGTACGCCACGCGTTCCGTGGTCGGCACGCGCCACAACAGATCACCGAACAGGGGCTTGACCAGTTCGGGGATCCGGTTGAGGTACATGGCCTTGTTCAGAAGCGCATCCGCGTGGTGCGCTTGCGTCCCGTGCCTTGTTCCCGTTCTTCGATGACCGCGTTCATTGCACCCATGCGCTCGGCAAGGCGTGCCTTCAGATCCGGACTGGCAACGGACTCCAGGCGGCCCATCACGGCGTGTGTGATCGCCATTTCCTGTTCCAACGGCTTCACGAAGCGGTCCTCCAAGCTCAGTAGCCAGGTAAGGTTCTCCTCCATGATCTCGAAGATCCGTTCGTTCAGTGCGTCCGCCTTGGCCGTATCGCCAATGGCGTAGTAGGCTTCCACCGTGGGCAGCAGGATGCGGTCGTAGGGCACGTTGCGCTCCGGCATTTTCTCCAGCGAAAGATCGAGGATGTTCCGGGCCTCGTCGTTACGGCCCTCGGTGATCAGCGCTTCGGCCAGGCTGCTCATCTGCAGGCGCAGGTTGGTGGTCATGCGCAGGATGTTCTCGTCCAGGTAGATGTCCCCTTCGGTCTCCATATTGCCCCAGCGGAACTTCTCCATCACGTTGCGGTACATCACATCCGTTGCCACCCTGCCGTTCAGGTTGGGGTTGCGGTTCGGGCTGTATACAGGCACCAAGCGGTAGGTGAGCCCTTCGAGCTGGAAGTAGTCCTGTAGGTTGATGTAACTGTCCGGGCCAGTGGTCACGGCGAAGTAGATCGGGCGCTCCCACTTGTTGTTCGCCAGCAGGTCCATCACCATCAGGTGGTTCTTCAGCAGCACCTGGCGCTTGATCTGCCAGTTCACGGCGCTCACCCAGTTGGTGTCCTTGGCGCTCAGCGTACCGTTGCCGAACACAGTTGCACTGTCCACCGCCAGACTGAACTTGTCCGTGGGGAACCAGGCATCCTTCACGCCACGTTGGAAGAGCACCTGCATGTTGCGGTCGTTCTCCACGAAGGCCATCATCTCCTTCAGGTCCTTGTAGCCTTCGCGGCCTTGGGGGATGATCGCCACCACGTCGCGTGTGCCTTGGCGGTACTTCTCCGGTGCCATGCCGAAAGGAACAGGTTCGCTCTCATAAGCCTTGCGGCGCATCTGGTCAACGTACCAGTCGGTGTTCAACAGGCTCAGGTTCACCACGCGCACATCGGTGCGAATGCCTTCAACTTCCTGGGCATACCAGAGTGGGAAGGTGTCGTTATCACCGTTCGTGAACAGGATGGCGTTCGGCGCGCAGCTCTCCAGATAGTCCGCAGCGAGGTCGCGTGCAGGTGTGCGGTTGCTGCGGTCGTGGTCATCCCAGCCTTCGGCCACCATGATGGCAGGTACGCCCAGGCCCACCAATGTGGCCAACGTGGCCAACGCACCATCGTTCCGAAGCACCTTGGCCAGCATCATGAACAAGGCCACACTGCCAACGCCCACTGCACCCACGTACAAGATGGCATAGGACACTCCGTGCCCATCCTCCCCATCAAGCACCAGGCGCAACAGACCGAGACCGAACGCCGCACCTGCGGTTATCCCCAGCTCACGGGTGGTCAGCGTGCGTGCCGCATCATACAAGGCGAAAACACCCAGTCCGATCCAGATCGCGAAGGCATAGAACGAGCCTACGTAGGCATAGTCGCGTTCACGTGGCTGGTAGGGTGTCTGGTTCAGGTATATCACGATGGCCACACCTGTGAAGAAGAAGAGCAGCATCACCACGCTCCAATCGCGCAGGTGGCGGAACAGTTGGTAGAGCATGCCGATGAGGCCCAGGATCAACGGCAGCAGGAAAAGCTTGTTCATGGCCTTGTTCCGCGTCAGGCTGGAAGGAAGCTGGTCCTGGTTGCCCAGACGTTCGGCATCGAGGGCCTTCACACCGCTCAGCCAGTTGCCTTCCATGATATTGCCATGACCCTGGATGTCGTTCTGGCGTCCGGCGAAGTTCCACATGAAGTAGCGCCAGTACATCCAGTCCATCTGGTAGCGGAAGAAGAAACGCATGTTCTCCACCATGGTCGGTTTCCAGATGATGGTCGGCTTTCCTTCACGGTCGGTGGTGCGCA
>CAZQFG010000011.1:0-31609 GCA_964592515.1 uncultured Chryseobacterium sp. | reverse complement strand
ACGAGAAACACAGCGGCCGCAAGCTCACCTACTTCGACCCCGAGGCCAACGAGAGCTACGTGCCCTACGTGGTGGAGACCAGCATCGGGCTTGATCGCATGTTCCTGGCGATCCTTAGCGCGGCCTACGACGAGGAGAAACTGGAGGGCGGCGAAGAGCGTGTGGTGCTGCGCATCCCCGCCGCGTTGGCGCCCGTAAAGGTGGCTGTACTCCCGCTGATCAAGAAGGACGGCCTGCCCGAAGTGGCCCGTTCGATCATGGACCGTCTGAAGCTTTCACACAACTGTCAGTACGACGAGAAGGACGCAATCGGACGCCGCTACCGCCGCCAGGACGCCATCGGCACGCCGTACTGCATCACCGTGGACCACGAGACGCTCACCGACAACGCCGTCACCATCCGCGAGCGCGACAGCATGAAGCAGGAGCGCGTGGCCATCAGCGAAGTAGAGCGCATCGTGGGCGAGAAGGTGGATCTGCGAGGGCTGTTGCGGAAGCTGTGAGCAGGCCGGTCTGACCTGTATATCCTGTCCGGCGCGCGACACGCGGGGGCATCGCTCTGGCGCATTCCGTTGACGGCGTGATCCGGTGTGCTTTCATACCGCACGCTCATCCAACACGACCGTTCGTTGGGCGGCGCCGTGGGCCTCAGTCCCGTTGGCTTAGGTTGAACCCGCTGACGCTTGTTCAACCTTAACACCGCACCCCATGGATCGTAGATACATTGCCTGTATGGTCGCTTGTTTGCTTGCGCCCAACCTTGCCCATGCACAAGGCTTCGCTGAGCTGGACATCAACGCGCTCCGGGTGCGGATGTATTCCAATGGACTGATCGGACCGAACCTTGCCACCGGCTCCAGTGCCTTCACCGTGCCCGGCCAGGGTGGTGCGCCGCTGTTGTACAGCAGTGGCCTTTGGTTGGGTGGGCTCGGATCGGACGGGCAGCTGAAGCTCGCCGCCCACCTGTATGGGGCCAATGGCCAGCGCGACTTCTTCCCCGGCCCGCTGACAACAGACGGGAACGCCTCGATCACCCCGCAAGTATCCGCGCTGTACGACCAGGTATGGCGGATCGAACAGGCCGATGTGGACCTCCACCGCGCTTACTATGCATGTGCATCCGATCCGGCGTGCGACCTGAGCACCGCCTTCCCCAATGGCTACACGGTGCCCACGTCATTCATCAACTGGCCCGCCATCGGTGATGTGGCCGCGGGACAGGCCTTATACCTGGCCCCCTTCTTCGACTACAACGCCGATGGTAACTACAATCCCTTCGATGGCGATCATCCGTGCGTACTGGGCGACCAGGCGCTGTATTCCATCTTCAACGACAAACTGAACGTACACACCCAGAGCGGAGGCCAACCCATCGGGGTGGAAGTGCACATGATGCCCTTCGCCTATGCAAGCGATCCAGCGCTGGCCAACACGGTATTCGTGTTGTACAAGATCATCAACCGCAGCACACAAACCTTGACCGCGTTCCAGATCGGCCACTTCGCTGACCTTGAACTGGGCTGCGGTCAGGACGATCACCTCGGCACCGACGCGCAGCGTGCGCTGATCTACGCGGTGAACGGCGATGCGGTGGATGAACCCTGCCTTGGAGCGCCGGGTTTCGGCAGCCAGCCACCCGCGTTCGGCATGGCGGTTCTGAAAGGGCACCTGCTCGATCCGGACGGGCTGGACAACGCTGCAACGCTCGACGAGCTGTACCAATACGGCACCGGCTATGCGGATGCGATCATCGACAACGAACGATACGGACTGAGCGGGTCCATGTATTGGCCGGGACAAGGAGCACCGGGCACCACGGACCCAATGCTCCCGAACCAGTACTTCAACTACCTACGCGGCTTCTGGGCCAACGGCATTCCCCTTACATACGGAGGCTCCGGTTATTCCCTCGACCCGAACGCCGTGCCTGCCGACTATGGATTCCCCGGTGGCAGCGACCCCGCCGGGTTGGGTACGGGCGGCGTGCCACAAACCCCATGGACGGAGACCAGCGCCGGCAATGTTCCCGGTGATCGAAGGGTATTGGCTTGGATGGGTCCGGGCACCCTTGACCCCGGGGAGCACATCAACCTGCTACTGGCCTATGTATATGCACCAGCGCCGGGCGGAAGTGCTGCAACAAGCCTGGAGGCACTGGTGCAGCGGGTGGATAGCCTAAGGGCGTTCGCCTTGGAGATACCGGGCATGTGGAACACGTTCGAGGAACATTGGGCACTGGCATGCGGCGAACTTCCCACTGGTCAAAGGGAGCCTGGGGACATGGTTGGCCAATTGACCCTCTTCCCCAACCCTGCGTCGCACACCGTGCAACTGAACGCACCGAACATGGACGCCGGCGCACAAGTGGAGGTGTTCGACACACACGGTGCGCTTGTCAGGAGCTTCGCGATGAACGGCCCGAACACGGCACTGGATGTATCGGCACTACCTCAAGGACTATACCTCGTCCGAATGACCTCGACCAAAGGGGTCCTGGCAGGCCGGTTCATGAAAGAGTGACCGGGGCTGAAAGACCGAACCGCACACCGGTGCATACGGCACCAGCTTCTTATCTTCGCCGCCCCAACACCCACCCAGGTGGCGGAATCGGTAGACGCGCTGGTCTCAAACACCAGTGAAGCAATTCGTGCGGGTTCGAGTCCCGCCCTGGGTACACTGGTACGGCCGCACTGAGCGGCCGTACTACTTTCACGGCCCCATGTCCACCGCGCAAGACGCCATTGTTCACGCCGATCCCGCCAAGCAGGACCGCTACGACCATGCGTATATGCGCATGGCCTTGGAATGGTCCAAGCTCAGCCACTGCACCCGCAAGAAGGTCGGCGCCATCATTGTAAAGGACGGCATGATCATCAGCGATGGGTACAACGGAACCCCTTCCGGCTTCCCCAATGATTGCGAGGATGCGGAGGGCCTGACCCATTGGTACGTGCTGCATGCCGAGGCCAATGCGATCCTGAAAGTGGCGCGCAGCACCAACAATGCACGGGGTGCAACGTTATACCTCACGCACTCCCCCTGCAAGGAATGCAGCAAGCTCATCCTGCAGGCGGGCATCAAACGCCTGGTCTACCTCGATGCCTACAAGGACACCTCAGGCCTTGCATTGTTGGAAAAGGGCGGATCGATGGTCCGTAAATTGGAGTTGCCTTAAGCACCATGGGACAACCCTACCGCCCCGTTTCCCCCTTCTACCCGCTCCTCCTTTCCCTTACCCTGGTGGGGGGGCTTTTCATAGGCCGCAATATGGGCGGCAACGATCCGGGCCCGCTCACCATCCTGGGCCTTCGTCAGGCATCCGCTGCGGACAAGATCGGCCAGGTGCTCGACCTGATCGACCGGCAGTATGTGGACAGTGTGGAGAAGAACGCTTTGGTGGATGAGGTGCTCCAGGACATCCTGCAGCGCCTGGACCCACACAGTTATTACATCACCGCAGCCGAGCTACAGGCCGCGCAGGAGCCACTGGAAGGCAGCTTTGATGGCATCGGAGTGGAGTTCGCGGTACAGCGCGATACCGTTGTGGTGATCACCACGGTGGAAGGCGGCCCCAGCGAAGCATTGGGCATCCGGGCAGGCGATCGCATCCTGAGCGCCGACGGCAAGGCCATGGCCGGTGTGAAGATCACCAACGATGAAGTGATGCGCACGTTGCGCGGTCCCAAGGGCAGCGAAGTGAACGTGCAGCTTCAACGCGGTGGCAAAGCGCCCTTCGATGTGACCATCAAAAGGGGCAAAGTGCCGATCAATAGCGTGGCCGTGTCCTTGCTCGCTGAGGATGGTACAGGCTATATCAAGCTGGTGCGTTTCGCCAAGAACACGCACGAGGAGTTCCTGAAGGCCGCCGATGAACTGCGGGCGCAAGGCATGAAGCGCATGGTGCTGGACCTGCGGGGCAATGGTGGCGGCTACCTCACTGCGGCCATCGATCTGGCCGATGAGTTCCTCGGAGATGGCAAGACCATTGTGTACACCCAGGGACGGAACACGCCGCGGCGGGATGTAACGGCATCGCGGAGCGGACGCTATGAGGATATTCCGCTCGCGGTGCTCATCGATGAGGGTTCGGCCAGTGCCAGCGAGATCGTGGCCGGTGCCATCCAGGACCACGACCGCGGAACGATCATCGGGCGGCGTTCCTTCGGAAAAGGCCTGGTACAGGAACACGTTGACCTACCTGACCACAGCGCAGTGCGCCTGACCACGGCACGCTACTACACGCCCAGCGGTCGCTCCATTCAACGCCCGTACGGGGAAGGCATCAGCTACGAAGCGGATATCGAGGACCGGTATCTGCATGGCGAACTGTTATCTGCGGACAGCATGCGGATCGACTCCAGTCAGGTGTTCACCACAGCGGCCGGACGCAAGGTGTACGGAGGCGGTGGGATCATGCCTGACATCTTCGTGCCCACCGATACGGCCGAGGGATCACACTACCTCACGGAGCTCTTCTTCAGCGGCGTGCTCAACCAGTTCGCCTTCGATGTGGCCGACCGCGAACGCGAACGGCTGATGGCCTATGGGTCACCGCGGTCCTTTGCCCAACACTACCAGATCACCGAAGGCCTGTTGCGGCAACTCGGTGACATGGCACGTAAAGAGGGCATCGAGGAACATCCCGGGGATCTGCAACGTTCCCGCCGCCAATTGACCACACGCATCAAGGCCGGCATAGCGCGCAACCTATGGGGCAATACCGGGTTCTACGGCATCATGTTGGAGACGGACAGCGTCTATCTGAAAGCGCTCCAGCAGTTCGGCGGTGGGGCCTGAGCCCAAGTTCAACATACAGCAAAAGAAAAGGGGGCCTTTCGGCCCCCTTGATCTTTAGGGATGGTTGCTTAGTGAGCAGCCTCCGTAGCAGCTTCAACAGCGGCAGCGGCGGTATCCACAGCGGTTTCCACAGCCTCGGTGGTGGTCTCAACGGCCTCGGTCGTCGCTTCAACAGCGTCGGTCGTGGTCTGAGCGGCGTTGTCCATGGTCTCTTCGGTGCTGCTGCTGCAGGCAACGAACAGGGCTGCCATGGTGGCGAGCAGGGCGAACTTCTTGGTCATTGTGGTTGTGTGTTGCGAGGTTGAAATCACTTCTTGCCGGGCTTGGCAGCAGCGGCGGCAGCGGCAGCGCTATCAGCGGCAGCTTGGGCGGCGGCAGCGGCAGCAGCCTCAGCTTCAGCAGCAGCGGCAGCAGCTTCTTCAGCCATGCGGATGCTATCAGCAGTAGCGATGGCGGCAAGACTGTCAGCAGTGGCCTTGGCCTTTGCCTCGATCTCAGCTTGCGACGGACCGCAGGCGACCACGAAGGCGGCCATAGCGGCTACAAGGGCGAACTTTTTGTACACGTTGGGGTTTGTTTTGGTGAAAGTGGGCGCAAAAGTAATCATTCCCTGATAACTACCAAATACCCAGCGGGTTGGGTCCAAATTATCTTTGTACCCGGATGAACGACATCCACTAAACGACCAAAAAGGAATCATGGCCTTCCAACTACCCGAACTCCCTTACGCGCACAACGCGCTGGAGCCCCACATCGACACACGCACCATGGAGATACACCATGGCAAACACCATCAGGCATACGTCACCAACCTGAACAAGGCCATTGAAGGCAGCCCGCTGGACGGCAAGTCCATCGAGGAGATCCTTGCCGGCCTCGACATGACCAACATGGCCGTGCGCAACAACGGCGGTGGCCACTACAACCACACCCTGTTCTGGAACATCATGTCGCCGAACGGCGGCGGTGCGCCCAGCGGCGCTTTGGCCGAGGCCATCACGCGCGACTTCGGGTCCTTCGATGCGTTCAAGGAAAAGTTCAGTGCAGCTGGTGCCACGCGTTTCGGAAGTGGTTGGGCATGGCTTTGCGTGCACAAGGGCGGCAAGCTCGATGTGTGCAGCACGCCCAACCAGGACAACCCGCTGATGCCGAACACCGGTTGCGGCGGCACCCCCGTGCTGGGCATGGACGTGTGGGAACATGCCTATTACCTGCATTACCAGAACCGTCGTCCCGATTACATCGCTGCGTTCTGGAACGTGGTGAACTGGGCTGAAGTGGCGCGTCGCTACGAAGCGGCCAAATAAGACCTCCCTTCACTTGTTGGAACGGGCGTCGTGGTCAGTTGACCCGGCGCCCGTTCTACCTTTCCGGCCCATGCCCGCCATTGGAAAAGCCTTGCTGTACTTGCTAATGGCCGTTCTGCTGCCAACGGCCCCCAGTATGGCCGCAGGGCCCTTCGGAGCGCGAACATTTACGCTGGTCGAGGTCAACACAGCTCAGGCCCCGGATAGCAGCGAAGGAAAAGGGAAAGAGAACACGCGCCTGGTGAGCAGTTCGCTTGCGCTTTTGCTCGGCCCCTTCGCCGCACACCGAATATACCTCGGCACCACGCCCAAGGTGGCCATCATCTACGGGGTCACCTTCGGTGGATTCGGGCTTTTGGCCATCACGGACCTTGGGCACCTGCTGTTCACCAAGGACCTGGGACCTTACCGGAACAACGACAGGGTGTTCATGTGGACAGAGCCGCGACAGGCTCCTACTCCACCGTAACGCTCTTGGCCAGGTTGCGGGGCTGGTCCACGTTGCGGCCCAGCATCACGGCGATGTGATAGCTGATCAACTGGAACGGGATCACGCTGAGCAAGGGAACCAATTGATCGGGGGTCTCCGGGATCTCGATCACGTGATCCGCGAGTTCCTTCACAACGGTATCGCCTTCGGTAACAATGGCGATGATCTTACCCTTGCGCGCTTTCACCTCCTGGATGTTCGATACGACCTTCTCGTAACTGGCACCCTTGGTGGCCACCACGAACACCGGCATGGCCTCATCGATCAGCGCGATCGGACCGTGCTTCATTTCGGCGGCAGGATAACCTTCCGCGTGGATGTAGCTGATCTCCTTCAGTTTCAAAGCACCCTCCAGGGCCACGGGGAAGCTGTAGCCCCGACCGAGGTACAATGCGTTCGGGGCATCCTTGTAGATGTCGGCGATGTACTTGATCTGCGCCTCGGACTGAAGCACCTTCTGCACCTTGTCCGGTATGGCATCCAGCTCGTTGATGAGGCGATGGAAGTTGCTCGCAGAGATGGTGCCTTTGCGACGCCCGATCATCAGGGCCATCAGCGTGAGCACAGTGACCTGGGCCGTAAAGGCCTTGGTACTGGCCACACCGATCTCGGGTCCGGCATGTGTATACGAACCAGCGTGGGTTACGCGCGCAATGCTGCTTCCCACCACGTTACAAATGCCGATGATGGTGGCGCCACGGCTCTTCGCCAGTTCGATCGCGGCCAGGGTATCGGCGGTCTCACCGCTCTGGCTGATGGCGATCACGATATCCTCCTCGCCCACGATGGGGTTGCGGTAGCGGAACTCACTGGCATATTCAACCTCAACAGGTATCCGCGCCAGGTCCTCGAACAGATATTCACCCACCAGACCGGCATGCCAGCTGGTACCGCAACCCAGGATCAAGATCCGTTTCGCGTTCTGGAATTTCTGCTCGTGATCGCGAATGCCCCCCAATACGACCTCGCTATTGACCAGGTCCATCCGGCCACGCAGGCTGTCGCGGATGCTTCGCGGCTGCTCGTGGATCTCCTTGAGCATGAAGTGCTCGTAACCGCCCTTTTCCAACGCTTCGAGATGCATCTCCAACTCCTGGATGAAGGGCGTCTTGTCCTGGTTCTTGATGTTCCGAATCTTCAGGCCTTTCTGCCGATCGATCACAGCGATCTCCCCATCCTCCAGGTACACCACGTTCTTGGTGTGCTCCACGATCGGCGTGGCATCGCTGGCCAGGAAATGCTCACCCTGCTCGCCAATTCCGATCACCAGCGGCGAGCTCTTGCGTGCGGCCACCATCACATCGGGTTCCTTCCGATCGATCACCACGATGGCATAGGCGCCGACCACACTATCCAGTGCAAGGCGCACCGCTTCGGCGAGGTCCACCTTCTCCGTGAACTGGATATCCTCGATGAGGTGAACGAGCACTTCGGTGTCCGTGTCGCTCTTGAAGGAATGTCCCCGGTGGATCAACTCCTCTTTCAATGGCGCATAATTCTCGATGATCCCATTGTGGATCAGGGCGAGGTCTCCTGAATTACCCTGGTGCGGGTGGGCATTCACATCATTGGGGGGGCCGTGAGTGGCCCAGCGGGTATGGCCGATACCGACCGTGCCCTTCACGTTGCCGTCCTGAACATGGGCCTCCAGATCGCTGACCTTGCCCTTGCACTTGAAGATCCGCAGGTCATGCCCATGGATCAGGGCCACCCCGGCACTGTCGTAACCGCGGTATTCCAGCCTGCGCAGGCCATTGATGAGGATGGGGTAGGCCTCACGATGGCCCAGGTAGGCAACAATACCGCACATCGGATGATCAGTATGTGGTAAAAGTAAGACGCAACTTCATGGGCGAAGTGCCATCCTCTGGACCCGCTAACACCACACGGTTGGCGCTTACCCCATTGCTACTGGACACCAGTGCGAGCCTGCCGTTCGGGAGTGTTCCATTGAGCACTTGCTGTACATAGCGGGTGATGTTGAACCGGTAAGCACGCTCATCGCTCCGATAGGTCCCATCAATGGCCCCGATACCGTTCAATTGATCCGGCAGGAACACGTCCTTATCATCCTCATCCTTTCGGAAAATGAACAACTGGGAAGGCGGCAAGTGGGACGGATAGTAGCTGCCTTTGACCGGCACCACGAGCTCTGCCTTGGAAAGCACGCGTCCTTCCCCGGCAAGGTCCATCAGGTCAGGTACGCGGATAATGGTGCGCAGCCCACCCAATGCCTGCACGTAAGTTGCCGATGCATTCGTGGAAGTATCGGCCAATGCGTTCAACAGGTCTGGTGAATAGGCGGATCCCCGCTCGTGCACCATGGTGGTGTAGCGCACACAGTTCTGGTTGATCAAAAAGTCCAAGGTGCGCTGTTCGGTGGGCGCAGTGACCACATTGCGATAATACAGGGTGACCTTGGATGCCGTGCTGAGCAGGTTGAAGTACAGGACACCCGCCTCGAATGGCATTTGGGTGCCATTATTGACAGTGACGTAGATCCCTTTAAAGAACTCTAGGAAGGCCGTGTTATCGGCCATGTTCGTGCTTCCGAACGCATCGATGAACCGCTGGGCAAGCTCCTGGGATAAAGGGATGCGCAGTTGGGGCACCAGGCTATCGCCACCAATAAAAGGGTTGGTCAGTGGTTGTGGCGTGATACGACCACCGCGGCGCAGGTTCAGGTCCTCGTTGAGGGTCTGCGGCAAACGGTCGCTCTTGTAGGCAGAATCAACGGAAAGGTCCTCCGCCAGTTCGTAGACCTCGAACACTTGGGGGTTCAGGTTGCCGTATACATAGTTCACCCCATCAAACGCCAACGACAACACAAGGCTATCCGGCACCAGTTCGGAGTTATTCTGACCAGAACCGATGTTGTTGGCGCTGAGGCGGATCTGGGCGACCACACCGGCCTTCACCAGACCGAACTCCGTATCGAGGTAGGATCCGAGCAGATTGCGTGAGAGCGCACTGGTGCGCACGGCACTGTCAACCACTGTGTAGGCACGAAGCTCCAGTGTATCCACCATGAGGCCCAGCGGGTCTCCAGGCAACAGATCCAAGCCAAGGTCCTCATCCGGCTTCTTGCAACCGGAGATCACCAAGCAAGGCACTGCCGCCAGCAGAACCACACGGGCGAGGGACGAGAAAGAGTAGCGCGTCGCCAAGGCTCAGACGAGTGCTTCCTCCAACACACCGTGGAAGAAGTCGGCATGGGCTTTCACGCGATCAGCGTCGTTGGTGTGGGCCAGCACAGGCTTCTCGCTGGCCTTGATGGCGCTCTCCAAGCCCTTGCTCAGCTTGGGACTGCCCTTCACAATACCATCGCACATGCCCATGGCGAACTTGTACAACTCGTCGGTGGAAGGCTTGGCAAGGCCCTTCAGCAGGTCCTTGGAATAACCTTCCGCAAGCAGCTTCTTGCTCAGGTCCTTGTCCAGCGCTTCGTTCTTGTCGTCGTAGACGGAGAGCACCAGTTTGGTGTTCTCGAAATGCGGGTCATCATTGAACTGGTGGCGGACCAGCAAGGGTACGAAGGCCGACATCCATCCATGCAGATGAATGATGTCCGGCGCCCATCCGAGCTTACGCACGGTCTCCAGCACGCCGCGTGCGAAGAACAGGGCCCGCTCATCGTTATCGGTATGGAACACGCCTTCAGCATCGTGCGTGGAGGACTTCCGCTTGAAGTACTCCTCGTTGTCGATGAAGTAGACCTGCATACGCGCATTCGGCACGCTGGCCACCTTGATCAGCAGGGCGTGGTCGGTATCGTTGATGATGAGGTTCATGCCGCTGAGGCGAATGACCTCGTGCAGCTGGTGGCGCCGCTCATTGATACAACCGAACTTGGGCATGAACACCCGTACCTCGTTTCCGCACTCCATGATACCCTGCGGCATCTGGCGCGCGACCTTCGCCATCTCCTCGGGGCCGTCCATGAAGGGTTGAATGGACTGGGAAATGGTGAGGACCTTCGCGTTCTTCAAGCTCATCGTGTGGTTGGGGAATTCGAGCACAAAAATATAGACTTTTTCCCGGAACATCAACCGATGGGGGTAGTTTCGCCCCCCGCACCACCCACCAAAACCCGCGCCGATCGTGGAGTTCATTGATGACCCGACCCGGATGAGCGAAAGCTCTGCCATAGCCCGCAGGGCCGGCCGTACCGTGGGTTTCGTGCCTACCATGGGCGCACTTCATGAAGGTCACCTGGACCTGGTTCGGCGTGCACGCGCCGAGCACGGACAGGTGGTCTGCAGCATTTTCGTGAACCCCCTGCAATTCAACAACGCTTCGGACCTGGCCAATTATCCGCGCCAACTGGACCGGGACATCCCAATGCTGGAGGAAGCCGGATGCGATGTACTGTTCGCCCCCCAGAAGGATGAGCTGTTCAAGGATTTCGTGCCCACTCAGTACGACCTCGGCGGACTGGATGCGCATTGGGAGGGCCCATCAAGGCCCGGCCACTTCCAAGGAGTGGTGAACGTGGTGGAGCGCCTTTTCTTCCATGTGCGGCCGGATGCGGCCTATTTCGGCGAAAAGGACCGGCAGCAGGTGACCATTATCCGCCACATGGCGCGAATACTGCACTGGCCCGAACGCATCATTCCCTGCCCTACCGTGCGCGCTTCGGATGGCTTGGCGCTAAGTTCGCGCAACCAGCGCCTGAACGAGCGGGAACGTGCCATGGCGACCATTCTATACAAGGCACTGAGCCGCGCGGCCGAACTGGCCTTCCGACAGCCCTTGCCTGCGGTGCTGGCCGCCACCAAGGATATTCTTGCCACCGAGCCGGAAGTCGTCCTGGACCATATGGGCATAGCCCACCCGGATGACCTCCATCCCTTGGTCGATTGGCCCGAGACCGATACCGCTGTGGCCTTGATCGCCGCCCAGGTTGGTCCGGTGCGCTTGATCGACAACATCACGCTGCACCGCCCGGCCAAGGCCGATCGCTGAAAGGCCCGTACCTTTGCGCCCCCGTAACGGCACCCAGCCGGGCGGTCGCAAAGGATGACCATCGAAGTGCTCCGTGCCAAGCTTCACCGGGTAAGCATCACCGAGGCCGACCTCAACTACATCGGCAGCATCACCATCGACGAGGACCTGATCGATGCGGTCGGGTTCGTGGAGGGGGAAAAGGTGCAGGTACTGAACGTCAATAACGGCGAGCGCCTGGAGACCTACGTGATCAAAGGAGAGCGCGGCAGTGGCAAGATCTGCCTCAATGGTCCGGCCGCGCACAAGGCCACGGTCGGCGATATCGTGATCGTTGTGGCCTACGCGCGCATGACACTTGAAGAGGCCCGTATCTTCAGGCCCACGATCATCTTCCCCGACGAGCGGACCAACCAGCTCAAGGCCTGACCCGATGAAAAAGGTGGTGATCGGCGCGCTGAAAGTGCTGGTGCCACTTGGCATGGGCGTCTGGCTCATTTTCTACTTCTACGACCAGCTCGACGAAGGCCAGCGAACGGAACTGTTCACAGCGTTCAGGCAGGCGAACTGGGGTTGGCTGCTACTGACCATGCTCCTGGGATGGGGCAGCCACTTGAGCAGGGCCTGGCGCTGGCGCTATCTCCTTGGACATCTTGGCTATCGTACCGGGTTCTGGAACGCTTACAACGCGACCATGACCGGCTACTTCATGAACATGTTGCTGCCCCGAGCCGGTGAGGCCAGTCGTGCGGTGATGCTCTACCGTGCCGAGGGTGTGCCGTTCGAGAAAGGCTTTGGGACCATTCTGGCCGAGCGCGCGGTGGACATGATCATGCTGCTCTCCATTGCCGGTATCACTGTGCTACTTCAATTGGACAAGCTCGAGCTCTTTCAGGAACGCATCGCACAGTTCAGGGCGGAGCAAGCCACACCGACCGAAGCTGCTGAACCCGGCCTGCCATGGCCATGGATCATTCTTGCACTAGCGGTGATCGGTGCGATCGCGGGCGCTTACCTCTACATGACGAAGCCCGCACTTCAGGCACGGATAAAGGACGGCGTGCGCGGTTTCTACGATGGGCTGCGGTCGGTGCTGATGACCAAGGACAGGGCAGCATTCCTACTGCACACCTTCGTGATCTGGGGGCTGTACGTGGCCATGTTCTGGGTGGGTTTTTTCGCGCTGCCCACAACTGCCGACGTTCCCATGGCCGGCATCATGGCGGGCTTCATCGCAGGTTCCATCGGCATTGTGCTGGTGCAGGGCGGCATTGGTGTGTATCCGGCCTTCGTCGCCTTGATCGTGGGCATCTATATGGGCGTTCCCGAAGGCGGAGGCATCATCCGGCCCGATGCCTTGGCCATGGGGTGGCTGCTCTGGGTGGCCCAATCCATACTCCTCATTGGCCTTGGTGGCCTATCCCTATTTTTGATCACCCGCAAGGGAAAACCGCAAGCGCAATGACCGTCGAAGCCGCCACCGTCACCACCGACAAACGCATCATGGACCTCGTGAGCGTGCAGCGCCTGTGCAACATCTGGCGCATGAAGGGCGACCGTATCGTGTTCACCAACGGGTGTTTCGACATCCTGCACCGTGGTCATGTGGAATACCTGCAGGAAGCAGCCGCCATGGGCGACCGCTTGGTGATCGGCCTGAACAGCGACTCTAGCGTGAAGCGGCAGAACAAAGGCCCCGAACGTCCACTGAACGACGAACTGAGCCGCGCCAAAGTGCTTGCAGCTTTGCGTTTGGTGGATGCCGTGGTGATCTTCGATCAGGACACCCCTTTGGAACTGATCCAGGCCGTGGGACCCGATGTGTTGGTGAAGGGCGGCGACTGGACCGAGGACCGCATAGTGGGTGCCGACCTTGTGAAGACCCGCGGTGGCGAAGTGCGCAGCTTGAAGCTCGTGGAGGGCTTCTCCACCACGGCGCTCGTCGAGAAGATCCGCCGTGGCTAAGGTCCGCTCCCAATTCGTTTGCCAGAGCTGCGGTTCTGCATATCCGCAATGGCTGGGGCAATGCACCCAGTGCAAGCAATGGAACACCTTGGTGGAGGAAGTGCGAGATCGCGTTGAGGAAAAGCGCGGCACACCTGCCAGTGTAAAGGGCAGGAACCCACGGCCCATCGCCATTGATGAGATCCCCGCGCAGGACGTCCCACGCCTTCCCTTATCGGACGGCGAACTATCGCGGGTACTCGGTGGTGGCTTGGTGCCGGGCAGCATCATCCTCATAGGAGGTGAACCTGGCATTGGCAAAAGCACCCTGTTGCTGCAAACGGCCTTGCGTAATCCCGACCTGCGCACGCTCTATGTTTCGGGTGAAGAGAGCGAGCACCAGGTGAAGATGCGCGCCGAGCGTTTGGAAGGGACCACCCGCCACAGCAAGGAGGGTTGTTACGTGCTCACCGAAACGAACACACAGAACATCTTCAAGCACATTGAGGCGCTGAAGCCGGGCCTGGTCGTGATCGATAGTGTGCAGACACTCCACACCGCCACGCTGGATGCAAGTCCGGGTAGTGTGGGACAAGTGCGCGAATGCACGGCGGAGCTCATGCGTTTCGCCAAGGCCACCGATGTGCCGATGGTGCTGATCGGCCACATCACCAAGGACGGCTTCATCGCGGGACCCAAGGTGCTGGAGCATATGGTTGACGTGGTGCTCCAGTTCGAAGGGGACCGTGACCATGCCTACCGTTTGCTGCGCCCCCTGAAGAACCGGTTCGGCAGTACGAACGAGCTGGGCATCTACGAGATGCAGGGCACCGGACTGGCCGCTGTGGAAGACCCCAGCCAGGTGCTCTTGGGCGACCGGCGCGAACGTCCGAGCGGGGTGGCCGTCAGTGCCACGCTAGAAGGGCAACGGCCTCTCTTGATCGAGGTACAAGCGCTGGTGAGCAGTGCCGTGTACGGTACACCACAGCGAAGCGCCACGGGCTTCGACCTGCGCCGCATGAACATGCTTCTGGCCGTTCTGGAAAAACGATGCGGATTCCGCTTAGGCCAGAAGGACGTATTCCTGAACCTGGCCGGTGGCTTCCGCGTGGAGGAACCCGCGATCGACCTCGCAGTGGTATGCGCCGTGCTCAGCAGCAATGCGGACATCGCCATCCCCATGGATACCGCGTTCTGCGGCGAGGTAGGACTTACCGGCGAGATCCGGCCCGTAACGCGTACTGACCAACGTATTGCCGAAGCACAGAAACTCGGCTTCGCACGCATCTTCGTTCCGAAAGGCACGAAAGGCATCGGTCCTGCGAAGGGCATCGAACTGGTGCAGGTGGGGCAGGTGAACGAGGTGCTTTCGCATCTGTTCGGCTGAACACTTCCAACCTGCCGACCTGTTCAAAAGGGAGCATCGCACTGCTTCCGTGAACTCCCGCAGATCACCCAAACAGATGCTGTAAAGAGGCCGTGTGATCGCCTCATCTGCATAGCGCAGGGCTTGCACGTCCTTCATCTCAAGGACGGTGCGGTCGAAATACACCTCGATCACAAGGCCATGTAGCATGAAAAAGATGTGCAAGCGGTCACCACTGATGCCACACTCATTCGTGGCCAACCACTCGCCATGCTCCTTCACCAGTAGCAAGCGCTCCTTTAGGGGGAGTTCGTTGAAGAGATCGTGGTCAATGAAGAGGGGCGACCTTTGGAAGATCGCCCCTCTCTGTGACCTGTGCAACCCAGAAACTACTGGATAAGCAATCTGCCGGTCAGCACCTGTTCCCCGTTGGTCACACGATACAGGTACATGCCTTGTGCCTGGCCGGATGCATCCCAGCGGAAGCGGTGCTCCTCGGCAGCATCAAGCGTTCCATTGAACAGCACGGCGATCCGCTGCCCTGTGGCCGAGTAGATCTCGATGGTGGTCGGTCCATCGACCACGTCACCGGTAAGCACCAGTTCGGTGGCGGTGGTGAACGGGTTCGGCATGGCCAATACCTCGATCACTGGCGCAAGGAGCACCTTGGTATCAGCCTCATCGATCATATCGTCCTCGAGGACCATACCACTACCAGGGCAATTGAGGAAGCCCGAATTCGCCACGCCTCCGTCATAACCATTGTTCACATTGGCAAGGGCCGTGCTCAGTTGGCTGAGGTTGTATGCCGAGCTACAACCACCAATGGCCTGATCCGCAGCGGTAATGAGTTGCTGTACGGTCCAACCCACGAACGGACCAGAGGTGATCACCATGTTGCGAAGCAGCAGTGCACTAGGCATGAAGGCCGCGTCGGTCTCATCAAAACGGACATTGAGCTTCAGTGCCACCAATTGGCCCACTATGGTGTTGGTCACCGTGTTGCCTGGGTTCACCACAGTACCACTTGCCAACAGAACGGGCATGCCATAGGTCGGCAACGTGGCTATGATAGCAGCCGGGGTTGTGAAACGCATCAGGCGTGTGCCGCAGCCAATGGTCAAGTAGTTGGGTGCAGGGAAGGCAGATGCGAACCGAGTGGTCATGTACGACGCAGGGTTGTTACTGGTCGCAGCAGCTCCCCAGGTGCCTTGGGCTTCGGTGCGAATGCCCGTGCAAGCACCTGCACTGGCTATGGTCACGGATGAGGAACAGGTCGTGGAGCATCCATTGGCACCGGTCACCGTCACAGTGTACGTACCGCTGGTAGTGGCCGTGAGGCTGCTGGATGACCCGCCGTTACTCCAACTGTAAGAATAAGGTGAAGTACCTCCGCTCACAGAAGTGGTTATCGTGGACCCTGAAACGCTACAAGTGACAATGGGTGCCGCGTTCACGGTGACGACGCGCCCCGAAGAGGTGGTAGAGCACCCACTGGAGGTGACCATCACCGTGTAAGTGCCGGACTGGGCTGCAGCATAGGAACTGGCGGTAGCGCCACTAATGGAGGACCCGTTCCTGCGCCACTGATAGGTGAGACCGGTACCGGTATTCGCGTTCAACATGACCGATCCGCCTGCACAGAACGTGGTCGAACCTCCGGTAGTGATCGTGGCCGAGGGCGGAGACCCCACCGTTACCTGAACAGCCGCTGAAGTGGCACTACACCCGGACGCTGAGACCACGACCGTGTAGCTCCCCGCCTGAGATGCCGTATAGCTTGATGCGGTGGCACCCGAAATGACCGTGCCGTTCCGACGCCAAACATATGTGTAGCCAGTTCCCGTGGCCGCGTTGAGCACAACGCTGCCGCCAGAACAGAACGCTGTGGCACCATTCGCGGTCACGGACGCTGTTGGCGCCGCATTCACAGTGACCGTGGTCCCGGCCGAAGTAGTGGAACAGCCGCCTGAAGTGACCACCACAGTGTACGTTCCTGCTTGCGTGGCCGCATAGGTGCTTGAGGTGCCCCCCGTTATTGCCGTGCCATTGCGGCGCCACTGATAGGTGAGACCTGATCCCGTATTTGCCGAGAGCGTCACTGAAGCCCCGGAGCAGAAGTTGGTGCTACCTCCAGCGGTGATGGTGGCGGATGGAGCGGTGCCAACGGTCACGGAAACCGCCGATGAAGTGGTCGTGCACCCGTTCGAAGTGATCGTGACCGTATATGAGCCGGCCGTGGTAGCCGAGTAACTGGATGAGCTGGCACCCGAGATCGCAGTGCCGTTGCGCCGCCATACATAGGTATAACCAGTGCCTGTGTTGGCGTTCAAACTGACCGTTGAACCACTGCAAATGGACGTTCCCGAGGCCGGTGTGACGGTCGCGGAGGGTGCGCCAATAAGACTGACCGGGACACCGGACGATGTTGTGGAACAACCGTTGGCAGTGACCACTACCGTGTATGTCCCAGCGGCATTGGCAACATAGCTGGCGGAAGTGGCACCGCCTATCGCAGTTCCATCGCGACGCCATTGATACGTGTATCCGGTACCCGAACTGGCGGTAAGCGTAACAGCACCACCCGCACAGAAAGAAGTGGCACTACCTGCGGTAATGGTTGCCGTTGGAAGTGTATTCACCGTGACGGTGATCGCCGTTGATGTGGTGCTGCATCCTGCCGAGGACGTCACCTGTACGGTATAAGTACCGGCCTGCGCTGCGGTGTAGCTGCTCGAGGTAGCCCCGCTTAATACCGTGCCGTTCCTGCGCCATACATAGGTAAGGCCCGTACCGGTGTTGGCATTGAGCACCACGCTGCCTCCCGTGCAGAACGATGCGCTTCCAGCCGCCGTAATGGTCGCAGCGGGAGCCGAGCTGACCCCAACGCACTGGCAACTCGCGTTCCATGTATCGTTCACCGTACACGCGTTGCCATCATTGCATGCCGCACCAGGCACGGCCGCACCGCCTACCACGCCAGTGCAATCGGCGGTCGCCGTGCCCTGAGCGGTGGAGATCGACCCCAGTGAAAGGTTGTAGTAGCTGCCGCTGAATCCGTTCTCCAACTTCACTGCGCGGACCATGTATTCACGGCCAGCCACAAAGGGAACCGTACCGCTGGACCATGATGTTCCGGTTACCGGCGTGCTGTTCAGCCGGGTAATGGCCCCGCTGGTCGCATTGAACTCGTACAGGTAATAACCCAACACACTGCCGGTCGAAGCCGTCCATGAAAATGATGCGGCACCTCCAGCGTTGGAAACGGTGAGACCGGTCGGTGGTGCCACCATGGTGAGACGCAAGGTGGGATCGCCCATGAGCGCCAAATGTGTCCGCCCGATACTTCCCTGCCAACCCTCGGTAAGCGGTGTATACAGGCTACTGTTGTTCATGGTGGCCAGTATGCTTGCACCAATGTTCTCCCCAATACCCATGTGGTGGAAATACCAAGCCGGAATGCCCGACCAGCAGCTGGTCAGCGATTGTCCACTGGCGAGCGGGGCACGCAGGAAATTATTCCTGTTGTCCCAGTCGCCGAAATAGCTACCCATGGCCAGATTGAAAACCCCACCATGCGATGACGAGGCAAAGTTCTGGGTGGTACCCACATTGGCGGCACCGTTGAAGGTGAGCACGCCACCATCCACGGCTTGTAATCCACCTCCGGAGGAATAGGTCCACAAGTGGCTCTGGCCATTCACCAAGGAATGGAACGCTGTGCTGTTCTGGTTGGCCGCAGTAATGTTCGCAGGACCTACAAGCGGCCCCATATTGCGCCATCCGCTGCCTGCAAGGGGATTACCCACCCATTGCAGGTTGTCGAACACAAGGCCACGGACCGTAGGTGCCCATGACCTCACTTTGAACGCATGCAACTTGTTCAGATAGGCACGCATGAGCTCGGTCTCGCTCGTACCAAATGCGGGCATATCAAAGAGGTCCACTCGTCCCACCTGGAGTTCCAACTCGGATGGGAAATTGCTCTGATCGAACTTGCCATCACCGGGCACGTTCCTGTTCTCGGTCCTCTGTGCAGAGGAAATATTCACAGAAGCATCCGTCCATGCACCGTTCAATTCGCCATAGTAGCCGTCGCATGGCCATGCACCTTGATGCTCCGAATGACCATCAGGCGCAACATTGCCAGAATAGGGTACCGCCAAATGACCCAAAATGAACACCGCCTTCACATTCGATGGGTCACTATTGTAATGTGAAAGGATCGCGCTCTTCACAGTAGCGACCGTCGCCGTGCGGGCCAGGTCGCTACGCACTACCGCCCACCCATCACCACGCAAGTCCTTGACCAGCTGCTGCAATTCCGCGCTCAATGTTGTACTGAACGTGTTGTCGACCAGTAAAACCAACTTACCACGGTAATCGGGAGCTGGCACATTGATGCCCGTGCAAACGTACCCGGTCCCTGTTACCCCGCCAGCTACACGGGTGACCTTATACTCATACACCTGTCCAACGGAAACCGTGTTATCGGTGTAGCTTGTTGCCGTTGCAGCGGGCGTGGCCAGAGAGGACCAAGCAGTTGCTGTGCGCAGCTTCCGTTGAATGGTAATGGAAGTAGTGCTGGTCAAGGAGGTCCAGCTCAGGGTAATGCCCACTGGGGAGGTAAGGGCTGTTGCCGACAATTGCACGGCAGACTTTTGCGAGCTGGTCTGTGCCACAGAGCTGAAAGCGGACAGCAGGACCAGCATCACGAAGCCGACACGTATCATCAAGCGCCAAGCACTTGACCTTCCGATGAAAGCCTGCGCTGGCGTATCACCGGCACCATCGACCGTCACAGTGTTCAAAAGCATCTTCCTCATGTTGCAAGGATACAGCAATTGAAGCTGCTAAATGTTCACCAAAACCCTTGTTACACAAGGGTTTTGGTGTGTTTCGGCGGGAGCCTGAACGGCTTCGTCGGGCTTTCGTACGGGCTCGACCGGCGATCGTCCCGTTACGTCGGTAAAACCCATTTTCCGACAAACCGGTGCTGGTTACCGCTCAAACGCGATCCTGACCTGTTAATTTTTTCAACATGGCCATTGCGACCCGACTTCCCATGCTGAAAGCGGCCTGAAGCAGGTAGCCTCCGGTGGGAGCATCCGTATCCAACATTTCACCTGCCACGAACAACCGCGGGTGCTTCAATAGCTCCAGGTCGGGCCCCACTTCATTCAGCGAAACACCGCCCACTGTACTGATCGCCTCCTCAACGGGACGCAAGGCCCGTACTGGTATACGCAGGTTCTTGAGGTCATGTGCCAGCCAACGTCCATCCAATGAGCGCTCCAGCGGGGTGAACGCCTTGTACAAGGCCACCGCCTGACGATCGAGCCGCAGGGCCGCCATGCGTTCCTTCCACGCAGCATCGCGCAGCCGAAGCTCCATCTGCTCCAGGGTAAGGTCGGGCTTCAGGTCGATGGTGAGAAAGACCGGCCCCCCGCTGGCCAAGGCTTCCCGAATGGCGGGCACCACCGGATAAATGGCATTGCCTTCGAGCCCGTAACTGGTGATGGTGGCCTCGCCGCGCACCGACCGATCACCCGAACCGACCACGATGTTCTTCAGCGGTTTGCCTTCATGTGGTCGCACGTTCGCAGGCCAATCGATCTCCAACCCACAGTTACTCGCAGTGAAGGGCACAGTATGCACACCGATGGCCTCGAAGTGATCCCGCCAGGCTCCCGTGGAACCGGTCTTTGGCCAAGATGCACCGCCCAGCGCGAAAAGCACGGCTTCCGCCTTGATGGTGATGCGACCATTCGAGCACTCCAAGATCGGTAATGCCTGCGGATCAAAGCCAACGAACGTGTGACCGTAATGGATGTTCACGCCCCGTTCGTTCAGCCGATGGCGTATGGCAGCCAATACCTCGGCAGGCTTCATCCCCCGCTCAGGGAATACCCTTCCACTGCTCCCCACGTAGGTCCGTACGCCCAAACCGGTCAGCCAGGCACGCAGTTCCGTAGGACCGAACTCCTCAAGCAATGGTTGCATGAAGCTGCGTGGCGTGAACTGTGCGAAGAGCACTTCATCCGTGGCACTGTTGGTGATGTTCAGGCCACCATCACCGGCCACCAGGAATTTCCGGCCCACCATGCGCGCCTGCTCGTAGAGATGTACCTCACAGTTCCCGGCAAGCACATCCGCAGCGATCAGGCCTGCAGGTCCACCGCCGATAATGGCCACCTGCGGACGAGGTCCAGCGTTAGGAACAGCACCTTGGTTCATTCGTAACCGTGGGCAAGGCTCCTGAACACACCAACCCGATCGAGACCCGCTTTGGAGCTGCTGACGCGTACCATCATGAGATCACGCTTGAGGTCCGCGTAGATGTACTGGCCCCGGAAACCCACGGCCACGAGATCGCCTTCGTTGGTTGGGAGCCACCTTTGACAACGATACCAACTGGCACCGTTGTGCTCCGTACTGGCCACCGTGCTGGTCCGTACCCACTGCTCGGGAACCAACTGTTGGCCTCGCCATGAACTGTTCCGCAAGTACAATGAACCCAGTTTGGCAAAGGGGCGCACAGGCGTATAGATGCAACAGAACGCTTTCTCGATCCCATCGCTTTTGCGATCCATGCTCCACGATGAGGAATACTCCATTCCGAGCGGCCCCCAAATACGGTCGTGCCGGTATTGCGTTACCGAACGCTGATCGCCTTTGGCGCGCATGGCCCGTTGCAATAGTATCCCAAGCAACTGTGTGTCGCCGCGAACATACTCCCACTTTCCGCCCGGCTCGCCATTCAACTTCAACTTTAACGCGTAGCGCACCAAATGCCTGCCGCAATAGAACCTGACCGCCGAGCTGAACGGGCTGTAGTAGTTCTCGGTGAAGGCCATGCCGCTGGTCATCTGTAACATATGCCCAATGATGACACGATCCCTACCGTACTTCTTCATTTCGGGAACGAAGTCGGTGTTCGGCTGTTGCACATCGCCGATTTACCCATCGGCAATGGCGCAACCAACGAGCATACTGACCACCGACTTGGCCATGGAGAATGAAGGATGCAGGTGCCCCGCGTCATAGCCTTTGAAATACCGTTCATACAGAATGGTATCACGCCGGATCACCAGGAAAGCGACCGTACGATGACCTACCAACCACTTGTCGAACG
Organism: uncultured Chryseobacterium sp.; assembly: GCA_964592515.1. Taxonomy (GTDB): domain Bacteria; phylum Bacteroidota; class Bacteroidia; order Flavobacteriales_F; family PHOS-HE28; genus PHOS-HE28. Next base: position 9,626 of record CAZQFG010000011.1, on the reverse strand, counting down.
GCAAAAGGACATTCTTCTCCACATGACCCTTCGGGGGACTTCTTTATGGCGACCATGACATCGTTGAATGGCTCCTTGGATGCAACGAGCGAGCGCGAGCTGAACTTCCGGTGATCGCGTATGTCGTCGTAATTCAAGGCAAAGAACCGCCCCACCGTGCAGCCGCCGAACAGTGAACTTGTAACATAAGGGTGATCGCAGAGAAATAGCGTGCTCGGATCGTGATGGGCAAGTTATCTCCGACGCTTCTGTGGCACCCATCAATGCCCGAAGCAGGTATCCCCAGTAGGTACTACAGGCCAATTGAACTGGGTCGCACCTTGGGATGGCACTCTCCAACCTTTTGATCAACAAGCACTTGTGAAGGCCGGATCTACGCTGCCCTGACAATGGTATGCGCGCATACTATTTAGTTTTGCGGCATGAGAACGACGCATTCGCGTAAGATCGAGACCGGCCTTGCCGTATTGGAACGTGTGTCCCACGAGTTGGTGGAGGTCCGCTTCAAGCCGGATGTCCGTTTGGACCAGCAAGGGTTGGGCGAAGTGGTTCGCGCCAAACACACACTGTGCGAAGAAGCCCCGGCCGACATTCTGCTTGTGATGCCTCCTGAAGTGGACCTTGACCTGAAGGTGCTGTCCATGGACCATCGGGAGGAGAATGGTGGTTGCGGTGGATCGCAGCGATTGGCGTTTGCCGCAGGCAGTTCGTTCAACGAACAGTTGGCGAGGATCTACTTCCGCTACCATCCCCGCACCAACGAAACGGCGATCTTCCAGAGCGAAGAAGAGGCACGCGGTTGGCTGGCCAAGGTGCCCGCTCCATCTCTCTCCTGATCCGCGGCTTAGTCGCGCACCAACTTGTAGAGCTCCTGTAGGTCGGGAGAGAGGATGATCTCGATCCGGCGGTTCTTGGCTTTGTCAGCCGGGTCCACGGGAACGAACTCGCCACGTCCGGCCGCCGTTACGCGCAGAGGGTCCATACTGCTGCTCTCCTGCATGATGCGCACCACACTGGTCGCACGCATCACGCTCAGGTCCCAGTTATCCTTCAGGGTCCCTCCGGGCTGCACCTTGTCCGTATCCGTGTGGCCTTCCACCAGCACGTTCAGGTCCTTCTCGTTCTCAATGGCCTTGGTCAGTTTCACGATCAGGTCACGGCCTTGGGCGTCGATAGCGTAGCTGCCACTTTGGAAGAGCAGCTTGTTCTCCATGCTCACATAGATGCGCCCATTGCGCTGCTCCACCGTGAGGCCTTTGCCTTCGAACCCGGTGAGCGCCGCACTTACACGGTCCTTGAGCTCGCGCATGGCCTTGTCCTTGGAAGCAAGTTCTGCCTGAAGCTCGGCCAATTGCGCCTCCCTGTCAGCCAAGGCGGCTTGTTTGTCGGCAACGCTCTTGCCCAAGGCGTTCAAGGAATCCTCCCGGCTCATCAGGTCGAGGCGAAGGGCCTCCAGATCACTGAGCAGCTTGCGGTTCTCGCTGCCATGCCCGGCCAACAACTTGTTGTACTTCTCCAGCAGCTCGTTGTTCAGCACATTGATCTTGTCGTACTGCCTGGTCATTTGTCGCAGCGAATTCCCGAGCACCGTGGTATCGCGCTGCAGCTCTGCCATACGCTTGGCAGCATCCGCATCGCGGGCCTTGCTGTCCTCCAGTTCAGCTTGGGCATCGCGGGCCTTGGCATTGGCCGCATCCACTTCGGCCTGCATGGCCTTCAACTTTGAGTTGGCCTCCTCATACTTGCGGGCCGGCACACATGCCGTGATGGAAGTGACAGCGAAGAAAATGAGCAGGGCATTCCGCAGAAAGGTTCTCATGATGCGCGTATTCGGGCCGTCAAAGGTGTGTCCGCGACAAACGGGTACTGGCGCGTGGCAACATTATTTTTGAACAAGGCGTTCCAATGAAAGAAAGCCGCGAACATGAGCACGACCGGACTTCCCCGAAACTGGCTGGCGGAACCCGCCTTTGACCTTGAGCTGAAGCACTATGTGCTGCTCGCCTACCTCCAGCGCGTGCAGCAGCGGTTCAAGGAGCACAAGCTGTACCCGCATCTGGAAGATCTGCGCGATCAGATCAACGAACTGCGCAACTTCAGGATCCATCGCAAGGAACTGGCCACGCGTCTTGGTGGATCCATCATCGGTTTCGACCCCATTACTGGCAGTGCTCTACGCGAACCCCCACCAGAGCCAGAGGCCTTGGGTACGGTGGATGCTGTGGTCGACCTCGCCCTACCCCGGCTCTCTCGCACATTGGACCGCGGCGTTGATCTTCGGGAAGAACTGGCCTCCAAGATCCAGTTCGGCCCGATCGGCCTCTTGCCCCTATACCGTCAGGAAGGTTGGTTGCTATTGCGCACGGGCCGACATGTGCGGGTCTATTCCTATGCCCTTTCCGGTGTGCATGCACCTACGGAACGGCAGGCGTACTCCATGGTACACACACACTATGTGAGCAGCCACACCTTGAGCATAGCCTGCACCTACGAGGCCATTCGCAGCACCCTGATCCAGCACCACCGAGAGCGCCCTGTGCCGGCCACCTATGCCTTCGAGGCCGACGTTGCGATGCCCCACATCGAGACCTTCATGCCCTTGGCCAAGCAGCTCATGTACAAGGCGATAGCTCCGGATGACGGATCAATGCGCTGACCGCAGTTTGGGATCGAACCAGGTGGCACGAAGGTCACGGTACTCCATGCCATTGATCGGCATGTTCATGACCCACGGTTGCAGCAACCTGATGGCCCGTTCATGGTATAGAGGAAGCACGAACGCATCGGTGATCAGGTGCGCTTCCGCTTCGGCAAGTAGCCGCATGTGCTCGGCGCGGTCCACACTACGCTGCGCCAGCAGGAACAACGAATCGAAGACCGGGCTCCGGTAACGCGTGCTGTTCAGGTAGGAAGGCGTTGCGGTGTCCGCAGGCACCTGCGAACCTTGGAAAAGGGCGAGCACGTTCTCTGGATCAGGATGGTCCAATATCCAACCTTCCCGCCAGAACTGCGCCCTGCCACGTTCGATCTGTTCGAAATGCTGCTCGCCGGGCAATACGCTGATCACCACGCTCACACCCAACTGCTTCTCCAACATGGACTGCACGGCCTCGGCAACGCGCACATAACCGAAGCCATCACTGTTCACCTGCAACACGATCGTTGGCAAGCCCCTGCCATTGGGAAAACCAGCCTCCTTCAATAGTGATCGAGCCACGTCCGGATCAAAGCGGCGTTCGGGGACAAGGTCGTACGGATAGTCGGCGAACCCGGGCGGCACCAAGCCCCGGTAGGTGGCGATACCCAAGCCCTTGAGGACACTATCCACCAGGAACTGCTTATCAATGGCCATGGCCAATGCCATGCGCACCCGTACATCCGTGAACGGGGCCTTTCGCACATTGATGCCATAGAATTGAACGCTCAGGCCTGGTGCGCTCTGCACCGTGAAGCCTCCTTTACTGGCCGAACTATCCACAAGACCAGTTCGGGTGATCGGCAACTCGTATACCACCGAAAGGCGCCCGTTCAGAAAAGCCTCCAGTTCCGCGTCCTTATTGGCATCGAAGGTGTACTTCACCCCGTCCAGGAACGGAAGCGGATTGCCGTGCTCATCAACCGCCCAATAGTCCACATTGCGCTCAAGCACCATCAACTTGCCGCGGGTGAACGTGCGCACTTTGAAGGGTCCTGTACCGACCGGATGCCAGGCCGCATCACGCCCATAGTGCTCCACCAGTTCAGGGGGATAGATCCAGCAACCTTGATGGGCGAGCACTTGCAGGAAGCCCGCCCAAGGCGAGGCCAGCGTGATCCGAATGGTATGGTCATCGAGCCTTTCAATGCCTTCGACCCCCGTGGATGCACGACCCGCCTTGATGGCCGCGTAATGCGCATTGGCACCGACCACATGATCACGGAACAACCAGTCCATCTGGTTCATGTCGCCCGGGGTCGCCACTGCGTTCAGGCAATGCACCACGTCCGCAGCGGTCAGTTCGCGCCCACGACCGTCCGGAAAACAGGCGTCATCATGGAAATGCACGTCCTTGCGAATGGTGAAGGTGTACTGTGTGCCCGTAGGGTCCAGGCTCCAAGCTTCGGCCAAGCGGGGCTGCACGGAAAGATCACCTTGATCAAAGCCGACAAGGCCCTCGTAGACCTGCGAGGCCACGCGGTGCGAAGCAGCCTGCGTGAGCGTTAATGGGAAAAGGCTCCGCAAAGGCTCTGCCTCATTCGCATTGAAAATGCCGCCATAATACCTACCACCCTTGGCCTCACTCGCCAACGGCTTTTCCGATGGACCACAGCCCACCGCCAGCAACGATGCAAGGAGTACCAGCGCCGACCAGGAAAACTTCATGCGTGAAGGAGCAATGCGACCAAAACTACCGGAAGCCTCCTGATACGTACCGCGTTCAGGTCCAAAGGTGATCAACAGTCCATTGGTGATGGATCGGGACTATCCGGGTCCGCAAGGCTGAAGCGGGTAATTTTCGGGCTTCCTCTGCGTATGTTCCATGTGCCTCACCTCCTTCCGCCTACCATGACCGTTCCGCCCAACGGACGGATCGCTGGTATTGCACGGTGGACGGGGATGCTCCTCGTTCTGCTTCTGGCCGGGTCGTCGGTGGTCGCACAGGACCTTAGCAACCTCCGCCAGCGTTGGTTGAGACCGACCGGTGATACGTTGCGCCTGGATACGCTGAGCATCATCCCAGGCAGCCTATTGATCCTGGCAAATGACCAGCCATTGGGCCCAGACAACTACACGTTGGACCCCTACAAGGCCTCACTGGTGCTGCGCTCCGAGGCAGATTCCGTGCTCATCCGGTACCGCGTGATGCCCTTGTTGTTAGGCGGGGTGAAGCAGCACAAGGACACTCTGCGGCTGAGGGCCGCGAACGATGCCCGACAGGACCCGTTCCGCTACGAGCCCGCCCGCTCAACGAACGACCTGATGGGACTTCAAGGACTGAACCGATCGGGCACCATTTCGCGCGGCGTACTGTTCGGAAACAACCAGGACCTTTCTGTGAATTCCACCTTGAACCTTGAGCTCAGTGGCCGACTGAGCGACCGCATTCAAGTTCTGGCGTCCATTACGGATAACAACATTCCGATACAGGCCGGAGGAAACACACTGGAACTGCAGGACTTCGACCAAGTGTTCATCAAGCTCTTCGAAGAGGACCCCCAACGGGCCGGGAACCAATGGGAACTTATCGCGGGCGACTTCGTGCTACAGCGACCCAAGAGCCACTTCCTCACCTACCTGAAAAAGACCAAGGGCCTCAGTTTCGATACGCGCCTGATCAGCTCCGAACAGGTGAAGAGCACACTCGGAACAAGTGTGGCCATCAGCAAGGGCAAGTTCGCACGTTTTCAAGTGCAAGGGGTCGAAGGAGTGCAAGGCCCCTATCGTCTACGCGGCAATGATGGGGAAGCGTTCATCATCGTGTTGTCAGGCACAGAGCGTGTTTTCATCGATGGGCAACTACTTACACGTGGACAGGAGAACGACTATGTGATCGACTACAACACGGCGGAGGTCACCTTCACTGCAAGGCGCCTGATCACCAAGGACCGACGGATCACCGTGGAGTTCCAGTATTCGGACAAGAACTACGCGCGCTCCTTGGTAAGGCTCGACAACACGACCGAGGTAGGCCGGAGCACGATCCGCTTCAACCTGTACAGCGAGCAGGACCATAAGAACCAGCCACTCCAACAACAGCTCTCCGAAACGGAACGCGAGGTGTTGCGAGAGGCCGGTGACGACCCTTTAGCCGCAGCCGTAAGTGGCGTGGACAGCACCGGTTACGTTACGGACCAAGTGCTCTATCGTGTCACGGATTCGCTCGGGTATACGCCGGTCTATGTGTACAGCACAAGCCCCGAGCTGGCCCTGTACCGACTGACGTTCACACAGGTGGGAACTGGTAATGGCGACTACGTACAACAGGAGTTCACTCCCAATGGCAGGGTGTTCCGCTGGGTACCGCCTGATACGGTGGACAACCTGATCATCAAACGCGGGGACCATGCACCTGTGCGTGTGCTCATTGCCCCGAAAAGCCAGCAACTGATCACCCTTGGCGTGGACCATCGTTTGGGCAAGCGCACCACGGCCACAGTGGAAGGCGCCTTCAGCAACAACGACCGGAACACTTTCAGCGAACTGAACAATTCCGATGACAAAGGGCTTGGACTACTGGCCCGTATCAACCATGAGATACCGTTGCCCGGCAAGGACACCACGCTGCGCCTTGTCCTCAGTGGCGAAACGGAGACCACCTCCCGGAACTTCCGTTTCATTGAACGCTACCGTGCCGTTGAATTTGAACGGAACTGGAACGCCCGAGGCATTTCACTGGATGGCGACCAGCTGATCGCAGGGGCCACGGTCGGCATAAAAGGCAAGCGGATCGGACAGGCAAGCTATGGCCTCAATACGTTCCAAGTGACCGACCATTACTCCGGTTGGAAACAGGACCTGACCAGCGACCTGCATCCCGGCCGGACCGACATTGTGGGTGTAGCCAGTTGGTTGAGCTCCACCCAGCCGAGCACCAGTGATTTCCTTCGACACAAAGGCACCGTGCGCCAGCGGTTAACGCCGCTCACCATAGGGTTCAACAGCGAGCATGAACGCAACCTGTTCCGAAGTGATACCGTGTCCGGATTACTGGCAGGCAGCTACCAGTTCCATGAATGGGAAGGCTTTGTACAAAGCTCCGATTCGACCCGCAATAAATGGCGCCTGGGTGGCGGCCAGCGCATGGACCAGGTGGTTAAGAACGGCGAACTGGCCACCAGTACAATGGCCACCTCGGGTTCGTTCGGCCTTGACCTGACCAAGGACCCGCGGAACAAGCTGGCCACATCGTTCACTTACCGAAGCCTTGAGATCCGCGACGCAACATTGACGAGCAATCGTCCGGAGGACACCTACCTCGCCCGCATTGACTATGACCTGATGCTCTGGAAGGGGGCCGCACTGGTGGATCTGTTCTATGAGTTCAGTTCCGGACTGGAGCAGGAACGGTCGTACATCTACATACAGGTGCCAGCCGGCCAGGGCCTTTACATCTGGAACGATTATAATGGGGACGGGATCAAGGACCTGAACGAGTTCGAACTGGCCAACTTCAGTTATGAGGCCGACTACCTGCGCGTGTTCGTGCCCAGCGATACCTATGTGCGCACCTACCGCAACCAGTTCAGTGCATCGGTGGACCTACGCCCCGCTGTAAAATGGTCCAATGTCAAGGGTGTACGACAGTTCCTGGCGAAGTTCTCCGACAACGCCTCCTTCCGTGTGGACCGCAAGACCAGTGCGGACGACCTGCTGAATGCCATGGACCCCTTTGTTCCGGAGATCACCGACCCCCAGCTGATCTCCTACAATGGTTCATCACGGAACACGCTCTACTATGATCGCACCAGCCGCATCTGGAGCATGGACCACACCTGGCAGAGCGATCGCGGCCGTTCACTGCTTCTGAACGGGTTCGAGTCGCGCTCCCGGGAATTCAACACACTACGCTTGCGTTGGAACATGACGCGCCAATGGAGCCTTGACGTGGAGACCGAGCGCGGACGCGTGGGCAACGCATCGGACCTGCTCACTGGACGCACGTACACCATAGACCAACAAGGGTTACGCCCACGGATCACGTGGCAACCCAACACATCGGTGCGGGCGCAGGCCTATTTCAAGGTCACGGACAAAAAGAACGCTGCGGAGTTCGGCGGACAACGGGCGCTACTGAACGACCTGGGGCTTGAACTGCGCTACAGCACGGCCGGCAAGGGAAGCTTATTGATGAACGCCAACCTGGTGGATATCCGTTACGACGGCGAGGTGAACTCGTCGCTCGGCAACGAAATGCTAGGCGGTCTGAAGCCTGGTGCCAATGCCACGTGGAGCATCAGTGTGCAACGCAACCTCAGCAACAACCTGCAGGTGGACATCACCTACAACGGGCGCCGATCGGAAGGCGTACCCGTTGTACACGTCGGTGGGGCCCAGGTACGGGCCTATTTCTGAGCCTACTTCAGATCGAAGGAGGACTTGGACACCAGCGCGCCGGCCTCGTAGATCTCCACGATGTATTGTCCAGTACGCAACTCGTCCGTACCCGTCCAGAAGATGCAAGCATCCACAGCTTGGTTCTGGTAGTTGATGTCGCGCCGGGCGCTGAACTCACCTTCCACACCATTGAACTTGAAGCGATTGTCGCTCTCGGTGGCGCGCAGCACTTTACCGTCGGGGCTGATCACACGCATGTACAATGTTTTGTCGCCTGCGGTGGTCACCTTGTTCTCGCCCAGCGTGAAGCAGCACTTGATCATCTCGGCCTTCTTGGCCCGGTCGGTCTCCACCTGCTTGCCGTTATTGCGCATGAACAGCGCATTTGCAAGGATGGAGGTGGTATGCAGCACACTTCCTTTGGCGATCTTACCTTCCAGTTCCTGGGCCTTGGTGTTCAAGGCATCCTTCTGACCTTTCACTTCGCCAAGCTCCTGGGTCAGGTTGATCTTGTCGGCAGTAAGCTGCTGGTTGGCCGTGTTCAATGAATCGATGGTGGCCACATAGCCCTTCATGATCCGGCGGAGGGTCTCGGCCTCCTTCTTGGCCTTGGCCAGATCGTAGTTGCCGCGCTTCACCTGGTCGAGCAGGCTCTCGATCTTCTCACGCTGTGCCTCCATCTCCACGGTAAGCTGCTCATTCTCCGTCTTCAGCGTGTCGTAGCTGGCCAGCATGTTCTCCAGCAGATGGGTCACATCATCCTTCTGGCTGCTGATCTGCTCCACCTGGGCCATGGACTCTCTGCCCCGCTGTTCACTTTGGCTGTACAAGACATACTGGATCACATTGGCAACCAGTAATAACATCACCAGCAACAAAAGGCCGGTATTCGATCGGTTCTTCTTCTCGCTGGGGTTCGTCTGTTCCATGTTGAGCAGGTCTAACAGCGGGCTAAATTAGGGCCAGCCGGAAGGCCTCATTCCTCAGAACGCGGCCCTTATCAACAAAGTATTGAACCCATACGGAGACATACCCAAGAGCCGGATCATGGACCTGGTGGGGCTGTTCTTCCCCCGAAGGTGCTCGGGCTGCGACGAACCCTTGTTGAAGTTCGAGACCGGGATCTGCCTGGGTTGCCTGATGGACCTGCCGTTGACCCGGTTCCACAACGACCCCAAGAACCAGGTGGCCCGCCTGTTCTGGGGCAAGGTGGAACTCGAAGCGGCCAGTTCCCTCCTGTATTTCAATCGCCATGGGAAGGTGCAGCGCATGCTCCATCGGTTGAAATACAAACACGACATGGAGGTGGCCGACCTTCTGGGCCGGTTGATGGCCAGGGAGCTTATGGCCTGCCCAAGGTTCCAGGATGTTGATGCCCTGCTGGCGATCCCCCTTCACCCTGGGAAAGAGCGTAAACGAGGATACAACCAGAGCCAGCTGTTGGTGGATGGGATCAGGACCGAATGGCCCAAAGACTCGGTAGAGGGAAGCCTACGCCGTGTGCAGTACACCACCTCGCAAACGCGCAAGGGGCGTATGGACCGATGGTCCAACGTGAAAGAAGCCTTCCACCTGCCCGACCCCATGGCCC
>CAZQFG010000010.1:29297-34208 GCA_964592515.1 uncultured Chryseobacterium sp. | reverse complement strand
CGCAGTTGTCGAGGAACGCTGTTCCTCCGAAGTCGCCGTTGCAATCGGCCACGCAGGCTGTCAGGCTGGTGTTGCCTCCTACACAAGTTCCGCAGTTGTCCAGAAAAGCCGTGCCTCCGAATTCGCCATTGCAGTCAGCCACGCAGGCGATGAGGCCGGTGTTGCCACCCACGCAGGTTCCGCAGTTGTCGAGGAAGGCGGTTCCACCCCAGACGCCTGCGCAGTCCTGGGTACAGGCCGTGTTGCCAGTGTTACCGCCGACGCAAGTTCCGCAGTTGTCGAGGATAGCCGTGCCGCCCCATTCTCCCGCGCAATCTTGAGTGCAAGCGGTGTTGCTGGTGTTGCCTCCGACACATGTTCCGCAGTTGTCGAGAAAGGCCGTGCCGCCAGGAATACCGGCACAATCGATGGGTTGTCCGGCGCAGTTGCAGCTGGCATCGAGCACATCGTTGCCAGTAGTCGCGTCTCCATCATCACATGCACCCCCTGGCGTATTGATGGTCAGGTTCAATATCTCGGTCACGCAGCCCACCACGGCATGGTAGGTGCCACTGGCCGTGTATGTCGTACCATTCACTGCCCAGACATAGCTGCCACAAGCGGAAGCCGTGGTGTTGTTGGAGTTCTGACCTGTTATGCGGACCGTGTGGTTGTTCCACAGTCCGTTGCCATGCGCGTCCTCGATCCACATGGTCATCTGCAATAGGGTGTCCTCTGTGAACACCGTTCCAGGCGCGGGCACCATGGTGTTGGTCCAAGCGCTGCAGTCGCTGATGGTCAGGCTGTCGCGTAGGTCGGGAAAGACAAGTGAGCATCCGGGTCCGCTCAGGTAGAGGGGGTATTCATCATAGAGCGGACAGTTCACGCTTGGTGCGTCCACATCGTTGATCGTTACTGTGAAGGAGCATGTGGACGTATTGCCGGCCCCGTCGGTAGCGGTGTAGGTGACCGTATGAATTCCCTGCGTGAATTGCGATCCACTTGCCTGTCCTGCGGTTTGCGTAATGGTGACGCCGCTGCAGTTGTCGCTGACCGTCGGCGCGTTCCAAGAGACCGCACGCGCGCAAGTAGCCATGTTGGTGATGTTGCGGGTGATGTTACCAGGGCAACCGATGATCGTGGGAGCGATATTATCCACCACGATCACCTGGAAGGAACAGCTGGCTGTGAGGCCGGCGGCATCCGTTACTGTGTGCGTTACCGTTGTGGCGCCCAGCGGGAAGGTCGATCCACTGGCAGGACCGGCCGTGCGTATAGTGGTGGCACCCGCGCAGTTGTCAATGCCGACTGGAGCCGTGTAGTTCACCACGGCGCTGCACCCGTTCACAACGGCATTTACAGTGAGGTTGGTGGGGCAGGTGATCGTCGGCGGGGTGTCGTCGGTCACCGTAATGGTGAAGCTGCAAGTCGAGGTATTGCCTGCTGCGTCCGTGCTTGCATAGGTCACAGTGCTGGTCCCTACAGGGAATGCCGCTCCTGATGCTGTGACGGCACCGCTCGTGAGAACGGGCGTGAAGCAGCTCGCTTCCACCTCGATCACGCTCCGTACGGACGCAGTATTCTTCTCATCGTTCCATTTTCCGTTCGCTTTTACAATGGTGTAGTCCTCGTTACCACCGTTACTGTTCGGCTCGTTCGTATCCCAGTTGATGAAGCTTACGGGTGCACCATTCGTCCAGCGCCAGCTTCCTTCGTTGGCTGCATCGTTCAGGGCGATCCAGTACGATTGGTTGGTGCCACCTGCCGCGTCCACAGCGCTGCGGAGCCAGGCATTGTGGGCTGCATCACGGATCACAGCGAGATGACCACCCGCAGCAATGGCCGCATTGTTGGCCGCCTGCCAAGTACTGTTGGTGGTCCGGTAGTAATAGGAGCGCCCTTGGTAGGTGCCCAATGCCGTATACCCGTTAGGGACCGAGCCGGTGGTACACGTGGTGCATGGTTCATTTACAGTAGGCAGAGCGTAGTTCACAACGGCCGCACAGCTGGCCGGCGATGCATTCGCGGTAATATCCGAGCAAGTCGTGAACGACGGTGCAGTGGCATCGAACACGGTGACCCAGAAGAAGCAATCGGTCGTATTGGGCGGAACGGCATTGTCCGATGCTCGGTGACGCACCACCGTGGTACCGACCGGGAAAACACTTCCGCTTGCTGGACCGGCTATGCGCGTTACTGTAACTGTGCCGCAGTTGTCGATCGCCGTTGGGACAGGGTAGGTGACCACGGCGCCGCAAAGGCCAGAGGTGGCTTCGATCGCAATGTCCTGGATACAGGTGATGGTCGGTCCAGTAGCATCTTTCACGTCAACCATGAATGAGCAGGTCGCGATGTTGCCCGAGACATCTGTTGCAGCGTAGGTGATGATCGTTTGACCTATTGGGAATACACTGCCAGATGCGGGGCCGCTGGTCTGGTTGATCACCGATCCACTACAGGTATTGGTTAATGTGGGAGGATCCCAAGTGACGACCGCAGAGCAACTGGTTGCGGGCACGTTCACGGTCATGGTCGTTGCCGGGCAACCCACAATGGTCGGCGGTGTATCATCCACTACGGTCACCAAGAACGAACACGATGCGCTTTGGCCGTTCTGGGTTACGGTGAGGGTAACGGTGTGGGAACCTAGTGCGAGTTGTGTGCCAGGAGCAGGCGACTGTGTATATACAAGGCCGCCGTTGCTGATGCAGTTGTCAGACACGCTCGCACTGGTGGAGTAATTCGGCAGCGCTACCGTGCAGGAGGTGCCCACGTTCAGCTGGGCATTACTGGCCGGGCATATGATGGAGGGCGCTTCATTGTCCACCACGGTCACGGTCCATGTGCAAGTCGTACTGTTCCCACTATCATCCTGGTGGATCTCCCTCATGGTGTGGGTGCCCAAGCCCAGATCCACCTCGTTCCATCCTGTTACCTCCACCCATACGGCCTGGTTGGCGGGCAACCAGAATGCGGTGTAGCCGCTTTCGGTGTCCAGGTCGCAGTTGTCGGTACTGTGTATCGTCGGGAACGTGTAGTGGTTAACGCACGAACCCGGGTCAGTGCTCAGCACCATTGCTGTCGGACAGTTCAGGATGATCGGAGGCGCTGTGTCAATCGCGGTTATTAGATGGACCGGTGTGTTTCGCGCACCACAGCCAATACTGAAGACCCGCGCCATTACATGGAGCGTTCCATTGATCGGACCTGTGGTGAACGAGAGCGCACTACCAGGTGTAATGCTCCAGTTCACGCCATCGGGGCTCGTACCCCATCCCACTACGCTGGTCAGCGGAGTCAGACCGGCCAGGTTCATGAGGGTTCCAGTTGAACCAGGACAAACGACCGAAGCTCCATTGATGACAGCCCCTGGCTCAGGGCCTACCCAGATGGTCCGTGCAGTGGCAAACGGGTTCGAATTCACCATCACGGTATAGGTGATGGTCTGCCAGCCGGCCAGCCCTATGGGGTTGAACATTCCAGTGGCGCTCACTCCCGGTCCTGACCATGTGCCACCGGTCTGCGTCTCGTTGAGGAAGGTGAGACCATCCAGCAGGAATGGTGAGTTTGGTGATGTGACGGACAGCGTGATGCGCACGTAACGGAATGCAGTGGGGGAGATGATGGACAGATCGTGCCAAGCAGCGTTGTTCACCTGCGGGTTTCCGCTGTATGGGCTCCAGTTGGTGCCATCAATGGAGAAGGCGATCTCCAAGCGGGATGGCGTGCTGTTCGTTTGGGAACGAAGCCTTAGGGTCAGGTTGGCACCTGCCGTTGCAGTGTCACCGATGTCAAGCACCCCATTGGCGCCGGGTTGGGCGTATGTGGCGCCGATACCATCCGGTAACCCTAACGCTAATGAAGGTGATGTGATATCGATAGGGCTCCCCACCCAGTTGTCAGCATATCCGCGAAGACGACTGTTCAGGTCGAGGATAGCGTCACTTGAGCACATTGGCCCTAACTGCTTCCATTGTGCCGCTGAAGGCGTGATCGATGTCTGTACAGGATCGGTCAATGCGCCCACGAACGCGTTGGTGGATGAGCCGTGGGCATAGATCAATGGGCTGAGCCGAAGTTGTTCCGTGTGCGCTCCACCGACCACGACCTTGTTCATGGGTCCTACTGCAATGGCCAGGGGAAGTTCATTGCCGGTCGCCGTCTCTTTCATGAGCCACAGCAATTGGCCCATAGAGGTCATACGGCAGACGAACAGTTCGCGTCCATCCGAACCTGTGTGCGTGGAGCCATTGTCCCACGTCATGTTCAGGTCGAATGCGCCACTGAGGTAGATCTGTCCGGCAGGTCCTGTGGCAATATCGAAGACCTCGGTCTGTTCGCTATTGGTCCCTTGGGCAGTGCGAAGCCAAAGTCCATTGCCATTGCTGACATCCAACGCGGCTATGTACAAAGCATCCTGCACAGTGGAAGCTGTGGTCGCAGTGAGCCCGGGAAATACAGTTCCTGCTGGTGCGCGTCCGCCGAGGTAGCACTTCGTGCCATCCGTTGCAATGGAATTGAACTCTGGGTCTGGTCCATTAGGAGTGTCAATGACCCGGGTCCACTGGACAGTCCCTGTGTTGGAGATCCGTGCCACATAGCCGTTCTTTTCGTTGTTAGTGGCAGAAAAACTGGAGAGAGCACCTCCTGTGGCCGATCGCCAAGTGAAGGAGGTCCCCTCGAAACGTCCGGTCACGTAAACACTGCTGGCATCAAAGGCCATGCGCTCGGCCAGTTCCTGCCCGTCACCACCTCCACTGATCACCCAGGTCGGCGAGCCTCCCGTCAAGGGGTACCTGGCCACGAACATCTGGTCGTTCCAAGAGTTGAGCTGGGATAGCGTTGAACTTCCGAATGTGGTGTTGCCTCTGATGATACCGTGAACGAAAACCCCCGAAGTGTTCGTGACCACTGAGTACCCGACATCGTCAC
>CAZQFG010000010.1:0-29197 GCA_964592515.1 uncultured Chryseobacterium sp. | reverse complement strand
GCCGCCCTGCTCCAGTTCCATGAAGTGGGTTGCGCCATGGCCGATAGCACCGCGAGCAGCGCCAGGCCAAGCAGGAACGCCCTTGAGCGGGGGCGCTGGAAATGCCGGAGAGTAGTGGGCATTGTATGTTCTGTAACACCGTTACAAGGTTGTCCAGGCCTTGTGGAGCGGACCGTTGTACGCCACTGGGGACGAACGGGTTACCTGATCGCTTGGTGCTGCGTTACTTTCCGTCCGAGTTAGCATTGTACAGGCATTGGCCATGGAACGAGCGGAAGAGGAACTGCATATCGCACGCGCCAAACGCGACCCCAATGCGTTCGCGCCGCTTTATGAGCTGCACTTCGCGGCCATATTCCGCTTCATCCATCGTAGGGCAGGGGACAGGGAGCTCTCGGCCGACCTTACCCAACAGACCTTCCTGAAGGCCATGCTCGCCCTTCCTCGCTATGAACCGAAGGGATATCCCTTCAAAGCCTTCCTGTTCCGGGTGGCATTGAACGAACTGAAGATGCACTGGCGGAAGCGCAAGGAGGTAGTGATCGACATGAGCTATGCGGAGGTGAGGGGACTGTCCGAGGAAATGGGACTACCTGAAGGGGATGATGGCCTGCGGAAGTTGGAGGTCGCCTTGGGTCGGTTGGACGAGGACCGCGCTCGCCTGATCGAACTACGCTACATGGATGGAATGAGCTTCGCTGAGCTCGGACAGGTATTGGGCATCGCCGAGGATGCCGCCAAAATGAGGACCCACAGGGTGCTGGCCACGCTGCGCACCTACCTTTCGCCCAGGGCATGAACCGACGTTACCGCATATCGCCCGAAGGCCGCCCGCCCGAGCCTACCGACGCTGAGATAGCACGCTACCGCGACCCGAAGCGCTTGGTCTACAACTACCACAAGGCCACGCGTGCGCTGCACCGCAAGCCCTTGTACAAGGATCCCAAGACCTTCATCGCGCTGCTCATCATCGTGCTCATCACTTGGTTGATCACCGAGGTGGCCGATGATCGGCATGCGGCACCAGGATCTCAGGATCAGGTGCACGAGCAGGTGGATTGATCGCGATCCGGGCCCAGGGACTATTTTTCGCGTCCTTACCTGCGGAAAACCCGAACGGACCTGCCATGTTGAAACGGATCATCACGCTCTGGAGCTGTGCGCTCACGCTTTTGGCCAACGCCCACGAGGGCATGTGGCTGCCCACCCTGCTCAAGAGCATCGAAGGCGACCTGCAGTCCGCTGGGTTGCAGCTTACGGCAGAGGATATCTATAGCATCAACAAGGGTAGCCTGAAGGATGCCATCGTGCTGTTCGGTGGGGGATGTACGGCCGAGGTCATTGGGCAGAAGGGACTGATCCTGACCAACCACCACTGTGGATTCGGGGCCATAACGGACCATAGCACGGTGGAGAACGACCGTCTGAAGAACGGTTTCTGGGCCGCCTCTCTCAGCGAGGAGCTGCGGAACCCCGGTCTTACCGCCACCTTCGTGGTGCGCATGGAGGATGTCTCGGATCGGATCATACCGTTGTTGGAGGCCGGTCTCACCGAGGCGCAACGCCGCGATGCGGTGAACAAGCTCGCCGAGGGCATCACCAAGGAAGCGATCGCTGGCACACATTACAAGGCCGTAGTGCGCCCGTTCAATTATGGCAACTCCTACTTCCTCATTGTCACGGAGACCTTCCGCGATGTGCGGTTGGTGGGTGCGCCTCCCAGTGCCATCGGCAAGTTCGGCGGCGATACCGACAACTGGATGTGGCCTCGGCACAATGCCGACTTCAGCCTGTTCCGCATCTACACCGGCCCCGATGGTAGACCGGCCGATCCTGCCGATGCCAACGTGCCCATGGTGCCGCGTCACGTGCTGCCAATGAGCCTGGAAGGGCCGCACGAAGGGGAGTATGCCATGATCTTCGGGTTCCCAGGCAACACCCAGCGCTACCTCAGTTCCTACGCGGTCAATTATGTGTTGAACACCGCCGACCCCATGCGTATCGCCATGCGCACCGCCAGTCTTGGCGTGATCGATGCGGCCATGCGCGCCAGTGACCGCACCCGGTTGCAGTACGCCGACAAGCAAGCCGGCATCAGTAACGCGTGGAAGAAGTGGATCGGTGAGGTTCGAGGTCTGAAGGAATTGAACACCCTCCAACGGAAACAGGACTACGAGGCCGCATACACCGCCAAGGCCAAGGCGGATGGGCAGGAGGAGTACGCGAAGGCCTTGACCGCATTGGAGGGCCTGTACGGCCAGTATATCCCTTATGCCACGACACGCGATATGTTCGTGGAGATGGTCTACTATGGTCCCGAAGTGCTGCGCTTCACCGATGGTTTCCGTGAGGTGGTGGAAGAGCATGGCAAGCTCACCTCCGAGGGCAAGTACGCGCAGGCCTTGAGCGAGCGGCTCACGGCCGCCGAGGGCTATTTCCAGAACTACGATGTGGAGGTGGACAAGGCCGTGTTCAAGGTGCTGTTACCCATTTACCGCAAGCACGTGCCGGCCGATCTGGCCCCCGAAGTGCTGAGGGAGATCGATACCCGGTTCAAGGGGAATAGCGATGCATGGGTGGATGCGCTCTACGCGAAGAGCGTTTTCGTGGACCAGGAACGTCTGCGCAAGGCTTTCCGCAACCCCAGTGCAGGTGCCATGAAGAAGCTGGCCAAGGACCCGTTGTTCCGTGCTTCACGCAGTTTCTTTCGTGGTTTCCTGGAGCAGGTGCGTCCCACGCATGCTGCCCTCAGCGACCAGATCGAAACGGCCATGCGCACGTATGTGAAGGGCATGATGGTGCTTTATCCCGAGAAGACCTACTGGCCCGATGCGAACAGCACGCTCCGCCTTTCCTATGGTAAAGTGGAAGGCAGCCGGCCGCGTAATGGCGTTACCTACGAGGCCTTCACCACGCTGGACGGCGTGATGGAGAAGTACGTGCCCGGTGACGTGGAATTCGATGTGCCACAGCGCTTGATCGATCTCTATCGCGCCAAGGATTACGGTCGCTATGGTGTGAACGGATCGTTGCCAGTGTGCTTCACCTCTTCGCTGCACACCACAGGTGGCAACAGCGGCAGCCCTGTGTTGAACGGTCGCGGCGAGCTCATCGGCCTCAACTTCGATCGCACATGGGAAAGTACCATGAGCGACATCCAGTTCGATCCGGACAAGTGCCGGAACATCTGTGTGGATGTGCGCTACCTGCTGTTCCTCATCGATAAGTTCGCTGGAGCGGGGCACCTGTTGGAAGAGATGGTGCTCGTACAGCCTTCCATGCACACCATTGCCCTTCCGCTGCACCGATGAGCAGCGTTTGGGAGGAGCGCGATGGGGCTCTGTTCCGTCGCTTCCAATTCAAGGATTTCGCCGGGGCGTTCGCGTTCATGACGCGTGTGGCCGAGGTGGCCGAACAGATGGACCATCACCCCACGTGGACAAATACCTATGGGCTGGTGGAGATCTCGCTAAGCACCCACGATGCAGGCGGACGGATCACGCAACGCGATCACGCCCTGGCCGCCGCCATTGATGCACTGTTGGTCTGATAGGGACCAATGAAAGCAAAAAGCCCCGGTGTAAAGGTCCACCGGGGCTTGTATGTTCTAGATGTTCTGGATCAGATCTTCTGAACGAAGGCCTTGATGCGCAATTTGGTCTCGCGGGGCTCGGTGTTGGCGATCACGGTGACCTCCTTGGTCTGTGCGTTCTCCTGCTTGCCGGGCTTGTACTCCACCTCGATCTCGCCGGAACCACCGGGAGGGATGGGGCTCTTGGGGTAGCTGGGCACCGTGCAACCGCAGCTGCCATTGGCCTGCTCAATGATCAGGGGCTCGGTACCGGTGTTCTTGAAGGTGAACACGTACTTGTTCTCGCTGTCCTGCTTCACGTTGCCGAAGTCGTGCTCGTAGTTGCCGAAGTTGATCGTGGTCTTGGGCTTGTTGTCCACCACTTCGCCGGTCTGTGCCATCGGATCGAAGGTGGTGGCCGCCGGTGTGGCCGGAGTGGCCGATGTGCTGCTGGTGGCGGCCACAACAGGGGCGGTGGTTGTTTCGCTGCCGCTGAACTGGTTTACGGCCAGGGCGGAAAGGGCCACGGCGATCACGGCGAGCAGTGCGATCTGGATCTTGTCTTTCATGGTCGTAGGAATGTTCGGAGTGGTTGCGTTTTCGGGACGCGAAAATAGGCTGATCGGCCACAATGGGCCGGGGAATTAACGGCTCGTTAACAGGCCTTGTTCACTTGGCCATGCCGAGGCGCTGGAAGGTATTGTCCTGCAAGGCCTCCAGCGCTTTCTGGAAGCTCTTGTCCACGCTGTTCTCCGCGTTGATCACCTGCCAGTAGGCCGAGGTATCCCACAGGTCCCTGGCGATCAGCGCCTTGAGCCTCAGGGAAATAAGGTCCTTGGAGCGTTGCAGGCCGGTGCTGTCGGGGGCAATGCCCTCCTGCTCTGCGGCCTTCTGCAATTGGCCCAGCAGCTTCTCGTCCACCACGAACTTGCGTCGGAACGTATCGGGGTCCGGGTATTGGGCCAGCAGGGCGGCACGGTTGGCGTCCACCTGGGTCAGCGCGAAGGTGTTCAGTATGCCGTTGCGCACCAACCGGCTGAAGTACTCCGAGCTCTGGGTGGTATCGATGGGCACGAACACATCAGGCGTGATGCCACCACCACCGTGCACCACGCGCTTATTCACGGTATAGTACTTCACGGTGTCCTGAACATGAACGCTGTCGGCTGAGGTCATCTCTCCTTTGGCGAATCGCTCCACGCGTTCGCGCTGGTAGGCTTCAACGCCATCCGCATAGGGCTTCTGGATGGAACGACCTGAGGGCGTGTAGTACCGCGAAACGGTAAGGCGCACGGCCGAACCATCGGGCAGCATCACCGGACGCTGGACCAACCCCTTGCCGAAGCTGCGGCGACCCACGATGAGGCCGCGGTCCCAATCCTGTACGGCACCGCTCACGATCTCGCTTGCACTGGCCGAACCCTCGTCCACCAGCACGGCCAATCGGCCCTTCTCAAAGCGTCCATCGCGCGTGGCGTAAGTGTCCTCGCGGGGCGAATTGCGGCCTTCGGTGTATACGATCAACCGGCGATCGATCAGGAACTCATCGGCCATTTCGATCGCGGTGCGCAGGTAGCCGCCGCCATTGCCTTGCAGGTCCAGGATCAGGTCCTGCATGCCCTTTCCCTTCAGTTCGTCCAGCTTGTCGCGGAATTCCTTCATGGTGGTGGCGCTGAACCGGCTCACCTTGATGTAGCCCACCGTTGGCGTTGCCATGTAGGCCGCTTCCACACTGAAGATGGGGATCTTGTCCCGCGTAATGGTGAATTCCAATGGTTGGGATTCGCCTTTGCGCAGGATGTCCACCTTCACCTTGGTGCCTTTCTTCCCACGCAGGCGCTTCATCACGTCGCTGTTCTTGAAGCCCACACCGGCCGCATTCTCGCCGTCAATGCCAATGATCCGGTCGCCCGAGCGGATGCCCAACCGTTCCGAAGGACCACCCGCAATGGCATCCACCACGTAGATCGTGTCCTTCACCAGATTGAACTGGATGCCCACGCCTTCGAAGTTGCCCTTCAGCGGCTCGTTCACCTCTTCCAGCTCTTCCTTCGGGATGTAGATCGAATGCGGGTCCAGTTCCTGCAGCATGCTCACAATGGCCGCATCCACCAGCTTCTTCTTGTCCACCTCGTCCACGTACTGGCGGTCGATATGGTAGAGCAGCGACTCGATCTTGCCCGTGGTGTTGGGATCGGCGCCCGTTTGCGCGATCACCAAGGCAGGAACGACCAGCAAGAGGCCGAGAAATGATAGGGAACGACTAAGCATCAGGGAAATGGAATGTTCTACAAAGTAACGGCTACCAGTGGCGTCGGTTTTCTGGCGATCGTTAAGATCGGTGAACAGGCTGATGCGGATGGACCACCGTCTACCGGTCGGTCCCGCTGCGCTGCACGCTGAAGGGCACGGCGATACGTTTCCCATGCGCGTCGGTAAGGGTGGCCACGTGCGCACCGGTGCCAAGGTCCAGGGCCATGCGGTGTTCACGAACGGTGGAGCCCATGTGTTGGCCATCGATATCCCAGTGCACCGTGGCGCTCGGATCGCGATGGGTGGCATGGAACACCACCTGTGTGTGGTTGCCGGCAAAGGTGCGGGGCACCACAATGCGGGCATACGGTTCGGGGTACAGCATTTCCATCACCAAGTCGTCGCTGCCGGCCGCCACGTCTTCCCGCCATGGCGGCAAGGGCCTGTAGTTGGTACGGCTTTGCACGAAGTAGGCTTCCATGGCCGGCGGGAGCACGAACCAGCTGCGCCGCACCGCATCGTTGCCGGGCAGCACGCGGTAGCGCCCGGTGGCATCGGTGAGTATGGTGATGTGGTGGGGGCAGGGCCGTGTGCGTTCCACTTCCTTGATGGTCCAAAGCGTATCGACGAGGTCGCAGTCGGGCCCTGCGCGGTATCCGCTGCCTCGGCACATGGCCATGCGTTCCAGTTGGTCGTAGAGCGGGTCGAACGCTGTGGAGCGGGGCAGCACATGGAACAGCTCGAACAGCAGCGGTGCAGCGGCCAGCGATCCGGTAAGGCCGGGGCGCCCCTCGCCGCTCGCATTGCCGGTCCAGATGCCCACGGCGTAGCGTGGCGTTACCCCGATGGCCCAGGCATCGCGGTGGCCGAAACTGGTGCCGGTCTTCCAGGCAATGGCCCCCGCACTGTTGAAGCTCTCCCAGCCGATCTCGCTCTCAGGCCGGTTCAGGGTGCGCAGGGCTTCCAGGGTGTGGTACAAGGCGGCCGGACGTAAGGGAGGTGCGCGATAGCCGCTGGTAAGGGGGCGGTCCGCGATCACGTAGGGTGCATGTACCAAGGCCTCCAGCGTGTCCGCCGCTGTTGCTTGAACGATACGGGCCATGGAGGCGTAGGCGCCGGTGAGCTCCCAGAGCGTGCTCTCGGCCCCGCCCACCACCAGCGACAGACCGTAGTTGTCCGCGCTGCGATCGATGTGCGCCAGCCCCATGGACCGCAGGGTGGCCAGCGTCCGTTCCACGCCATGTTCGCGCAGTGCCCGCACGGCGGGAATGTTGAGCGAACGCGCCAAGGCCACATCCGCAGGTACCGCACCGCTGTACGTACGATCGTAGTTCTCGGGAACGAAGCCATCGTAGCGCGTGGGCACATCGGCCACGAGCTGGTGGGGCGTGCGTTCGCCGCTCTGCAGCATCGCCGCGTACAGAAAGGGTTTCAGCAGACTGCCCGTGCTGCGTGGCGCGCGCACGATGTCCACCTGACCAGCCTCGGCAGCGGAGGCCGAAGGCAGGTTGCCCACGTAAGCAAGCACCGCCCCGGTGGGCACGTCCATGATCAGCACGGCGGCGTTGTGCACTTCATTGGCGCGCAAACTGTTGCCGTGGCGGTCCATGATGGTGCTTGCCCGCTGCTGAAGCTCGGCATCGAGCGTGGTGCGCACCCGTTGTCCTTTGTGACCGCTCAGTTGCAGTGTGGCCAGCAGGTGCGGCGCGTAGCGTGGCATGGCCACCGGCGATCCCGGCAGCGGTTCCTCCAAGGCCAACGACCATTGCAGACTGTCGATGTGGCCATCGTTCAGCAGTCGTTGCAGTAGTCGGTCGCGCTTGGCCTGCAGTGCTTCGCGGTTCTTGCCGGGGTGCATGCGTGCGGGCGAGTTGGGCAGCACGGCGAGCAAGGCGTTCTCGCCCCAGCTCAGTGTTCCCAAGGGCCTACCGAACCAGCGCCAGGCGGCCGCTTCGGCGCCCACCACGTTGCCGCCGAACGGTGCGTTGGACACATAGGCGCACAGGATCTCGTCCTTGGTGAAGCGGATCTCCAGGCGCAGGGCGTCCAGCATTTCCCACAGCTTGTTCCAGTAGGTGCGCGGTGCATTGCCCTGCGCCATGCGTGCCAGTTGCATGGTAAGGGTGCTGCCACCGCTCACCCTGCGACCGGTGCGATGGTTCTGCTGCATGGCGCGCACCAGCGAGGGCAGGTGTATGCCCCAATGCTCCCTGAAGTGCCTGTCCTCGAACGTGAGCAAGCAGCGTTCAAAGCGCTCCGGTACGTGTTCAATGGCCGGCATGCGCCACTGCCCATCATCGGCCACCGTGGCACCGAGCAATTGTCCGTTGCGGTCCAACAACACAGTGCTGTGCGGCACTTCGAACAGTGGCCGAATGGGTCCCCATTTCGCCCAGAGCACGAGCAACAGCGAGGCCACGGCCACCGTACGCAGCGTGCGCTCGTTGCGCGAGAGGAAGGAGATGCACCACCGCATCATCACCGCTCAGGTCAACGGGTCAGTGTGCGCCTTTGCATGGCCGCTCGTTCACCGTCATCACTGCCCCGCAGTGGTACCATCCTCGGCAGAAACCACGTTCACCCACTGGCCTTTGCCGCGCGCGTAGATCAGGTTGTCGTACATGGCCTCGCAAGTGGGCGCGGGCAGGTAGTAGCGTCCGGTGTACGAGGCGTTCAAGCGCACACGGAAGGTCATGGTGTTGCCTTTCCACAGGTTGAAGTAGGTCTGCACACGGTCGTCGCGGATGTCCTGGTAGGTGAACGCACTGTTGGGCACGTTCTCCTCTGTGCCTTCCATGCGGGTGTTGCGGATCTCCCAGCCCGAGGGGAAGACCTGCGTGAGCGCGAGCTGCTCGTACGCGGACCCTGTTCCCGGATGTTTGATCGTGACCACGGCCGTGAAGTCGGTGCCTTGTGCGATGTTGGTGGGATCGATCGGGGTGCCGTTCTGTCCCACGTACTTCACTTCCATGGACAGGTTGCTGGAGCTGGCGGTCTCTTCGCCGGCCAGCGGGGTTCCCGTGCGCACGAGGCGTATGTAAAGCAGTCCCTTGCCGGTGTTGCGCAGGGTGTATCCACGTTTGCCATCTGGCGCGGCCAGGTCGGTGCGCATGATGGCCTTGTCGCTGTGCCGTTGCTGCGCCGCCTTGCCATCCTCTGCCCAGCTGATGTCCATGCCTTTGCCCACCGGGGCCTTTTCGGCCAGGCGTGCCACGGCCAGCAGACCGAATGCGGTGCTCTGCGTGCTGAACCAATCATCGGAGCTCAGGCGTTTGGCAATACGCTGAACAAGACCGGTGGCCTGGGGCAGGTCGCCCATCTTCAGCAGTGCGTCGATCACCAGTGCTTCATCACGCAGGTCGCTGCCATAGGTGCGGCAATCGTTGGTGTATGGTCGAATGGTGGTCTCCTGGCCCTGCACCAGCGTACGCGCCACATCGGTGCGCCCCACTTGCGCGTACGCAGCAGCAAGCACCCAGCGCGTGCGTACCGATAGGTCGGGCTGGTCGCGCAGCCGGTTCATGGAGGCGAGCTCCTGTTGTTTGGCAAGGCCCAGCACGTAAAGCCGGTAGGCCTGCACGAACTGCACGTTCTCGCGGCTCCAACCCGTGGCCACCACGCCGTTCCATTCGCGCGCGGCCTTGCGTTGGAAGGCAAGCCAATTGTTACGCAGGTTGGTGGGCACCTTGAAGCCTTGCCGTTCCGCCTCCACCAGGAAGTGGCCGGCATAGATGGAGGTCCAGTTGTCGTAGTGGTCGCCACCGGGCCAGTAGTTGAAGCTGCCGTCGTTGCGCTGGAACTGTACCATGCGCTGGATCGCTGTTTCCACATTGGCGCGCATGGCGTGCACGGTGCGGTCGGGCAGTTCCATCACCTGGGCCAGGAAGAGCTGCGGGAAGGCCTTGGAGGTGGTCTGTTCCAGACAGCCGTGCGGATAGTCGATCAGGTATTGCAGGCGACGGCCGAGGTCCACGGGCGGTATGGAACTGATCTCCACGTAGGCGCTGTTGGTGCCGATCACACCCACGGGTGCCGCTACCAGGCGCTGTTCCGATCCGGGTTGCAGGGCGATCTCGGTCACTTCGGTGCGGGGCAGGTTGGGCTGTCGCACCTGCAGCTCGATACGTTCCTGCGCACTTTCCTTCCCACTGGTGGCGGTCACTTTCATTTTGGCCACGCCAATGGCCTCTTTCACGCGCACTTTGAAGGTCACTACCTGGTCTCCGGTGGTGTTGAAGCGGATACTTTTTTCGGCGGGTCCTTCGGGTACCAGCAGATTGTTGGGCTCCAGCTTCACGCTCACGTTCTTCACCGCCGGGTCCATGGCGAACACGGTCACAGGCAGGTCGGCCACTTCGCCCGGTGCCAGCACGCGCGGCAGGGTGGCAAGGAGCATCAGGGGTTTCTTCACCGGTACGGTCCGCTCAGCATTGCCATAAGCCTTCGCGCCATCGGTGGCCACCACCATCACACGCACCGAGCCCACGTAGTTGCTGATGGTGAAGCTGTGTTGGGCCTTCTTGCCGCGTTCCAGTTTGAAGGGTCCCACATAACGCACCACGGGCTTGAACCGGTTGGCCTTGGCTCCTGCGGCAGGTCCCGCATCGTCGCTGCCGCCCAGGGCAAGCACGCGTTCCATCTGCTTCCCGAAAGCCCCGATCACCTGGTCGTAGATGTCCCATGTGCGAACGCCCAAGGCTTCGCGTGCATGGAAATGGCCCCACGGGTCGGGCGTTTTGAAGCGTGTAAGATCGAGCAGCCCTTCGTCCACTATGGCCAGGGTGTAGGTCATGGCATCGCCGTTCCGCTCGCTCACTTCCACCTTGAAGGGCACATCGGTGCGCAGTTCCTTGGGCAGGTCCACCACGGGGTGGATGTGCGTGGCGGGATCTTGCACCATGATGGGGATGGCCCCATAGAGGCGGATGGGCAGGTCGTTGCGGGTGTTCGCATGCGGTTGCACCACGGTCACGTGCGCGTAGATATTGGGCACCATGTCCGCCGTTACCTTGAAGGTGTGCCTGGTCTCCTTGTCCTTCAGTTCCACCCATACCGCATCAATCACGCGGCTGCCGGTCTCCAGGCTCACCAGTGCGCGGCCTGTTCCGGAGCTGGGGATGGTGAGCACCACGTCCTCGCCCACGTTGTAGTCACGTTTGTCGCTGTTGAAGCTCAGGAGCGCCGCCTGCTCCGGGTCCTCTCTGCGCGAACGTCCTTCCCAGCCCGGCCAGTCCATGTACACTTGTATGGCGCTGCTGTGGCCGCTGGCGGGATCGGTAACGCGCACGGCGAAGCGCCCCCAATCTGGCCTGTCGATCCGGAATTTCACGGTGGCGCGTCCCTTGGCGTCGGTGGTGATCTCCTGTTCGGAGCGCAGTTCCACGCTGGCCGAGCGGATGTAGTTGTTGGTGCCATTGAGGCTGCCGTCCCACCACCAGTTCCAGTTCAGCTTGTAGATCTGGGCCTTCAGTTTGCGGCCTGCGGCGAGCTTGCCATTGGCTTCCACGGAGGCCACTTCAATGCGGTAGGTGGTGTCGGTGAAGAGGGTGCCCCAGCTGGTGCGTGCCACCGGTGCCTTGATCCCCGCGTAGCTGCTGTACACGTAGTAGGGTACGTTCACGCGGTCCATGCTGGCATCGCCACCGGCCTCGAACACGCGGGTAACGATGTTCGCGTTGAGCACGGCCGGTGCATTGGTGCCCACTTCCAGGTCCAGGGGGAAGCTGGCCACGCCGGCCTCGTTGAGGTTGCCCTCGAACACCACCTGCTCTTCCTCCGGCGACCAGGTACGCAGGTCGTCGAAGGTGAATTTCTCCAGCCCTTTGAAGGAAGGTGTGCCCGCCGTTGTGGTCACGGTCACTCGGGTCTTCAGGTTGCGGGCCGGCGATCCGTGCAGCCAGTTGGACCGCAGCTCGATGTCGCGCTCCTGTTGGCGCTCCAAGCGCTCGGGCAGGTCCAGCGCGATCTTCAGGCGATTGGGCTTCACCGTTTCGATCCTGATCGGCTTGTGGAAGGTGGTGCCGCCCACATGCACTTGCGCGCCCCAATAGCCGGTGGGCGCATCGGCGGCGGTGGCCATGCGGAAGGCATACACGCCGTTCACCGCGTTGGTGCGCACGTGCTTCTGTTGCAGCTTGCCACGCGGGTCGGTCAGTTCCAGCACCACGGGATGGTCCTTGGGCAGGTGTTTCCCAGGGTCTTGCAGCATGAAGGCGATGTAGAGCGAATCACCCGGGCGCCACACGCCACGCTCTCCGTAGATGAAGCCCTTCAGGCCTTTGTCCACGGCCTGGCCGTTCACATCCAACTCGCTTACCGAAAGCGAGGAGCCATCGTCCATTTTGAGGTAGCCGCGCTGCTCGCCCTTGCTGGCCACCACCATGAAGGCTTTGTTCACGGTGCCGGGGAAGGTCACAAGGCCTTCGCGGTCGCTGATGGCGCTCACCATCACCTGTTTCTGGAAGTCGAGCACCTCCAGTTTCACGCCGCTCATGGGCACCGTTGTGCGCAGGTCGCTCACGGCGACCAGCAGCGAACCATCATTGCCGCGTTTACCGATGAGGCCGATGTCCGAGGCGATGATGTTCCGCGCGATCGTGTTGTTGCGCGCATAGTATGAGGGTTTGCAGGGGTCTTCCCGCTCCGAATGGACGTACTCATCTTCGTAGCCGTAGTCCCATTCGTCCTCGTACCAGTAGTCACGTTCCTGGTCGTACTCGGCCTGTTCATCTTCCCATGTGCGTTCGTGTACGGGACCTTCATCGCTGATGAGCCCTTCGCATGGGTACACGGCATGCTTGCGATCGAACGAGATCTGCACGCGATAAATGGCCCCGGGCTCTGCCTTGATGTGCTGCTCCAGGTCCAGGTGGAAGCGGTTCCAACGGCCCAGGTCGGGTCCATCGGCGGTCTTCAGCGAAATGGTCCTGCGCGATACCAGACGTCCAACACGTGCCAGTTCTCGTTGGCCGTCCAGTGCGTTCACTTGTAGGAACTGGCCCACGTTCGAGCCATTGATCCGGATCACGCGCACTTCCACGGCCTTCAGGTTCACGGCCTCGAAGGGGAGCACCAGTCCATCGGTCGATGGCAGCACAACGCCTTTGCCCACCATGCGCACCGCTGGTTTCAGCTCCTCGAACAACAGGTCCACCACAATGTCCTTGCCCAGGGTGCGGGCGTTCACGTTCTGCAGTTTGGCCGATACGAACCCCTGCTG
Source organism: uncultured Chryseobacterium sp. (assembly GCA_964592515.1). Taxonomy (GTDB): domain Bacteria; phylum Bacteroidota; class Bacteroidia; order Flavobacteriales_F; family PHOS-HE28; genus PHOS-HE28. Next base: position 16,154 of record CAZQFG010000010.1, on the reverse strand, counting down.
GTCGCCGCTGAGGCGTTGCTGGGGGTAGAGGATGAGCTTGTTGCCATCGATGGTGGTGCGGACATCATCTGCACCGGTAATGCCGGCACGTCCGGTGAGGTCCTGCGCGGGGTCCAGCGGATCGGAGAAGAGGAGGGTGGCGTACTGTTCGCCATCGCTGAAGGTGGTGGCGCTGATCAGTGCGAGGTCGCCAATGGCGGGCACATCGAAGGGCAGTGTGCCTTTACCGTCGGCACCGATGGCCTTCCCGTCCCAATTGAACTCCACGAGCGAAGCGGCGCTACCACGCTGCACACTGTCCGCTACAAAGCGGTGGTAGCGGCCATTCGGCTCGTGCTCCCAGGTCAGGTTCAACTTGCGTCCGCTCTGCACAGCGTTGAAGCACCCTTCCAGATCATTGCTCACGGCAACATCGCTGGTGTACACCTGCACAACGGCGCGCGACCAGGTGAGGTCGGTGGTGGAGAGTGGTTGCAGATCGCTAACGCGTACATCTATGCTTTGCGCGAACGTCGTGATCCGGAAGGTGAACACGTCCAGCCCACTGGGCAGTTCGATCAGTGCGCCCAGCTTGAAGCTCACTGTGTACTCTGTGTTCTGGGCGAGCCGTTCAGTTGGCCTGAACTCCAAGGTCTGCCGGTCATACCATGTGACCGTGCCTTCGGCCGAGGGTCTCAGTTCGAACAGCGTTCGGAGGTCCATGGCGACCGTATCCTTCCACTGCTGGTCATCGGCCACGCGCACCAGGATGGACGATGTGGCGGACACGTGACCTGAGGTGAATGCGGAGATGTAGGGCGTGAACGCTGCATCAGGCCCTGCCGAAGGGCTACGCTTACACGAGGTGATGAGGCAGGTACATACGAGCAGCGCAGCGCCGAGGACGCGCGACAGGCGGGACCGGTGGGTCATGGTGGCGGGAAAAGGAATGGAAAGGTAGGCGGGCGTTCGGACAACGCACGTCAGCGTTCACCTATTGTGACGCTTGGTGAAGGACGAAGGTGTACGTGTCAGGGCTTGCCCAACAGGCCGTCGGCATCATCGGCACTGATGATGTGCCCGTCCAATTCGCCCACCACGAAAGCATCGGGGAAGCCTTTGGCCTGGATGGTCTGCTTGGCCTCCTCGGCAGAGGCGCGGTCCTTGAAGCTGCCGTAGAAGTAGCGCACGGCATCGGCACTGGTCACGGGCGTCACATCACCCATTTCGATCAGCTTGCCCATGGTGTCCATCGGGATGTTGCCGGCGAAGGTGCCCACCTGCACTTTGTAGCGCAGCTTGTCCTTGGTCACCGAACTGCTGGGCAGGGTGCGAAGGTCCTCGGGACCTGACAAGCGCGCGCCCGCCTCTTTCATGCTCACGCGCTTACCCTCGCGGAAGGCGACCAGGAAGGCGCCCTCGAAGCCACCGAGCAGCATCTGCACCTTGTGTGCTGCGGCCTGGTTCACATCGGTGAACTCACCGGTGTAATAGCGGGTCAGGCCATCATCGCCCTTGATCACCACCAGGTCGGGCACCGAGCGGAAGATATCCTCCGAGAGCTTTTTCCTGAACGCGCCCAACTGGACACGCACGATCACATCGCGGCTGTCATCTCCGGCACCCATGCCACGTTTGCGAGCACGCTCCGCGGCCAGTTCCTGGCTCACATCGATCAGCTTGCCGTTCTCTTCGGCCATCACCACGCTCTCGATGCCCATGCCGCGCAGTTCCAGTTCGCGACGTAGCGCCTCGGGGATCGACTCATAGTTACCCACCACATAGAAGGTGGTATCGCCTTTCTCGATGGTGCGCACTTCGGGAATACTGAGGATCCGTTGGATCAGGTCCTCGCTGATGCCTTCCACCTGTGTGCCCACCTTCACTACATACACACGCTTGGGTGGTGCCGGACGCTTCACCGGACCAAATGACTCCACGCGTGTGATCACCGTGTTCACGTTGCCCGAGTCGAGGTAGTTGAGATGACGCTTCAGGTAAGCGGCATCGTCAATGGTCACGCCCCTCAGGTCAACCATGGCGCCCGGTGCGCTGTTCAGTTCGTCATCCGCATGATCCGGAACACCGTCTCCATCTCCGTCCAACGGACATCCGTTCGCATCCACTGGAACACCGGTCGGCGTACCGGGGCACTGGTCCATCATGTCCTTGACACCATCGCCGTCCTCGTCATCGTTCAGCACGATCAGGTCCAGTTCTTCACTGTTCAGCGGAGTCATGCGGCGCTTCTTCTCCCTGGGGGCCATGGGTACGGCCCAACCCAGCGAGAAGGAGGAGTAGAGCACCATGTCATTGCCCGAGGTGCCTGCACGATCACCGCGACTGTCAGGTGTCACACCATCGATGAGGTCAGTGAGGGTGTAATGCATGGTAGCACCGATGCGGAAATCGAAGCCTCCGCCCAGGTCCATGCGTGCACCAACACCCAAGGGGATGGACCACGTGCGCTCGGGGTATTTGCCAAAGCCGTCGGCATTGGTCTCGCGTACATCGCTCTCATACACGTAGTCGCGTTGGATCTCCTGCGCCTGTCCCGCATTGGGTGCATCCTCGGCAATGTCCCGTATGGTGCCATCGCTCCAGTAGTGGTAGGTGGCGCCGTTGGCATCGCGCAGGTCGGTCTTGGAAAGGAACTCCATGGACCCGAAGCCCACGGAGACGTACGGTTCCACGACCCGGGACGGGTTCAGTAGCTGCAGGAAGTTGTAGCGCAGGTAAAGTCCTCCTGCCGTGATGCGCGACTCGAAGTTCAGGTTACGTGTAGCCCCTCGCTCGTTCACGCCGAGGCGTCCGTGCATGGCGTAAAGCCCCCCTTCAAGCCAGGGAGTAATGGGAACGGAACCGCGCAGGTCAAAGCCCACGCGGGTAACGAGCGGGCTGTACACGGCGTGCTTTCCGCCCACATCACCATAGAAGGCCAGCATGCCCGTGCCCAGACCGAACGTTGGCTTCAACTGGGCTGCGGGCGATGGGGAAGGGGCTTGCGGCGGAGGAGCGGCTGCCGTGCTATCCGGTTGTGCGAACGCGCCTTGCTGACCGGCAACGACCAATGCGCACAGGGTGATCCTGCGTATGTTGCGCTGAAGGTCGTTGGTGACGTTCATGTGCTGCGGTTCGGTCAGTTGATCACTGTACCCACTGTTGCTTGGTGATCAGCAGGGCTTCTTGCACAGTGATGCGTTCGCCGTTGTTGTAAGCGGTCACGAAAGGACCGGGGAAATCGTGCCCGGCCTCCACGAAACGCACACGCTGGTCGCGGGCCTCACGGTATTCGCCGAAGCTGCCGGTCACGTATTTGATCCAGCCTTGGTGGCGCTCAATGGAGAAAGCTCCCGAGTAACGATGACGGGCGCTGAAGTAGGCCTTGCCCACTTCGCGGTGTGCTGCGGTGATCTGCACTTTGTAGGTGATGCCCTTTTCCGGGGCGGTCACCTTCGGGGTCACGCTGCCCGACTTCTGCGCACTGGCCTCGGCCTTTTGGCGCTGGGCCTCCTGCTCGCGTTGTGCAGCCTGTGCGCTGGCCTGCTCCTGGGCCTTGCGCTCGGCTTCCTGCTTCTGACGCAGGGCGAGCTCCGCATCCGGGTTGGTCACTTGGTCCACCTTGGAGGGGTCCTGTGCCATCATTTCCAAGGCACGTGCACCAATGAAGAACCTGCTGGAGCCCACTACCGCTTTCTGGGTCTCGTCGTTCAGCAGGTAACCGAACTCACCATCGATCACGTATTCGCCATCGGGCTTTTCGTTCGCACGCAGCTTGTACACCACCTTCACTTCATTGCGGGAGGGAAGGTTGAGCCACACGAACTTCACAATACGGTCCTGTGCGGTGAAGATGGCCTCGTCGCTGCTCTTCTCCAACGCGGTGAAGCCGGGAGGAATGGTCTCCTGCAATTTGCCGAAGCCGCGGATGTCGCCCTTCTTCACGGTCACCTCCACGAGCATTTCCTTTTCGGTGACCGGCGTGATGATGCGTGTGCCGATAACGCCACCAGTACCTTGAATGGCGGGCGTGCCAGCATAGTTATCGATCACCACCATCGGGACCTGACCTACCGGGGCACCACCTGCGGCGCTCACCAGGTCGTTCATGTTGGCGGGTTCCTCGGTCTCACTGATGATGGTCTCGGTAACGGCGACAGCGGGTGCGACAGCAGCACCGAGATCAATGGTGGATGCAGCGAGCTCGTGGGTCTTTCGTTCGTTGTCCTCAATGTAGCTCAGTCGACCGTGGATCTGCTGAACTCCCGAAGCGCTGGCATCAGCGCTCAGGGTGTAGGTGACCTTGAAGGAAGGGCTGGCAGGAAGCGACATCCAGATGAACTTGGCTTTGCCATCGGCGAAGGTGAAGGAGGCACCTTTGGTCTCGATGGCCGTGGCGCTCATGCCGTTGGGCAGGTCGATCTGCAATTTGGCGAAGCCGGTGAGGTCGCCTTTTTCGATGTTCACCGTAACACGCACCTCGCTGCCGGGCGCCATGCTCGCGGGGATGTTCTGGGTGATGCTGAGGTCGGCGAGGAAGAAGGCCTTGATGAGGAAGAGGCCAAAGAGGTTCGCGAGCAACACCAGTTTCGAGATCATGAGCGGACGGATTGAATGAACGGAAGCACACCAAGGGCTTGCGTCCAAAAGTATCCGGGCCTGTTGCGCTGATCGGCGCACACAGCGTGCTCAATACGAACAGGTGGGTGTTGAGAGGCGCGCGAGCATGCTGCATCACACACGCCATGAAGTGCTGAACTCCCTTAGAAATTGGGCTTCAGCATGTATTTGCTGTAGAACGCATTGATCACGGCCACGGCCTCTTCGGGCTTGTCCACCACACTGATCAGCTCCATGTCGGTGGGGTTGATGTACGCGTACTTGTCGCCCATGGTGTGCTTGATCCAATCCAACAGGCCCTGCCAGTATTTGCGGCCCACGAGGATGATGGGGAAACGACCGATCTTCTGCGTTTGGATCAGCGTGAGCGCCTCAAAGAGCTCATCCAATGTGCCAAAGCCGCCTGGCAGTACAATGAAGCCCTGGCTGTACTTGATGAACATCACCTTGCGCACGAAGAAGTAATCGAAGTTGATGCTCTTCTCCTTGTCGATGTACGGGTTGGGCTGTTGCTCGAAGGGCAGGTCGATGTTGAGGCCAACGCTGGTGCCACCACCACGCTGTGCGCCCTTGTTGGCAGCCTCCATGATGCCCGGCCCGCCGCCGGTGATCACCCCGTAGCCATTGCCGGTGAGTTGGAACGCGATCTCCTCGGCCAGCTTGTATTCCACGGCCTCGGGCTTGGTGCGTGCACTGCCGAATATGCTCACGCATGGACGGATCCGCTGCATGGCCTCGAAGCCTTCCACGAACTCGCTCATGATCTTGAAGATGGCCCAGCTGTCGTTGGCCTTCACTTCGCTCCATCCCCTGCGCTTGAACGCTTTGATGATGCGACGTTCGCTCTCTTCGTGGGCCTTGGCGTCCTTCTTCATGGTCGAATGGTACGGGTGTGGTCCGCGAAGCAACGCACACACGTGCCCTTCGTTCACCGCAGGTGCTCGAGGTTATCAACCACGCTGCCTGAATGATCAGGCGGCCAGTTCGTCCTTCAGGAAGGGCCAGGTATGTCCGCGGCCCATCAGCACCACCTCTTCGGGCGTGCCGCGTGCCACCACTTGTCCGCCACCAGCGCCGCCTTCGGGGCCCATGTCGATCACATGGTCGGCCACTTTGATGATGTCCAGGTTGTGCTCGATCACCAGCACCGTGTTGCCATGCTCCACCAAGCGGTCCAGCACGTGGATCAACTGCTTCACGTCGTCGAAGTGCAGTCCGGTGGTCGGCTCGTCCAGTATGTAGAAGGTCTTGCCGGTGTCGCGCTTGCTCAGCTCGGTGGCCAGTTTGATCCGCTGTGCCTCACCACCGCTCAAGGTGGTGCTGCTCTGGCCCAGTGTCACGTAGCCCAGGCCCACGTCCAACAGCGTGCGCAGTTTCAGGTTGATCTGCGGTATGTCCGCGAAGAGCTCGGCGGCCTCTTCCACGGGCATGTTCAGCACATCGGCAATGCTCTTGCCGCGGTAGCGCACCTCCAATGTCTCGCGGTCGTACCGTTTGCCACGGCAGGTCTCGCAGGGCACGTCCACATCGGGCAGGAAGTTCATCTCGATGGTGCGCACGCCCGCGCCCTTGCAGGATTCGCAGCGCCCACCCGGCGTGTTGAAGCTGAAGCGCCCGGCCTTGTATCCGCGGATCTTGGCACTGGGCAGCTGCGCGAACAGATCGCGGATGTGGTCGAAGAGGCCGGTGTAGGTGGCCGGGTTGCTGCGCGGCGTACGACCGATGGGGCTCTGGTCCACCTCGATCACCTTGTCGATGTGCTCCAGCCCTTTGATCGCGGCGTAGGGCATGGGCTGCGCTTCGCTGCGGTAGAAGTGTTTGCTGAGGATGGGGTAGAGCGTATCCCCGATCAGCGTGCTCTTGCCACTGCCACTTACACCCGTAACGCAGATGAACTTGCCCAGTGGGAAGTCGATGTCCACGTCCTTCAGGTTGTTGCCCTTGGCACCGGTGAGCATCAGGCGGTGCCCATTGCCCGGGCGTCGTGTGGCGGGCACGGGTATGCGCAGGTCGCCGCGCAGGTAGCGTGCCGTGGTGCTCTCGCCGAGCGCCAGTTCCTTGGGGTGGCCTTGCGCCACAATGCGCCCACCGTGTTCACCGGCCCCGGGACCGATGTCGATCAGGTGGTCGGCGCTCATCATCATCTCCTTGTCATGCTCCACCACCAGTACGCTGTTGCCACCGTCGCGCAGGTTGCGCAGGCTGCCGATCAGGCGCTGGTCGTCGCGTTGGTGCAGACCGATGCTGGGCTCATCCAGGATGTAGAGCACACCGGTGAGCTGGCTGCCGATCTGCGTGGCCAGGCGGATGCGCTGTGCCTCGCCACCGCTCAGGGTGCGCGCACTGCGGTCCAGGGTCAGGTAGTCCAGGCCCACGTCCAGCAGGAAGCTGCTACGGGCCGTTACTTCCTTCACCACCTCGCGGGCGATCAGGGCCTTCTTCTCGTCCAGCCGTTCGGTAAGGCCCACCATGAAGTCGTGCAGGTCGCGGATGGAGAGGTTGGCCAGCTCACTGATGGTGCGACCGTCCACTTTGAAGAAGAGCGCCGTGTTCTTCAGGCGTGCGCCACCGCATTCCGGACACGCTACCATGTGCGTGAAGCTGGCGGCCCATTTCTGCATGGCCTTGGTGCCCTCGCGCGCTTGTTCCAGAATGAAAGGGATGATCCCCTCGAACTGCACGGTGCGGTCGCTCAGGCCCACACTGCTGCTCACACGCAACGGTTCGTCCGATCCGTTCAACAATGCGGACAGCACGGCATCGTCCATGTCCTCCACCGGCGTGTCCAGGTCGTGGCCGAAATTCTGCAGCACGGCCTCCAACTGCTTGAATATCCAGGTGCTCTTCGCCGTGCCCAGCGCCACGATGGCGCCTTTGCGTATGCTCTTCCGCCGGTCGGGCACGATCTTATCGAACGACACGTCCGTCACCTGGCCCAGTCCGCTGCAACGCGGGCATGCGCCGTAAGGGCTGTTGAAGCTGAACAGGTTCGGCTCGGGCTCTTCGTAGGCCACGCCGCTGGTGGGGCACATCAGGTGGCGGCTCAGGAAACGGGCGTTGCCGCCTTTCGGACCGGTCACCATCAAGCTGCCCTTGCCGTACTTCATGGCCGTGGCAATGGTCTCGGCCAGGCGCTTCGTGGTGCCCGGGGTCACCTTCAGGCGGTCCACCACCAGTTCAATGTCGTGCACCTTGTAGCGGTCAAGGCGCGGGCGCGTGGTCAGGTCGATCACTTCGCCGTTCACGCGCGCCCGCAGGAAACCCTGTCGCAGCAATTGCTCGAACAGTTCGCGGTAGTGCCCTTTGCGGCCGCGCACCAAGGGGGCCAGCACCAGCACATCCTGCCCCTCGAAGGTGGTGGTCACCAGTTCCAGGATCTGCGCATCGGTGTAGCGCACCATGGGTTCGCCGGTCACGTAAGAGAACGCGTCCGCCACACGGGCGTAGAGCAGGCGCAGCAGGTCGTAGATCTCGGTGATGGTGCCCACCGTGCTCCGCGGATTGCGACTGATGGTCTTCTGTTCGATGGCGATCACCGGGCTCAGGCCGGAGATCAGGTCCACATCCGGCCGCTCAATGCCACCGAGGAACTGCCGTGCATAGGCGTTGAAGGTCTCAATGTAGCGGCGTTGCCCCTCGGCGTGTATGGTGTCGAAGGCCAGGCTGCTCTTGCCGCTTCCGCTCAGGCCGGTGATCACCACCAGCTGGTCGCGCGGTATGCGCACGTCCACGTTCTTCAGGTTGTGCACCCGGGCCCCGAGTACCTCAATGTACTCGTCGCCGGTGGTCGGCGCGGGAGCGCTCTTCGCCTTGGTCTTGTCCTTCACGTTCGTTCGGTGCGCAGGCATGTCAATCGGTCAGCCCGGCAGCATCGAACCCTTCCCCGGGCAGCAGGAGGGTGTAGCTCTTCCCCTCGCGGTTGGTGAGCTTGGTATCGCGCAGCCACGGGTTCAGCAGCTTCACCGTGCGGTAATTGGTGTTCTGCCGTGCGGCGAAGTCGGCAATGTCCTCGATCGGGCCGCTCACTTCAATGGAGCGGGTGATATAGGGCGGGTAGAGGTCCTTCTTGCGCAAGTGGAAGCCATAGCGCTCCGGGTCGCGGATGATCTCCTTCATGGCCAGGATGCGGAACACGTAACGGCTGGTCTCCTCGGTCAGGTGCAGGTCGAAGTAGTTGTCCTGCTTCTGCCGTGCCAGTTGTTTGTCCACACCACCTTGTCCCAGATTGTAGGCCGCAGCGGCCAGCGCCCAGCTGCCATGGCGGGCCTTGGCCTCTTTCAGGTACTTGCAGGCCGCCACGGTGGCGCGTTCCACGTTGTAGCGCTCGTCCACTTCACTGCTGACCTCCAGCCCATGGCTGATGGCCGTCTCCTTCATGAACTGCCAGTAGCCCGCTGCACCTGCGGGCGACACCACGTTCGAAAGGCCGCTCTCGATAACGGCCAGGTATTTCATGTCGTCGGGCACGCCTTCGCGGCGCAGTACCTCCTCGATCAGGGGGAACCAGCGTGCGGTGCGCTTGTGGGCCAGTAGGGTGTTGCTCTGCCAATAGGTGTTCACCAGCAGTTCGCGGTCCAATCGCTCGCGTACGTCCAGCCGCTCCATCGGCACGGGTTCGCCGCAGAAGGTCAGTTCGTTCGGCAAGGTGAGCGAGAACACCTTGTAGTTGTCGTTGAAGGCGCGCTGGTGGTCCACATCGCTCTCTTCCGCAGTGGTGGAGTAGGAGAACACATGCACGCCAACGGCACCGGCCATCAGCAGCAGGCTCCACAGGCCCACGCGTCCCCAACTGACGATCCGTCCGGTGATGTTGTTCATGTCACGCATTTGCCTTGGTCCTTCGGGTCAGCGCGAACAGCGTGCCGAACACCACCAGCGCATACGAAACGTAAAAGATGGTGTGCATGTTCTGCCAGACCGCGATGAACCTGAACATCACAAAGGTGAGGAACACGTTCAGTACAGAGATGCCAATGAATGTCAAGGCCACCTGGGCATCGCTGAGGCCAGCGTAGCTCAAGTGGTGCGTGGTGTGGTCGCGCCCGCCCACAAAGGGGGAACTGCCCCGGGCAATGCGATTAATGGAGACCACGGTGGTGTCCACGATCGGCAGCAGGAAGACCATGAGCGGGGCCAGCACCTGGCGTTCGGGCTCCCATGCGCCGAGCGGAGAGGGGGCGTTCCAGAAGAAGCGGATGCCCACGAAGGCCAGGAACACGCCCAGGAACTGGCTGCCGGCATCGCCCATGAACATGCGTGAGGGGTTCCAGTTGAAGAAGAGGAAGCCGAACAGTGCGGCAATGGTCCCGATCATGAGCACCATGTACGCCGGGTCGAAGGGACCGCTCACCATGATGGCCATGCAACCCGCGGCCAGGATGGTGATGGAGACCGAAGTGGTGATGCCGTCCATGTTGTCCAGCATGTTGATGGAGTTCATCATGCCCACCACCCAGAGCACGGTGAGCAGCATGTTGGCCCACTGGGCCTCGAACAGGTCGATGAAGGTGCCCGACACGATGAGGAGCACCGCGCACAGCACCTGCGCGATGAACTTGAGCAGCGGCCGGGTATTGTAGGCGTCGTCCGCCAGGCCCATCAGAAAGCCAAGTGAGGTGGCGGCCAACAGGCCCAGCAGCTCGGGACGCAGCACCTGGCGGGCCTCGCCGGGGAAGATCACGCCGTGCAGCGTGAAGCTGACCAGGAATAGGATGAAGAAGCCGATGCCCCCGAAGGCCGGCTTCGAGCTGCTGCTCCAGCGCACCAGCATGTGTTCGCGTTCACGTATGCCCAGTGTGCGCGCAAAGCGCATGAACACCGAGAAGATAAGCAGGCTGAAGACCAGCGCGGCGAAGAACAGCCCGCTGAAGATCAAGAACAATTGCGTGTTGCTGTACATGGTCCTCAGCGCGTTACGATCGTGCCGCAATAGGCCTTGTAGGTCATGCCTTCGGCGTCCTTGGGGCTCACCAAGGGTTCCGAAATGCCCCAGTCAATGGCCAGGTCGGCATCGTCCCAGCGAATGGTACGTTCCGCCAAAGGCTGGTAGTAGTTGGTGCACTTGTACAGGAAAAGCGTGTCGTCCTCCAGGGCCACGAAGCCATGCGCGAAGCCAGCAGGGATCCAGAGCATTTCGCGCTTGGCGGCATCCAGGCGGATGCTGAAGTGCCTGCCCATGGTCGGGCTGTCGGCCCGCAGGTCCACTGCGACATCCAGCACGGCGCCCCTGCCCACGTGCACCAATTTGCCTTGGGCGTGCGGGTCCGCCTGGAAATGCAGGCCGCGCAGCACGCCAGCGCGTGAACTGCTCTCATTGTCCTGAACGAACTGAACGTCCACGCCTGTCAGCGCCTTGAACCGTTGTTCGTTGAACGACTCCAGGAAGTAGCCACGGTCGTCGCCGAAGATGCGCGGGCGTAGCACCAGCAGGCCCGCCAATCCGGTGGTCATTACCTCCATCATGATCTGCCCAGGAGCCAGCCCAGGAAGCCGGATGATCGTTTCTTGCGTGATCCGCGTTCCTCGTAGTAGCCACCGCCGTACATCTGGCCATAGCCGTAGCCATAGCCGTAGCCATAACCGTAGTTGTAGCCGTACTTGTTGCGGTCGATGTCCACGCCATTGAGGATGGCGGAAAGCTTGGTGATGTTGTTCTCGTTGATCAGCCTGTCCACGTTCTGGATGAACTGCTTCTTGCTGTAGTCCGATCGGAAGATGTAGATGGGGTAGTCAGCCCGCTGGATCATGGGTATGCCATCGGTCACCAGGCCTACGGGCGGGTTGTCGATCAGCACCACGTCGTACATGGTGCGCAGTTGTTCCACCAGTTCGTTCATCCGCTTGCTGATGATGAGCTCTGACGGGTTGGGCGGAATGGGGCCGGCCGTGATGAAGTGGAGCCCCTCCAATGAACTGTGCTGGATGCAGTTCTCCAAGTTGTCCTTGTCGATCAGCAGGGTGCTCATGCCCTTGATGTTCTCCACACCGAAGCCCAGGTGGATCTTCGGTTTGCGCATGTCAAGGTCGAGGATGATCACGCGCTTGCCGCTGTAGGAGATGATGCCCGCCAGGTTGATGGCCACGAAGGTCTTGCCCTCGCCGGAGATGGTGCTGGTGATGGCGATGGTCTTGGGCCCCGGTGTATTGTCCACGAACTGCAGGTTGGTGCGGATACTGCGGAACGATTCGGCGATGAGCGATTTCGGGTTCTTGTCGATGAGCAGTTGCGAGATGGGTATCTCCTTCTTGTACTTGGGCACCATGCCGAGCACCGAGATGCTGGCGTTGGAGAGCTTCGAGATATCGCTCAACGAGGTGATGTTGTCGTGCAGGATGTAGCGGATCAGCACGATCAGGAAGGAGACGATGATGCCCGTGAGCAGGTAGGAGAGGAGCACCATGTTGCGCTTGGGCGTCAGGGGCTCCACGGGCAGCATGGCGTTCTCCAGGATGCGGTTCTCGGATACGAAACCGGCCTTGCTGATCCGGTGCTCGATCTCCTTCTCCAGCAGCTGGGTGTAGTATTTCTCGTTGATGCTGAACACGCGGGCGATGCGGGCGTACTGGAGCTCCTGTTCGGGCAGCGAAAGGAAACGCATCTCGAATTCCGACATGTGCTGCTGCAGTTCCTTCAGGCGGTCCTCGGCACGCAGTCGCAGGTTCTCAATGCTCTGCAGCAGCATCCGCTTCTGCACACTGATCTGGTATTCAAGCGAGATCACGCCCTCGTTCTTGGCCGTGGCCTCCATCACCATCTCGTCGCGCAGGCGCAGCAGGTCCTCCATGGACTCGATCATGCTCTTCAGCACGCTTTCATGGGTGGTGCCTACCAGCAGCGGCATCAGGTCGTACACATTGATCTCCGGCAGGGGACGGTCCGTTGCATGGCCGATCTCGCGCAGCAGGCTGATCTCCATGGAGAGCTTCACGGATTCGTTCTCGAAGTCGCGGCTCCGTTCCAGGTAGATGGGCGTCAGTTGCTCCAGGTCGGCCACCCGGTTCTCCATCTTGAAGGTCTGCAGTCGCAGCTCCGATTCGCGCAGCTGTTCGAACACGGTGTCCTTCTGCGAACGGATGAAGCGGATGATGCTCTCAGCGCTCTCGCTGCGGCGCTCCACGTCATAATCCATGAAGGTCTCAGCCATCACCTGTGCCAGGTCGCGAGCCAGGTGGCTGTTCTCGTTCTTGCCGCTGATGCTGACCGTTTTGGCGTTCTGCTCGGCGATGTTCACCGAGATATTGCTCGCGAACCGGTTCACCAGTGCCGTTTGCGAGTTGATCCGGAAATAGAGCGAACCGCGCATCACCGGGTCCACCACTTCGGCTGGATCATTGAGCTCGATGAGGCAGCTGAAGTGCGGTGTGCGCACCACCTGGCCCCGCGCGAACTCCAGGTCGTAGGGTTTGCCGCCCAGGGAGTAGCTCAACTTCACCTTTTCCGGTATCGTCAGGTCGATGAACACGGGCTGGTCGCGCACGGTCTCGTCCAGCACGGTCAGCTCTTTCAGCCTGAAGAACGTGCGCTTGTACAGGTCCTCTGTCAGGATCTGGCCGCGGTTGTAATAGCTCACCTCCAGGTCCATGCGCTTCATGGCCATGCCCACGAAGAACTTGGACCGCATCAGTTCCACATCGGCCTGCAGGTTGTTGTCCTCCTCGGCGAAGGCGTTCATGCTCAGCACCTGCTGGGCCGTGTTGCTCTCGCGCAGCTGGATGGTGGTGCGGGCCTCGTAGACGGGTGCCGTGTACCGCAGGTAGATGAAGGCCGCCGCCAGGGATGTAAGGATGCAGAGCAGGATCCAGAAGGTGCTCCGCTTTACGATGTAGAGGAACAGCCCGAGCTCGAACTCATTGCTGAAGTTCGTGATGCGCTCCTTGTAGCTCTCGAAATTGAGATTACGCTGGCTGATGTCCTCTCCGACCATGGTGCGCTGGGCCTTACTTGAAGCCTTGGACGATGCCAATGACCAACAGGATGCTGGTGAGCAGCGTGAGCACGGGGGTGAGGTCCTGCAGGGCCTCCTTGGCCAGGTCGGGGTTGGGCTGCACGTAGATCACATCGTCGCCCTGCATCACGATGTCGGCGTATTGCAGGCCAGAGATGTCCGAGAGGTCGAACTGGTACACCTTGCGCTTCCCGGTGTCGGGGTCCCAGCGGAACAGTTTCACCTTGTGGGCATTGCCCCGGCGGTTAAGACCACCGGCAGCGGCCAGGGCCTCGAGCAGGGTGGTGTTGTTGTTCTCCAGTGGGATGACGCGCGCGTCGCCTCCACCGCCAGGGAACACCACCACGCGGCGGTTGATCACCGTGAGCTGCACGTAAGGCCGGTTGTAGTATTCGGCGTAGCGGTCCTGTAACATCAGTTCGGCCTCCCGCATGGTCAGCCCGGCCAGGGGCACCCGGCCCAACAACGGCAGCTTCACGAGCCCATCGTATTCCACGAAGTAGCTGAACAGGTTGTTGCGGTTCATCAACGCCTGGTTCTGGCGGCCGCCCATCTCGGACACCAGGTCGATCATCTTGAAACCGTCGTTCGCGAAAAGTCGGAACTGTAGTTCATCATTGACCTGGATACGGAACCGGCGTGTGCCGCTGGTGTCCGAGTAAGCATCGAACTGGTGGTCGTTGGCGGTCTTGAACATGATGTCGCGGTTGATGGTGCAACCGCTCAGCAGGAACACCCCCAGCACCACGGACCAGAGAATACGTCGTCGCGAACTGTTCATATCTGGCAAAAGTAACGATCCGCCTCCAAGGCCTTACCCCAGCAGGCTGCGATACAGATCGGCGGTGTCGTCCACCAGCCGGGTGTAGTGGTAGCGCTGGGCCACATGGTCCCAACCGCCGGCGCCCATTTGCTGCCGCAGGCCGTCGTTCTCCACCAGTCGCAGCACGTTGTCGCGCAGGCCCTGCCGGTCGCCGCTATCGCTCAGGAAGGCCGTGTCGCCATGCTTCACCACGTTCTCAATGCCACCCACACGGGTGCTTACGATGGGGCGGTTGGCGGCCTGCGCTTCGATCAGGCTCACCGGCGTGCCCTCGTTCAGGCTCGTCAGCATCACAATGTCCAGACCCGCGTTCACGATGTCCACTTCCTTGATCCACGAGGTGAAGGTCACCGCGGCCGGGCCTGCCATGGGCTTTCCGTTCACGCCATGGCCGAAACCGTGTCCGTTGAAGTAGGGGCCTGCCACCTGGCTCAGTCCCAGTTCACCCACGCGCTGCTGCAGGCGTTCGCGCTCCTCGCCATCGCCCACAATGAAGGCCCTGATCCTGCGGCCCGTGAGCTGGCGCAGTTCGGCGATCACGTCCAGGAAAAGGTCGTGGTTCTTGATCGGCACCAGGCGCCCAACGATGCCAATGGCGATCTCGTCCTCGGCCACGCCATACACCTTGCGGAACAGCGCGCGCTTGCGTTCCTGGTCGGCCTGGAAGCGGCTCAGGTCGAAGCCCAGGGGGATCACGCTCACCTTGTTCGCCGGGCAGATGCGGTGCTCTTCCACCAGTTCCTGCTTCTGCTTGTCGCTGATGGCGATGATGCGGCTGGACCGTGTGGCCAGGAACCGTTCGATGTTCTTGTACAGCGCCGTGCGCACCGGACCGAAGTAGCTGTGGAACACATGGCCGTGGAAGGTGTGCACAATGGCCTTCACGCCCAGTTCGGCGGCCGCCATGCGCCCCACGGCACCGGCCTTGGCCGCGTGGGTGTGCACGATGTCGGGCTTGAACTCGCGGATCAGTTGCTTGATGCGGCGGTAGGCGCCCCGGTCGCGCCAGGGGGCCACTTCGCGCTGTAGTTCGGGCAGGATCAGGGGCTTCACGCCCACCGCGTCCAGGATGTGGTGGCTGGCCTCTTCGCTGGCCTCCTGGCTGCCGCCCACCAGCAGGGTCTCGAACTCGCCAGGCAGGTACCGGGTCAGGTAGGCCGCATTGTGCGTGGGACCGCCCAGGTTGAACCGGTTGATGATTCGCAGTACGCGTGGCATGTTCGGGGCCCGGCGAAGGTAAGCTGCGGTCGGTTCAGCGGTGTGCTGCGCCGTTCTTCCTCCACCACGACAGATAGACGAGCAAGGCATGCACGGTTGCCTGTGCCTGGCCCGGGTTGTTGCCCGCCAAACGTTCGCGCACCTGCTGTACCCCTTGCCATTGCAGGCCCGCGGCCTCCACCGCATCGCGCGTCAAGCTCCTTTCCACCAGCGTTGCCAATGGTCCCAGCAACAGGTCGCGCAGGGGTACCTCGAAGCCTTGTTTGCGGCGCGTGAGGATCTCGGCAGGAAGCAGTTCGCCGAAGGCCTCGTGCAGCAGGGCCTTACCGTGCCCGAGCCGGAACTTGCGCTCGGCGGGCAGGCTGAAGGCGAACTCCACCACCCGGCGGTCCAGGAAGGGGGGACGCACCTCCAGCCCGTGGGCCATGCTCGTCAGGTCCACCTTGTGCAGCATATCGTTCGGCAGCACCGTCAGCACGTCGGCAAGCAGGGCGCCGTTCATGCCGGACATCAGTTGCACGCCCCGGCTCATCCCGCGTTCGCGGTCGTCCAGCTCAATGGGGGCTATG
>CAZQFG010000009.1:0-35493 GCA_964592515.1 uncultured Chryseobacterium sp. | reverse complement strand
ACGACAAGGTCGTTGTGGACGAGCCGAGCATTGTCGCCATTGACCGCACCACCGGAAAGGTGATCGCCGTAGGCCGCCAGGCACAACAGATGCATGGCAAGACCCACGAGAACATCAAGACCATCCGTCCGCTGCGCGATGGTGTGATCGCCGACTTCAAGGCCGCCGAGGACATGATCAAGGGCATGATCCGCATGATCAAGCCCGGCCGACAACTCTTCACCCCCAACCTGCGCATGGTGATCTGCATCCCCAGCGGCATCACCGAGGTGGAAAAGCGCGCCGTTAAGGACAGCAGCGAGCACGCCGGCGCCAAGGAGGTGTACCTCATCCACGAGCCCATGGCCGCTGCGATCGGTATCGGCATCGATGTGGAAGAGCCCATGGGCAATATGATCATCGATATCGGCGGCGGTACCAGCGAGATCGCCGTGATCGCACTCGGTGGTATCGTGTGCGACAAGAACATCCGAGTGGCGGGCGATGAGTTCACCAACGACATCGAGGAATACATGCGCCGTCAGCACAACATCCTGGTGGGCGAACGCACGGCCGAGCAGATCAAGATCGAAGTGGGCGCTGCCATGACCGAGCTTGACAACCCGCCACCCGACTATGCCGTGCGCGGCCGCGACCTGATGACCGGTATCCCCAAGGAGATCACCGTGACGTACAGCGAGATCGCGCAAGCCCTGGACAAGAGCATCAGCAAGATCGAGGAGGCCATCCTGAGCGCACTGGAGGCCACCCCGCCCGAGCTCAGCGCCGACATTTACAAGACCGGCATTTACCTGGCCGGTGGTGGCGCGTTGTTGCGCGGCCTGGACAAGCGCATCAGCATCAAGACCAAACTGCCTGTGCATGTGAGCGAGGACCCGCTGCGGGCCGTGGCACGTGGCACCGGCATCGCCCTGAAGAACATCGATCGCTTCCAGTTCTTAATGAGAGAGTGATGAGTGGGGAGTGGGGAGTGGCGAGTGCATCAGCACGGGGCCGCCCGCCACTCATCACTCGCCACTCCCCACTCCGGTGAGATGCGCGACCTCTTCCGCTTCCTTCAGCGCATCCGGAACATCCTGCTGTTCCTGGGCCTCATGGTCCTTTCGTTCATCCAACTGGCCAATGGCAATGCCCATCACCGGGCCAGGGCCATCAATTCCAGCAATGCACTGGTCGGCACCATTTACACGTGGCGCAAGGAGATCACCGACTACGCGAACCTGAAGGAGGTGAACCGCAGATTGGCCGAAGAGAACGCCGACTGGCGCAACCGCCACGCCAGTTCCTATGCCCCGGTGGAGGACATCTTCGTGCGGATCAACGACACCATTCGCCGCCAGCAGTACAGTGTGCTCACCGCCAAAGTGGTCAACAGCACCTGGCACAAGCAGAAGAACTTCCTTACGCTGGACAAGGGCTCAACGGCCGGCCTGCACGATGACATGGGCGTGATCGGCCCTTCAGGCATCATCGGTGTGGTGCGCGATGTAAGCCCCCATTTCGCCTCCGTGATCAGCGTATTGAGCCCGGATGTGAAGACCAGTGTGCAAATGCGTCGTTCGGGCCACTATGGCCTTTTGTACTGGGACACCAACGACCCCACGACCGCTTCTGTCATCGACATACCAAAGCACGCGCGTGTGGCGGTAGGCGACACAGTGGTTACCCGCGGCGTGGACGATATTTACCCACCTGGCGTGAATGTGGGCGTGGTGATCTCGGTGGAAAGCCCGCCCGGCCGTCAGGACCAGGCGATCACCATCAGGCTGGCAGAGGATATGACCCGCAGCGGCTATGTGTACGTGGTGAAGGACCTGATGCAGGCAGAACGCGATTCGTTGGAAAAAGCCCACGACCAACCATGATCGGGACCGTCCTCCTGAACGTGCTTCGCCTGGCACTGCTGCTCTTGCTGCAGGTGCTGGTGCTGGACCACTTGGACGTGATGAACGGCTATATGGTGCCGTACCTGTATGTACTGTTCCTGTTGATGCTCCCGTTCGAGCTGCCGGAATGGGCGACCCTGCTCATCGGCTGGGCCACGGGCATGTTGATGGACCTGTTCAGTAGCACGCCGGGCATGCATATGAGCGCCTGCACGGTGATGATGTTCGGGCGGATCTACATGCTACGCCTGCTGGCCCCGCGTGAAGGATACGAGTATGGCATGCGGCCCACCGTGCCGCGTATGGGCGTCCCGTGGTTCATCACCTATGCAGGCGCGCTCATCCTGCTGCACCACTTGTGGCTGTTCAATGTCGAGGTGTTCCGTTTCGACCGCTTCTTCTCCACCTTCCTGCGAGCGCTGCTTAGCGCAATGTTCACCCTTGCCTTGGCCATACTGGTCCAGCTCCTCACAACACGGGCCGAACGCGGACGAGCATGAACTTCGAGTCGCGCAAATACGTGCTCATCGCCTCGGTGCTCTTCATCGCCGTGGTATTCCTACTGCGCCTGTTCTGGATACAGGTGGTGGATGACAAGTGGAAGGCCACCGCGGCCAACATGGCCGAACGGAAGATCACTGATTACCCGGCACGCGGGTTCATCTACGATCGCAATGAACGACTGTTGGTTGCGAACACGCCGGTGTACGACCTGATGGCCGTGCCCCGCGAAGTGAAGGCCTTCGACACCTTGGAGTTCGCCAAGCTCATCAGTGTAAGCGTGGATGATCTTCGGACCCGGCTGAAGGACGCCACCTCCTACTCGCGCTACAAGCCCAGCGTTATCGAAAAGCAGATCCCTGCTGACCAGTTCGCGGCCATCAGTGTACACCTGCACAAATACCCGGGCTTTTTTGGGCAAAGCCGCACACTGCGCACCTATCCGCCCCGCTCGGCAGCACACATGCTCGGTTACCTGAGCGAGGTGGATGCCCGCAAGGTGGAGCAGGACCCCTACTACAAGGCCGGGGACGTGATCGGTGTGGGCGGCCTTGAACAGTACTACGAACCCGTACTGCGTGGGCGACGCGGTGTACGCTATGTGCTGGTGGACGTGCACAACAACATCAAGGGCTCGTTCAAGGAGGGTATATACGATACACTGGCCGTCGAGGGCCAGGACCTTTTCACCGGTGTCGACCTCGATATCCAGCGGCTGGGCGAGCAGTTGATGGTGAACAAGAAAGGCAGTATCGCCGCCATTGACCCGCGCACCGGCGAGATCCTCTGTCTGGTAAGCAGCCCCACCTACGATCCCGAACTGCTTGTGGGCCGTGTGCGCAACACCAACTACGGGGTGCTGCAGCGCGACCCGATCAAGCCCCTGTTCGATCGCGCATTACAGGCCCAATACCCACCGGGGTCCATCTTCAAGATCGTGCAATCGCTCATCGCATTGGACGAGGGCGTGATCACACCCAACACCGGGTTCCCGTGCAACAAAAGCCTCGTGGGCTGCCACGACCACCCCGGTGCCGGCGACATCATCCACGCCATCCAGTACTCCTGCAACCCCTACTTCCACCAGGTGTTCAAGCGCATTGTGGAGCAGGATAAGGACAAGAACCGGTTCAAGGATGCGGCCCTCGGTCTGGGCGAATGGGAACACCGCATGCACAGCTTCGGGCTGGGGCAGCGGCCAGGTATCGACCTGCCCGCTGTCAAGGGCGGCAACATTCCCGGCCCTGCCTACTATGATCGCAAGTATGGAAAGGAGCGCTGGGCTTTCAGCACCATCTACAGCGTTAGTATCGGGCAGGGTGAAGTGCTGGTGGCCCCGCTGCAAATGGCCAACCTGGCTGCCATTTTCGCCAACAAAGGATGGTATTACGATCCACACGTAGTGCGCGCTGTGGGCCATCCTGACAGTTTGCAGACGCGCTACTTGGAGAAACACGTGACCGATGTGGACCCGAAATGGTACGACTCCATCCAGGAGGGCATGCGCCGTGTGGTGGAGGAACCGGGAGGCACTGCGCGCCAGGCACGCATTGAAGGCATAACCGTATGCGGCAAGACCGGAACTGCTGAGAACCCGCACGGCAAGGACCACGCTGTGTTCGTGGCGTTCGCGCCGATGGACAACCCACAGATCGCCATTGCCGTGTACGTGGAGAACTCCGGCTTTGGTGGCACCTGGGCCGCGCCCATTGCCAGCCTCCTGATCGAGCAGTACCTCACGGACAGCATCGCCCGACCTGACCTCATGAAGCGCATGCTGGAGGCCGACCTGATCGCCGCGGAGAAGAACTACGTGAAACCGGTGAAGAAGCCCCGCAGACGATGAGCGCCCGCGAGAACGTAGCCGCCAACTTCGACCGGCCGATCCTCCTGATCTACCTCGCCCTGATGTTCATGGGCTGGGCCAACATCTACTCCGCGGCCTACGACCCCGACCACGCCAGCATCTTCGACCAGAGCAAGGAATACGGCAAGCAGGCCGTATGGATGGCCGTGAGCCTCACGCTGGGCACCGGGATACTGCTCATTCGCGGGGAGCTGTTCCGCGAAGGGGCTTTCCTGGTCTATGGATTTGTGCTGCTCTTACTGGCCGCCGTATTGGTGGTAGGTAAAGAGGTGAACGGCGCCAGGGCCTGGTTCGGCGTGGGCAGCTTCGGCATACAACCCGCCGAGTTCGCCAAGTTCGCCACCGCACTGGCCCTGTCCCGTTACCTCTCCAGCCTCAAGGCCCTGATCGACCTGCGCTCGCGCGTCATGGCAGGCGCTATCATCTTGGCACCCGTGGCCCTCATCATGCTGCAACCCGATACCGGTACCGCACTGGTCTCCGGCGCTTTCATCCTGGTGCTGTATCGAGAAGGTCTGTCGGGCAACATCCTGCTGCTCGCCATCCTCGCGGCGGTGCTGTCCGTGCTCTCGCTCATTGTGAAGGACAGCACCTTCGGACTTCCGTTCACCAATGCCGTGCTCAGCGGCGACCAGTTCCTTATGGCGCTCATCACCGTGTTCGCCATATTGGGCTGGCTGGTGGTGCGCAACCTGGTGCTGAAACGCCTGCGCAAACGCTTCTATGGTCTTATCCTGTTCGGCCTGGTGGGATCGGCCGCCTTCATCGGCAGTGTGGACTATGCGTTCGAAAAAGTACTCGCCACCCACCAACGCGATCGCATCCTGGTGATGCTGGGTCAAATGGAAGACCCCCAAGGACTGGGCTACAACGTGAAGCAGAGCCAGACCGCCATAGGCAGTGGCGGGTTCAGTGGCAAAGGTTACCTGGACGGCACGCTCACCAAGTTCAAGTACGTGCCCATGCAGAGCACCGATTTCATCTTCTGCACCGTGGGCGAGGAATGGGGCTTTCTCGGTACGGCCTTCCTGGTGCTGCTGTTCACCGTGCTCATCCTGCGCATCATCCAGATCAGCGACCGGCAACGGTCCAAGTTCACGCGGATCTACGCCTACTGCGTGGCCAGCATCTTCTTCCTCCACCTGATGATCAATGTGGGCATGACCATTGGCCTGGCACCGGTCATCGGCATCCCCCTCCCCTTCTTCAGCTACGGCGGCAGCAGCATGATCAGCTTCACCATTTTGCTGGGCATCCTGTTGCGGCTGGATGCGGAGCGGTTGAGCCAGCTGCGGTAGCGCCATTCCGTTCAGCTGACCTACCGGAGGTCTACGAAAGTTCCCTAGCGTTGCTATGGGGTATGCTCTTCACCGCGCTTTCGCGCACCTGGCAAGGCTCACATGTAGGAGTTGAGTAGTCTCTCGTTCGATCATCCATTCACGATACCTCCACCGCACCCGAATATCCGCAAACAAGAACGCCGGCCCCAAGGGACCGGCGTTCGGAGTATTCGAGAACCGTTGTTCAGTAGTACAGGCTGCGGTTGTCCTTCACGCCCACTGCCTCGCGCAGGGCATTGAACACACCGTTCTCAGCGCGAGCCTGCACTCGGCTAAGCAAGCTCTCCTTATCGCCGGCCACATCACCGCCCTCCGGCGCGGGGGTCAGCGTGTTCATGGTCACCACATAGGCTGCGTTCTCGCCTTTCAGAGGCACGCTGGTCTGGCCGTTCTGCAGGGCGAAGATCTTGCCGATCACCTCGAACTCGCTGGTGCCACCTGGGATGCTGAAGCCGTTGTACACCACCTCGTTCGCGTTCTGCACGGTCACGCCGAGCTCGGTGGCCAGCGCGTTCAGGTCGGTCTTACCCTGCATCTTGGCCAGGTACGCCTCGGCCTTTTTCTCCTTGGCAGCCTCCTTGGTGAAGAGCTCGCGCACATCCTCCAATTCGGGAACACCCTCCTCGCGGATGCGGGTAAGGATGGCAACCACGTAGTTGTCGCCAGCCTCCAGAGGCTCGCTCACATCACCTTCATTGGCGCGGTTCACCCAGCTAATGGTGGTGTTGGGTTCCTGCAGGCCCGGAATGAAGCGGGCATCCGGACGGAACTCCTCTACCGGGGTGAGGGTGAGGCCCATTTCCTCAGCAGCGGCCTTCATGGCCTCGGCGGTCTTGTTACGCAACGAGAAATCGTTCGCCTTCTTGTACACCTCCTTGAAGGTGGCCGGAGTGGGCTTCACGGTACGCTCGATGCTGATCACACGACGCTCTTGACGCGTGCGCTGGCCGAGCACTTCCACGATATGGAAGCCGTAGCTGGTCTTGCAGATCGTGGTAGCACCCACCTTCTGATCGAAGCTGGCCGCAGTGAACTCGGGCACCATGCGGGTCTTGTCGAACCATTCGTACACACCACCGTTACCAGTGCTGCCTGGGTCATCGCTGAACTTGGTCACCAGGTCGCCGAACTTGCTCTTGTCCTTCTTCACCACGGCGAGCAGGCTGTCGGCGCGCTGCTTCTGCTCGTCCTCGCTCATGCCCTGTTGGGTGCTGAGCAGGATGTGGCGCACGCGTGCCTCGGGCACATCGGCCAATTCCTTCACCTTCACCAACTTCCAAAGTTGACCTTCCATGTAAGGTCCCACCACGGTGCCAACTGCAGCGTTCACGATCAGGGAATCATTCAGCTTGTCGGCCGTGCCTTCGGTGTAGGGCACTTTGGCGTAAGAGCGGTTCTCGCTGTTGGTGATCACGAAGCTCGAATCATCGGCTGTGGTCTCGAACGCGGCTTTGATGCCATCCAGTTCCTTGCGACCCAACACCTGGTCTGACTCGCTGGGAGTAACAGCGAACAGAACATACTCGAACCGGCGCGAAGGCTTCTGCTGGTATTTCTTGTCGTTCTTATGCTGGTCGTAGTAGCGACGCAGGTCCTTGTCGCTTACAGGGTACAGGCTATCGGGCTCGCTGTCGTAACGCTTGGCCACGAAGCTGAAGGTGGCACGCGTGCTCTTGGCAGCGAACTCGTCCTTGGCCTGTGCGCTGTTCACGAACACGCTCTTCTTCACCAGCGTGTTGTACTTGGTATAGAGGCGGTTCTCCTGGATGCGACGCTTCTGAATCTGGTGGTACACGGGCGCATTCACCTGCACATCGCTGAAATATTGCTTCAGCTTGGTCTTGTCAGGCTGGCCATCGGGACCTTGGAAATTGGGTTGGCCGCGGAAATCGGGCATCACGTTGTCACCAAAGCGGATGTCATCGTATTCCCCGGTGCTGAGGCTGAAGCCGGCATCGAGCACCTGGCCCATCATCACCTTCTCCTTCACGATCTCGTTCCAAACGCTATTGCGCACCTGCTCGGTCATTTGCGCGGTAACGGTCTGGCCGAAGTCGTTGCGGTAGCTCTCCACCTCATCGTTCACACGTTGCTCGAAGGCCACTACGCCGATCTCCTCGTCGCCAACCGTGCCCAAGGCCTGGTCCTTGCGGCCCATGGCACGGTTGCTCAGGAGCTCACCGAGAATGAAGAGCACCAATGCACCACCTACGATGCCGATCAACAGGCCGCTACGTTCGCGGATCTTTCCAATGACTGCCATGACCTTCTTTGAATAGGGGTGCAAATATAGGATCCGGCCCCACACGGTGCAGGGCCTTTTACGGCGTTGATCCTCAGGACCTATTGCAGGTAACCGCCAGCGGGGTCCACCACCTCCAGACGCACCAGGTCGATACGGCTGCCCTCCACCTGCGCAATGGTGAACCGGAAGGGCGGTAGATCGATCACCTGCCCTTGCTCTGGAAGCTCACCCGTGGCGTGCAACAGGTAGCCCGCCAGGGTATCATATTCCTCGCCCTCAGGTAACGCCAGCGCGTGTTTTTCCCGCAAGTACGATACTTCCAAACGGGCGCTGAACACATACTCCCCGGGACCCAATTGCTCCTCCACCTCCTCGGGTGTGTCGTGCTCGTCCTCAATGTCGCCCACAATGGTCTCAACGATGTCCTCCATAGTGACCATGCCGGCCGTACCACCGAACTCGTCCACCACCACGGCCACGTGGTTGCGCTGCTTGATGAAGAGCTGGAGCACGTCGTCCGCCGGCATGGTGCCGGGGATGAAGTTCACTGGGCGCATCACGGCGCGGATGCTCTTGGGGTGGCGAAAAAGCTCGTAGCCGTGCACGTAGCCGATCACATTGTCGATGCTGTCCTTGTAGACCAATAGCTTGCTGAGACCTGTTTCCACAAAGCGCTTGTGCAGCATTTCCACTGTCTCTTCCACATCAATGGCCTCCACCTCGGCTCGAGGCACCATCAGGTCGCGCACCTTTATACTGCTGAGTTCCAGTGTATTACGAAAATACTCCACCTCGGCGTCAAGGCTTTTCTCCCGTGGCTGGTTGGTGCTCACTTCTTTCAAGAACTCATCAAGATCGATGCGCCCGAAGACCACCTGGCCCGGCCTGGCCTGTACCCCGAAGAGCCGGAGCACCACTTCGCTGATGCCGGTCATCAGCATCATGGGCAGCCAAAGCAGCACGTACAAGACCATAAGGGGTAGTGCGAAGACACTGAGGGTGCGATTGGGATCGATCCGGAAGAGGGCCTTGGGGAGGAACTCGGCTACCACCAGGATCAGCAGGGTGCTCATCACGGTCTGGCTCGCCAGAACAGCCGCCTCACCCAAACCGAACGTGCGCAACCAAGGTTCCAGCACTTTGGCCATGACAAGACCATAAACCACCAGAGCGATGTTGTTGCCAACAAGCAAAGCTCCGATAACGCGGCCTGGCCGCTGCAGCAACCTACCAACGATACGTGCCCAGATCGCACCTCGCTTTTTTTCGAGCTCAACGTAGAGCTTGTTGGTGGTTACGAACGCGATCTCCAGCCCCGAGCATAGTGCGGAAACGGCGATGGACACCAGGATCAGGAAAAGGTCTGCGGGGGTAACGGACACAGGGAGCACGCGGTGTGTGCGGGCAGGCGAAGATAGGTCCGGCCCGTTCAGCGTGCCTTCTTGCGCTCCTCCATCGCCTCCAACTTGGCGCGGGTGAACCGCCGGAACCAGAACATGGCCAGTGCCACGGCCGGGAAGATCAGCCACTGTCTTCCCTGTGCGAAGCCTTCGGTGAAAATGACCCAAATGGCCGCGATGGCGGTGCCGATGGCAACGGCCAACCAGAAATGCTCCATGAACTTACCGAGCTTGCGCATCGCGGGCCAAGGTATCATCAGCGGGCAAATAAAGGATGCCCGTGATGTTGCGGATGGTGTAACTGCTGAAATCCTCGGTGGCATCAAGGCCGTTGCCGTGGATGATGTCCTCACCTCTTCGGATACGAACGGGTTTGTCGGTGCGAACACGTGCGCTGTCCTGGTCCCAGGTGATCTGCTCGGTCTCCAAGCGCTCGCCCTTGGCGTTCACGAACACCACGTTCTCATAGGCCTCCATGCGCTTCTGGCCCGGCAGGATAATGCCCCGGCGGGCAGTGAGGGTGCTGCCCGGCTTTCCTTCGGCATCGAAGAACACCACTTCCAAGCCCTCTGAGATCTCGGTACGCTTGGGTTCGGCGATCCACTCGGCGATGCGGCCGGCGCGCAGACGGTTGCGCACGTGCCCGGAATCGGTGTACAGGTACTCGGCCTGCTTGGTCACGCGGTCCGGCGAATCGGCCTCCAGTTCGATCGCGGCCACCTTGTCCAGATCATTGCTGCACGAAACGAACATTCCCGCCACAAGGACGGGAATGCCGAAGAAGATCGCTCGTTGAGCGCTACGCATGCTGCTTATTTGCGGGTGCGGACCGTGGTGCTCTCGTTCAATCCACCGCAAGCCACTTGATAGGGCTTGCCATCCGTGAGCTGATGGAAGAAGGCCTCGCTCTGGGTGGGGAAACGGGCAGCTGCTGAGGCCATGCGGTCCCCGGCTTTCTCAGCCACGCTGGGATCCAGGCTCTTGGCGCGCTGGTAGTAATCGTAAGCCAGCCAGTAAGCACCCCACTTATCGGGTTCCTCACAACCACCGGCCTGAGCGGCCACGGCGTTGCCGATCAGGATCAGGGCCTCACCGTTCTTGGGCTCCAACTGCAGGACCTGGTTGGCGTAGCTGCGGGCCTGGGAGTGGTTACCGCTGGCACTGGCCACTTGACCGGCCTTCAACAGGTACTTCACCTTGTCGCTGCAACCACTGCACAGGTCAACGGCCTCCTTCATGTACTTGAGGGCCCCTGACATATCGTTCTGCTTGGCCAGGTACATGCCCAGGCTGTAGGCGCTCTCGCTGGTGGGGCTGGCGCGGTGTACGTCCTCAGCCAGCGTGCGGTACACCTTTTCCTCGGTGCAGTCCTTGCCGTTCAGCACCTTCAACAGGCGCACCTTCAGGTCCATGTCATCCGGCTTGGCCGTGATCATATCACCCACGATGCGACCGATGTCGCCGCACTCGGCCACTTTGAAGAAGATACTGTTCACCTGATCACGGGCCTTCAGGAAATACTCCTTGGTGGACTCCTTCAATCCTTCCACGGCCAGGTTGGCCTCAATATGGCCCATGATGGTGACGTAGTCAGCCAGCATCTGGTCCTTGGTGGCCGCTCCCTTGGTATACAGGCAATTAAGGGCCTGATAGTAACCGCTCAGCGTACCTGCCTCGCTCTTTACACCCCCCAGATCAACGCTCTGCTTCAGGATATCGAAGGCTTCCTGGCACTTGTCGGGGCTGTAGATCATCATATCCACCCCTTTTCGGCCCAGCACGAATGCTTTTTCGCCGA
This sequence comes from uncultured Chryseobacterium sp., assembly GCA_964592515.1. Classification (GTDB taxonomy): domain Bacteria; phylum Bacteroidota; class Bacteroidia; order Flavobacteriales_F; family PHOS-HE28; genus PHOS-HE28. The sequence goes on along the minus strand of CAZQFG010000009.1, from coordinate 24,456 downwards.
AGTGGGTGATGCGCAGGTCGTAGACCAGGTAGAGCGAATCGATCAAGCGGGCCTTGCGGGCGGCATCCTTCTCATTATCGATAAAGACGGTCATCAGCTTAACTCCGTTCTGGTACAGGCCCTTGCTGGAAGAGGGGCACACGCGAACAGCCTCTTTCCAAGGGCCATATGCGTCGTTGTAGGCCTCCTTGTTGGTGGCCTCCTGCTTCATGAACTCCTGGTACATGGACAGGTTCTGCACACAAGTGACGCTATCCTCCTTGGTAGCGCCGTATTTGCTCTGGGCCTGCACGCCAGCCACGGCCATGGTGGCCAGGGTGATCGTGAGGGTGCGGGTCAAGGTTTTCATTCTATCCGTCGTTTCTTGAACCATTGTTCTCTAAGGTCCGGCGTAATGCTGATGCCGATGAACACTGCTGCGAATCGTTCGCGAACACTTCCGCCGGTGCCTGTACCCCGCTCGCCAAGTTCCGTGCCGAAGTTGATGCGGGACCGGGTGGTGTTCATCATTACAGGAAGCGAGAAGCCCAAGGACATCCCGAACTCGCTGAGCGGTGCACCGGCCACCACGAGGTAATCATCGGTATAACGCAATCCGGCGCGATAGATGATGCGCTCGCCGAACGAACCATTGCCATCGCCTGCCGGTCGAAAGGAAAAGCCCAAGGCCGTGGTGCTGCTGGTGCGCAGGGTGGAACGCTGGTCATACCCCTCCACGTTCACGCGAAGCTGCGACCAATCGCGAACGCGGTATTCCGCGGTCATGGTCCAACGCGAGTTAAAGACGGTGAAGCCGATACCAGCCTGCAGGGGCAAGTGTACTTCGCCCACGGAACCGCCCACGATATAGGCCGTGTCCACCGTGGCCTCTGCGCCGGCGTTCGTGTAAACGAAGTTGGTGGCTGTAAGGTCATAATCGGCCCGGAGGTTGGTCGGCAGATCGGCGGTGAAGCCGAACCGGAAGCGCCAAGCCTCGGCCTCTGCCTTTGGCATGCGGACCGCGTTGCGCTTGCCGGGGTCCTTCCCTTGATCAAGCCACTCTTGTTCCTTTCGCTCGTCAACCGCTGCCAGGTGCTTGCGGCGGGCATCGCGGCGCTGCTGCATGCGCGCCTTGCTTAAAAGATCACTGGTCCATTGCAGTCCGATGCCGACCATGGGGTCGTACACATTCAGCTCGGAGACCACGTTCGTATTGTAGTAGCCTGTTCCCCTCGGGTAGTACGCTTTCCGCGCTTCTTCAATGGAACCGAACAGGTAATTGAAATTCGCACCGAAGCTCACTTTGGTGCCTTTGCCAAGGGTGTCGTTGCTCTGCCACAACGTTCGGCCCAGGCCAATGAAGCCTCGGTTGAGCCCTCCATTACCGCTGTATTCATACGTGACAGCACCTTCGGACACCTGCCCTTGGTCCGTTATACGGTAGCCCACATCGCTTACTGGCGTGATGCCCAAGGCCATGCCCCAACGCCCTTGTCCAAAAGGAATGGCCAAGGCAAGACCGAGCAGGTCCATCCGGTTGCCCTTGGCCGTGCGATCATCACTATCGAACCGCAGGAAACGAATGGCCACGGAGGTCTGCAGATCAGTGAGGGCCAAGGCCGGATAGGATGCCGGGTTGGCTATGTTGAGCGCGAACGGGTCCGAAAGAGCAACACCCGTTCCACCCATCATGGCCTGCTCCACCTGAGGAGAGTTGATCAACGTCCCGAAGCCATAGGCCGAGTAGGGCGTGCCACTGCCCTGCTGCCCTTGGGCCTGCGCACGGTGCGGACCAATGGCCCACAAGAGGCAGAGCACACTAATGGCCCTGATGCAAGAGTATGGCGTGTAGACCTTCAAGGGTTAGAAAAGGGTGGGCAAAGATGCCACTTTTAAGGGCGCGGGCGAACCGCAGACCATCGCCTCCCGTGAGCACAACGGCCATTCCGGGATATTGGTGTGCCAGATGGTGTATATAGCCTTGTAGCTCGTGTACGATACCAAAGTGCACCCCTGATGCGAGGGAGGTCTCTGTATCCACGCCGATCAGGGCCGTATCGGCCAGCGCGGCAACCAGCGGCAGACGGGCACTATAGGCGTTCATCGCCCTCGAACGCATGGTCATACCGGGGGAAATGGCCCCGCCTTGGTACACCCCTTCAGCGGAGACCACATCGTAGGTTATGCAGGTGCCCAGATCGATGGCCAGAACGGGTCGACCCGGGAACATGCCCTTGGCGCCAACGGCGTTGGCCAACCGGTCCACACCAAGTGTGAGGGGCGTGGCGTAGGCACTGCGTACGGGCGCACTGGAGCCTCCCGAAAGCAGGAAGGTCGGGGCGATGGTCCGCAGGTGCGCTTCCCACTTCGGATCGGGGGCGGCCACCGAACCAAATGCGATACGACCGGGGTGGTCCTCGCCCAGGAACTCCTTCAACGCACCACCATCACCGGACCGCATTACACCTGCCCGCACAAGCCGTTGACCCCGAAAAAGGGCGGCTTTGGTGCGGGTATTCCCCACATCCAGAACAAGATCCAAAGGAATGGTGTGCATGATCGCTCGACTTGTCTATCTTTGCCGCCCGTCCGCCGGAAGGCCAGCACCTTGGTGGACAAAGTTCGGTGCCTTAGCTCAGCTGGTAGAGCAATGGATTGAAAATCCATGTGTCCCCAGTTCGATTCTGGGAGGCACCACGAACGAAAAGCCCTCCATCTCGGAGGGCTTTTTCATTTCAAATTGTCGCTCAACCACTGCTTGAGCTCTATGAGATACTGCTGCTTCACCGGCTCTCGCAACCGCTTGTTGGTAACCGTGAAATAGCTGTGTCGCTCAAGGAAACGCACCTGCAGCTGGTTCCATTCCAACTCCGTGGCCAGAACACCGAACGTGCGCATCTCAGCGAACAGCAGGTCACCGATGCGCTTGAAATCGGTCCGGCCCAAATAATCGAGGTCAGCATCGCACAGGATCCGTGAAAGCTTGTTCCGTGGCGACTGGGGGATACGGGTGGCCATGATCATATCGCAGATCCGCTGGATCTGTGATGCTGAATAACCGAACTCGGGCAAATGCTCACGGACAAGCAGACATCCTTGCTGTTCGTGATCCAGGCCATGCACGATGAAGCCTGAATCATGATAAAGCGCCGCGGTCTTCAGTAGCGTCAGGTCCTCCTCATTGACCAGCCCTTCCTTCTCTGCAATATCGATCACACTGGCATAAACGTCCAGGGTATGCGCCAAGCTATGGTACGTGCGTTCCTTCGGAAGCTCGTTCCTTAATCGTTCAAGGATGTAGGCCTTCGCACCGTGGGGGTCCATGTTCACCGAAGCGGTACAAGATACGGGATCGGAAATTCCGCCATTCGTGGCGTCTACCTTTGGGGCATGCGTCAGCGCTCTCATCGCCGCACATTGGTCCTGTTCGGCATACTGGCCGTATACATCGTGCTGCAGTTCATCTGGTGGGCCGTGCTTCTGCTCCGCAAGGACCGCGAAGTGGTGGACCTCACCCTTCAATTGCAGGCCCTGGACATGGGACCCACCACGCCATTGGATGCCGAGCGACGCTTGCGCATGGTGGTGGGCGAAGGGAGCGTGTTATTACTTCTACTACTGGGCGTACTGTTCCTTACGTTCCGGGCCATCCGGCGCGACCTGGCGTTCGCTCGCACACAGCAGAACTTCCTCCTGGCCGTTTCACATGAACTAAGGACCCCGATCGCGGCCATCAAGCTGCAACTACAAACGCTGGCACGCGAAGGACTCACTCCCGATCAACGGGAACAACTGCGGAGCCATGCGCTGGAGGAATCGGACCGGCTGGCACACCTCACGGAAAAGGTGCTTCTTGCCACCCGCGCGGAGGAAGGAGCCTTGGAACTGCACCTTGAGGAAACCGATGTAATGGAGCTGTTTCGGGACGCGGTGGGACGTGCACGGCAGCAAATGGCCAAGGACCACATGATCTCATTATCCGGGCCGGACCAGCTTCATGCACGCACGGACCAGCAGGCCTTGCGCAGCATCGTGGACAACCTCTTGGAGAATGCCGCCAAATACGCGCCCACAGGCACACATATCGAGGTGGAGGTAGTGGCCGGGCCCGAGGGTTGGCGATTGATCGTGAGCGACGAAGGACCCGGCATTGCTCCGGATGACCAGCAGCGCATCTTCGAGAAATTCCATCGCGGGGGCAGCGAGGAAACACGCAGGGCCAAAGGCACGGGTCTCGGGCTGTATATCGTACAACGCTTGGCCCGACAACTCGGAGGCTCGGTCTCCGTAAGGTCGCGCTCCCCTCATGGGTCTATCTTTGCGGCCTCCTTTCCAACACGCTGATGGCTCCGCACAAAGTGGTCCTGATCATCATGGATGGCTGGGGCATTGGGGCCGGTGACCACACCGACGCCATCGCCAAGGCCGACACCCCGTTCATCAACCATCTATTGGCCACCGCGCCACATGCCACCCTGCTCACCGATGGCGAGCACGTGGGCCTTCCGCCGGGCCAGATGGGCAACAGCGAAGTGGGCCACTTGAACATCGGCGCAGGCCGTGTGGTATACCAAGACCTGGTGCGCATCGACCGGGCCATTTCCGATGGAAGCCTTGAGCAGGACCCCACGTTGCGCGCTGCCTTCGAGGCCGCCCAGCGACCTGGTCGTCGGCTGCACCTTATGGGCCTGCTCTCCGATGGTGGCGTGCATGCCATGCGCACCCATGCCGAAGCGCTTTGCCATATGGCCGTGCGCCATGGAGTGCAACAGGTCTTCGTTCATGCGTTCAGCGATGGGCGCGATGCGGACCCCCGGAGCGGCAAGGGCTACATGCTGCGCTTCCTCGCTGGTGTGAAAGACCTGCCGGTGCAAGTGGCCAGCGTTGTTGGCAGGTATTATGCCATGGACCGCGACAAGCGTTGGGAACGGATCACCAAGGCCTACGAACTGCTCGTGCATGGCAAAGGCACACCGATATCGGACCCGCTGGAAGCATTTGAACGCAGCTATGCCCTGGACCGTACCGACGAGTTCATCGATCCGTTCGTGGTCACAGGGGCTGATGGTGGTCCAGTTGCGACCATACGACCTGATGATGTGGTGATCTGCTTCAATTTCCGCACGGACCGTTGCCGCGAAATAACCCAGGCGCTTACCCAGCAACCATTCCCCGAGCAAGGCATGCAGCCCCTGCCGCTGCACTACGTTACCATGACCGAGTACGACCCTACGTACTCCGGGGTGAAGGTGCTCTTCCGGAAAGACGACCTGCCCATGACCTTGGGCGAGGTGGTGGCGAAAGCCGGCAAGCAGCAGATCCGCATTGCCGAAACGGAGAAGTACCCGCACGTCACCTTCTTCTTCAGCGGAGGCCGTGAACGTCCGTTCGAGGGGGAGTCACGCATCATGCTTCCATCCCCCAAGGTGGCCACCTACGACCTACAGCCCGAAATGAGCGCGCAGGGAATTTCGGATGCCATTTGCGCCGAGCTGCAAAAGGGTGCGGTGGACTTCGTGGCACTCAATTTTGCCAACCCTGATATGGTTGGCCACACCGGCGTTTTCGATGCCATTGTGAAGGCCGTGGAGACCACCGACCGGTGCACCCGCCAAGTTGTTGAGGCCGGTCGCGCCAACGGCTATTCCTTCGTGATCATTGCCGACCACGGCAACGCTGACAAGGCCCTGAACCCCGACGGCACACCGAACACCGCGCACAGTACCAACCCCGTCCCGGTGATCGTGCTCGATGACCGTAACTGGACCATGCGCAACGGTATCCTGGCCGATGTGGCACCCACCATCCTGCACTTGATGGAAATGGAAAAGCCCGTCGAAATGACGGGCTCTTCACTGCTTTCGTAAGCGTCCCGGCCTTACCAGCCGTTCCGTAGAATGGTCACGTGGCCCGTGTAGGGCTTGCTCTTACGCTCCACGATCAATTCGTAGTAGTAAGTGCCATCAGGCGAATCGCCACCGTTCCAATTGTTGCGGTAGTTCTTGGCCTCATAGACCAACTGGCCCCAGCGGTTGAAGACGCGCAGCGTGTTGTTCGCGTAAGCAATGCCATCAATGAACCAGATGTCGTTGTGGCCATCGCCGTTCGGCGTGAACACGTTGGGGATGATCACCTCACAGTCAACCATCACGTTCACGGTGGCGGTGGACTGGCGGCCACAATCATCCGTGGCGGTCACCGTGTAGGTACCACTGGCCAGAATGGGCACGTAGGTCACTGCTCCTACATCACCCGTGCTCCAGACCAGGTCCAATGAACCAACACCACCCGAGGCCTGCACCGTCAATGGGATGGAATCATTGCTGCACTCAGTGAGCACGTCGGTCGTGATCAGCGTGATCGCGGGCGCATCGTTGATGGTGATGGTCACCGAGGCGCTCACAGAACGACCACATGGATCGGTGTAGGTGCCTGTAACGGTCACGGTCTCGGGTCCTTCGGACTGGTTATCCTCCAAGGGCTGGAAGGGCACCTGGATGTTCAACACATCATCCGGAATGGTGACAGTGCCAGGCAACGAAAAATCAGATCCATTGGTACCACCAGCGAACGACAGGACCACATCCACGGGTCCCAATGATCCTTGCGGACGGATGATATTGATGGTGGTCTCGTCGCAGCCTTCCACCAATGTGTTCGGGCCAAGCAGGTTCATGTTCAAGGGCGGCAGGGGGCTGAGCTCCACAAAGAACTGGGAGATCGAGGTGGTACCACAATCATCAGTGACCGTGGCCGTGTATACCGAGTTCGCGAGCGGCGAGACCGTGATCGATGGTCCAACCTCACCCGTGGACCAGCTGATCGTATACGGCGGGTAACCTCCCAACACTACAGGGGTCAGTGTACTGCTACCTAAACAGGGTATCACATCAGTTCCACCTGTGATCACCAAGGTGGGTGCACTGATGATGAAGAAGGTGAACTCGTTGGTGATGGTCTGGCCAGCACAGGGTGATTCGGAGGTCAGCGTAAGGATTATCGTTTCCTCGCCGTCGCTGTCTATGGGGCAATTAAAGGTGAACGACAGTGAGGTCACACCCGGCAGGAACACCAACGAATCGGGGAAGGTTGGCGTGTAATCAACACCCGGTGTGGCGGTGCCGCCAACTTCAATATACACCACGCTGGTGTCCGTGCCGGTGCCAGTGCCCGTACGCTGGAAATCGATGGTCACCGGGTAGCAGCTCTCCTGTATGGTATTGGTACCAATGATACCGGGGCCGGGTGTTAACGACGGAATGAACGGCGTGCTGGTGAAGCTACCTGCCTCCAGGAACACACCGGAGTCATAGGCCTGGTCCAGTGCATCGCCAATGGCCAATTTAATGTGGTAGGTCTGGCCGCATTCCACTTGTCGCTTGGCCTCCAACACAACCGTAAAACCATCATAGACCACGGTAGTGCCGGTTCCATTGTCCACATAATACTGGGGGTTCACGGCAGGGCAGAACGGATCGTTGGGGTTGTTATTATCCCCATTATTCACGTTGTCGATGGTAACCGGTGTTACACCATCGGGCAGCAAGGCGATATTGATCGCTCCATTGGTGTAAGGTCCTGATATGCCCGGTCCGCTCAGGAAGAACCCGAAGGCATCGTTGAACGAGCAAACGAATTCGGGATATTCCTCGGATCCGAAAACATACCGGAACTTGATGGAGTCACCCGTGGTAACGAAGTCGAACTCGAGCACCGCGGAGTTATTAATGGTGCCGCCCGAAATGGCCACCAGGTCAGGGTCGCTGATGTTTGGGACGAGCTGATCACTTTGGAAGCCAGTGGCACCCTGACCCACGCTCTCGGCAAAGCCAGTGCTGAGGATCACCCCTGCGGAAAGACCCAAGTTGGAATTGGTGGTAGTGAATGCTCCTGTACCACCCTGAGGGGTGGCAGGATCAAGCACGCCATTGTAGGTGACGTTGGAGACCGTAACGCCCGAACCCAACAACACATCCTGCACCAATTGGAGCGGGGTTTGGTCCACGGTCACGTTCAACTGGGCCTGAACGGCCATCACTGCTGTGGCTGCCAGCGCCACTCCGATCGCTCTGTACTTGCTCACGTTATCCACTTGTTGGTTCAATCCTGGGTTCCTTTGATCAGCGTCACATGGCCGATGCCTTCCTGGGGCGGAAAGTAATGACCCTCAGCGCGATACTTGTACACATACACACCGGTCATGGCCACATCAGAGCCGTTCACCTTACCATCCCAGCGCACGGCGGGGTTGGTGGTCGTGAAGAGCAGCTCGCCCCAACGGTTGAAGATGTTCATCTCGAACACGCTGATGTCGTGGCCCATGGGGCCGAAATCGTCATTGATGCCATCGCCATCGGGCGTGAAGGCGTTGGGGAAGTAGATATGCGCTGGGGCGCGAAGAAGCACGGAATCGATGCCCGGGCAACCGTTCGGGGTCACGATCTTCAGCGTTACCCAATGATCCTCCAGGTCCAGATAGCTGTGATAGACCTCATGGTCACGGTAGATCGTCTCAGGCTCATCACCCATTTCCCAGATCCAGTTGCGGGCGTAGGGTAGCGTGGCCGCCTGCAGGTACCAATCATCCTGCCCCATATTGGTGACCACGATGCTGGTGAACACATGCTCAACGGCAACCACGATGTCATCCGTTCGCTGGGCACCGCAACGATCCGTGACCGTTACGAAGTATTCGGTATCCTCATCGGGTGACACGTACTGAATGGGGTCCGAGAGACTATCCGGGCCATGCCAGAGTATCGTGTAGTAGCCGGAACCGCCAGTGACCTCTGCAAAAAGCTCAGCAGACTCTCCTGCACAGATGATCATGTCCAACGGAACGGATAGCTGGAAAGGCTCGTAGTTGGGTAGCAGCGTATTGACCACTGCCGAACCTTCGTAACCGCATTGGTCTGCCACCGTTACCGTGTAAGCCTGATCAGTTGGCACGCCAACCTCCAACGCATCGGTCGTGCTAAGGATGGATCCGTTCTCGTTGGTCCATTCATAGGTGTAGACACCATTGCCACCAGTTACGGCGACAACGGAAACTTCCGTGGTATCACCCGGGCAGATCACGGTAACATCATCAGATACGGTGACCACGATCGGCGGTAGTGGTTCGGTCCCGACCAGCACACTGTCCTGTACCGAAGTGCCACAACCCTCCCCCACTGTTACAATGTACCACGTGGGAGGACCAGCAGGAACGTCGACCGTGGCCGTATTACCAATGAACGCACCATTGGCCGTCCAGTTGTAGGTGAACACATTGTTACCCCCCACGGCACTGGTCACTTCGATGGGTCCGGTGCCAAGGCAGGGGATCAGGGTCTCGGGGCTGACAGTGATCTCCAGAGGCGGGTAGATCGGCAACGTGATGGTCATGTTCTCCACTACCTCCGCAACACCGCAAACATCATTCACCGTAACGGAATAGTCCGTGGTAACGCCAGGCGATACGCTGATGGTAGGAGTGGTCTCTCCCGTGCTCCACAAATAGGTATAGTCACCTATGCCACCGGAGACCGTGGGCGACAACACGTTCACCTGACCACAAACGCTGTTGAGGTCATCCAGAGAAACATCCAAGGGTGGCGGGCTGTCGATGTAGAAGGTGAAGAGGGTCTGGATCACCACCCCGGCACATTCCACCAGTTGTTCCACTTGCACAAGAAGCGTTTCCTGACCATCAGCGTCCATGGGCACATCAACGAACAAGCTCGCGCTCTGTTGATCGGCCGGGAAAATGAGCTCGGTGGGTAACGAAGGCGAGTAGTCCACATTAGGCGTTGCGGTGCCCGCAATGATGATGCTCACGGTGTCCGCCTCGCTGACATCACCCAAGCGGGTGAACACGATCTCGTAAGGACCACATCCCTCGAGCATGGTATCCCCATTGATACCCACACCATTGGTGAGGCCCGCTTCCACCTGTCCTGTGCTGGCAAAGCTGCCGGCCTCGAGGAACACACCCGAATCATAGCTGGTGTCCAATGCATCGCCCAAGGCCAGCTTGATGTGGTAGGTCTGCCCGCATTCCACCAAAGCGAAGGCCGTGAGCACCACGGTAAACCCGTTGTAGGCGATGGTCGTACCCGTGCTATTGTTCACGTAATACTGTGGGTTAACAGCCGGGCAAGTAGGGTCGTTGGGGTCGTTGTTATAGCCATTGTTCACCGTGTTGATGGTGACCGGCGTGGTGCTGTTGGGGATGAGCGCGATGTTGGCCGCGCTCCCTGTGAACGGGCCTGTAATGCCCGGCCCGCTCAAAAAGAAGCCGAACGCATCGTTGTAGCTGCACACGAAATTGGGATACTCCTCTGAAGCGAACACATAGCGGAAACGCAGGGTGTCACCCGTGGGGATGAAATCGAACTCCAGCACGGCGCGGTCGTTGATGGTGCCTCCCGAGATGTTCACCAGATCAGGGTCCGATCCAGTTCCGTTCATATCACCGGAGAAATTGGAAGATGGCCCTACAGCGTTGTCAATGTCACCCGTGCTCAACAACACCCCGGATGCAAGGCCCAAGTTCGTCCCATTGGCCGTGAAGGAACCACTGCCGACCTGCGGCAACGGTGGATTCAGCACCCCGTTGTAGCGGACATTGAAGGCGGTAACCCCTCCGCCCAATAAAACGTTCTGCACCAACTGCTGGGCGGTCATGGTCCCATTCACTACCAACTGGGCGCTGGCATTTGCGCTGCCAAGCAAGGCCACGAGGCAGGGAAGTAGAAGTCGTTTCAGCATCCTAGGGAGGGAAAACGTGTTGAAAAATACACGATCTGCCAATACCATGACCCCCATCGCCCAGGAAAGGTTGCCTCCGCCCCTGCCACCGTCCACCGGTTATCTTCGCGGCCTCACCTGTGAACACCAACACCGTGCAAGCGATCGACACCTACATCGAGTCCAACAAGGACCGCTTCCTGAACGAACTGCTGGACCTGCTCCGGATCCCCAGCGTGAGCGCCGACCCCAAGTACAAGGCCGATGTGGCCCGCTGTGCCGAGGCCGTGAAACAGCGCATGGTGGAGGCAGGGTTGGACAAGGTGGAGGTGTGCGCCACCGCCGGCCACCCCATCGTGTACGGTGAGAAGATCGTTGACCCGAAGCTGCCTACAGTGCTGGTATACGGCCACTACGACGTACAACCACCTGACCCTCTGGACCTTTGGCACAGCGGCCCCTTCGATCCGGTGATCAAGGACGGTATGATCTACGCCCGCGGCAGTGCCGACGACAAGGGCCAGTTCTATATGCACGTGAAGGCCGTGGAGACCATGATGAAGAGCGGTGGCCTGCCCTGCAACGTGAAGGTGATGATCGAGGGTGAGGAGGAAGTTGGCAGCGACAACCTGGGCCTCTTTGTGAGCGCCAACAAGGAGAAGCTGGCCGCCGACGTGGTGTTGATCAGCGATACCAGCATGATCGCCAACGATGTGCCCAGCATCAATACCGGCCTGCGCGGCCTGAGCTACCTGGAGGTGGAGGTCACCGGCCCCAACCGAGACCTGCACAGCGGTGTATACGGCGGAGCCGTGGCCAACCCCATCAACGCTCTGTGCGAGATGATCGCCAGCCTGCATGATGCCGACCGCCGCATCACCATCCCCGGTTTCTACGATGCCGTGCAGGAACTGAGCGCCGCCGAGCGCGCCGCCCTTGCCGAGGCACCGTTCAACGAGGACGACTACAAGAAGGACCTGCAGATCGATGCCGTGCGTGGCGAAAAAGGCTACACCAGTGAGGAGCGCAGCAGCATCCGCCCCACCCTGGACGTGAACGGCATTTGGGGCGGCTATATCGGCGAAGGCGCCAAGACCGTGCTGCCCTCAAAGGCCTACGCCAAGATCAGCATGCGCCTGGTGCCCAACCAGAAGAGCGATGCCATCACCAAGCTCTTCCAGGACCACTTCGTGAAGATCGCGCCGCCGGGCGTGAAAGTGGTGGTGAAGCCCCACCACGGTGGCGAAGCGGCCGTTACGCCGATCGACAGCCCTGCCTATCTGGCAGCGGCCAAGGCCATGGAGGAGACCTTCGGCAAGAAGCCCATCCCCACCCGTGGCGGTGGCAGCATCCCCATCGTGGCCCTCTTCGAGGCGGAACTCGGCCTGAAGACCGTGCTGTTCGGATTCGGACTGGACAGCGACAACATCCACAGCCCCAACGAGAAGTACGGCGTGTTCAACTACTTCCAGGGCATCCGCTCCATCCCGCGCTTCTTCCACCACTTCGCTGCCAGCGGGCGCAAGGCCTGAGCGGGGAAGCGGTACGGCGTTTGCCAACCGGTGAACCATGCGTGCTTTCCGACCGAACACCGCTCTTTTTCCCCTGGTCGCCTCGGCGGTCCTGTTGATGGCGTCCTGCTCCTCGTATGACGAGGTGGAGCTGAAGGACATCACCAATGTGGAAGTGCTACGGATGGACGGTAAACAGGTAGCCCTGCGGGTTGATGCGCTGGTGAACAACCCCAACGGTTTCAAGATCCACGTGGAAGAACCGGATGTGGACCTTTACCTGAACGACAACTTCGTTGGCAAGGGCCTGCTCGATTCGGCCTTGGTGCTGGACCGGAAAAGCACCAAGGTCTACCCCGTGTACCTGCATGCCGACCTGCAAGGCGGAGCTGTGCTCTTCATGCTGTTGGGCGGTGCACTTTCCGGCGAAATGAAGCTGGGTGCCAAAGGCACGGTGGCCGGACGGTCGGGTATGCTGAAAAAGCGTTTCCCCTTTGAGCTGGAAGAGACGATCGACCTGCGATCAGGGCGCTGATACAAAGGGCTCTTTGCGCACCACTACCGGCACACCGAACAGTCCTTCGGCCAGGTCCACCCGCATGCGATCACCCACGATCGGGTACCAGTCGCGATAGATGGCCCGGGCAAAGGGATGCTCGGCCAGAAAACCGTCGGTGAACCGATAATACAAGGTGGTCCCGGTGGCCTCCACTTCGGCCACGCCATGTTCCGTGGTGGAGACCGGACCGTGGCCCAGGAAATTGAGCCAAAGCAACAGGCTGGTAAGCAGCGGTCCTACCGCGACCAGATTGAACAGGAACCATTCCAACCGTTCCATGCCCCAGCGGAGCCCCGTGGCGCCAACAGGCCACAGGTTGCCCGCAAAGCACAGCAATAACAAGCCCCGGAACAGGTGATCGGGCGCCATCAAGGTCCATGGGGCCACCGTGTACAGGCTGCCCAATGCCACGAAAATGCCCAACGCCATCAAGGTTCCTGGCCAGTAGACCTCCCGGCCTCCGCCTTTCACTTGTGACTGTTGATGGTACTGCCCATGAGCACGTTCGGCCCGGCGCAGGGGAATGTTCCTTTGAGGGTCCATGGCAGCGCACCAAGGTAACAGGCAACCCAACCGGCTCATTCACGAGACCAGTCCCTATCTGCTGCAACATGCCTACAACCCGGTGGACTGGTACCCTTGGGGCGATGAGGCGTTCGCCAAGGCCAAGTACGAGAACAAGCTGGTGTTGGTAAGCATTGGCTACAGCAGTTGCCACTGGTGCCACGTGATGGAACGCGAGTGCTTCGAGGACCCCGCCACCGCAGCGCTGATGAACGCGAACTACGTGTGCATCAAAGTGGACCGCGAGGAACGACCCGACGTGGACCATGTGTACATGACCGCCGTGCAGCTCATTACCGGCCGCGGTGGCTGGCCGCTCAACTGCTTCACACTGCCCGATGGAAGGCCGGTCTACGGTGGCACCTACTTTCCACAGGCCCAGTGGAGCCAAGTGCTCACCGACCTGAGCGCCACTTGGCAGCGCGAACCACAACGCGTGGTCCAGTATGGCGAAAAGCTCAGGCTGGGCCTGGTGGCCACCGATCTCGTGGAGCCGTCGGACAACACCACGCCCTTCGACCGGAAAACGCTGGATACCATGGTGGTCGCTTGGCAGCCCCACTTCGACCGCACGCACGGTGGAGCTGACCGTGCGCCCAAATTCCCACTGCCGAACAACTACCAGTTCCTGCTAAGGCAAGGTGTGTTGAGCGGCGACGGCGAACTGCTGCAACACGTGGAGCTCACGTTGGACCGCATGGCCCTGGGCGGGCTCTTCGATCAACTGGGTGGTGGCTTCGCCCGCTACAGCACCGATGTGCTTTGGAAGGTGCCGCACTTCGAGAAGATGCTCTACGATAATGCGCAGCTCGTGAGCCTGTACAGCGAAGCCTTCCAGCATTACGGCAAGCCGCTCTACCGCATCACGGTTCAACGGACGCTGGACTTCATTGCCCGCGAAATGACCAGCGCCGAAGGCCTCTTCCATAGTGCGCTGGATGCCGATACCGAAGGCGAGGAAGGCCTCTACTACGTATGGACCCGCGATGAACTGCAGGAACTGCTGGGTGCGGAGTACGACCTGGCCGCCGCGTATTACCAAGTGAACGACAAAGGACATTGGGAACACGGCCGCTACATCCTGATGCGCGCCACTGACGATGCCGCTTTCGCGACCACCTTCGGCATCGACGAGCAAGAGCTCATGGCACGTATTGCTGCCATCAACACCACGCTCTTCGCTGCCCGCCAGAAGCGTACGCCACCCGGCCTCGACGACAAATGCCTTACCAGCTGGAACGCGCTGATGATATGCGCCTATCGGGATGCCGCCCTGTCCTTCGCACGGTCCGAGTGGTTGGAACTGGCCCGCACCGCCATGGACAGCCTTCTCCGGCACTGCCGAAAACCGGACGGTGGCCTCTGGCACAGCACCAAAGCCGGCCGGTCCACCATCAATGGCTACTTGGAGGACTACAGCTTCACCATGGAGGCCTTGGTGGGTCTTTACGAAGCCACCTTCGAGGAGCGCTGGTTGCAGGAAGCCCGATCGCTCGCGGAATATGCCATCCGCCATTTCCATGACCGATCGTCAGGCCTGTTCCATTTCACCAGCGAACTTGACCCGCCCCTGATCACGCGCCACCGCGAGATGGTGGACTCAGTGATCCCCGCCTCCAACTCGAGCATGGCCAAGGCCTTGTTCCGGCTGGGTCGCCTGTACGACGATGCCCGCTACCTGAAGCTGAGCGAACGGATGTTAGAGGCCATGGGCCAGCAACTGACGGGCGAACCCAGTGGCCACAGCAACTGGGGCCAATTACTGCAATGGCAAGCCCACCCCCTGCCGGAGATCGCGATCACAGGCCCCGACGCCCTTGCGCTGCGCAGAGCGTTCGGACAGCACTATGTGCCCAATGCCCTGTTCCTCGGAGGCACGGATCGCGGCGAACTGCCGTTGCTCCATGGGAAATCCCTACCGACCAGCACGATCTTTGTATGTGTGAACAAAGCCTGTCAACTGCCCGTCACTTCCGTGGACGACGCCTTGAAACAGCTTCCATGAACCACCGCTCCTTGCTCCTGCCCCTGCTGTTCGCACCTGTCCTGCTCTCGGCGCAGGCATTGCTGGTGCTTCCCGGCACGGATGACCCCGGAGCCTTGGTCTTCAACGAGAAGTTCATAGCGCGCAACGGCATCACGGCCATCCACGGCCAGCGCCTGATCAAACGGGACAACGAGCCCATGCGCGAGCAGCGCGAGAAGCACCTGTACCGTTTCGATGCCACCGGCCGCACCACCTACGCCAACCACAGCTATGGCAATCCGGGCACCGGTCGCGATACGGCATCGGTGCGCTACACCTACGATGCCCAGGGTCACACCACCCGGCGGCTGCGCAACGACCTGGGCGGGCACTTCGCTTACGATCTGCAACTGGATGAGCAAGGCCGAGTGGTACGCGAGACCTACAGCCGGATCGAGAACCTGGGGACCGACCGCTACGACCTGGTGCCCGGTGCAGTGACCGCGATCAGCGACGAACACTACCGCTACGAAACAGTGAACGACTCCGTGTACAAGCGCATCTACACCAACGACCTGGGTCTGCCCTTCCGCGAGCAGGTCTTCAGCAAGGATAAGTTGGGTTACCTGCGCTCCATCGAGGACCGCTACCTCATCAGCAACCGGCGCTCGCGCATCACCTTCCGCTATGATGATAAGGGCCGCTTGGCCGAGCGCGTTGAGCAACCCGACCTGGCCGAAGCACGCACCACGCGCCGTGTGTGGCGTTACGATGCCGCTGGAAATGTGATCGAAAGCGAGCTCTGGCATGATCAGCGCCAGGTGGAACGCGAGGAATACCTGTACGAGGCCAACACCATGCTGCTTACCGCGCGCCTCACCAAGGACCTGTCCACAGGCACCATCCATGTGATCAAGTTCACTACGGAACGCGGCAGCGTGGCACAGCGACCATGAGATACACGTTCCTGCTGCTCCTGCTCAGTGCCGCGCTCATCGCTTCCGCGCAGCGTGGGTTGGTGCGTTGGGCCTACGGCCCTTTCGGCACGCCCGGCGATGTGGCCTACGTGGTGGAGAACGGGCGGATCTACCAGGCCTGTGGTGCATTCGGCTCACTGGGTGCCTGCATCTTCGTGGTCAATGGCGACCAAGTGTTCCGCACCAACGATGGGGTGGGCAGTCGAGGACCCGGTGCCTACCTCAACGAGGATAACAAGCTGTTCCGTTGTGCAGGTCCCTTCTGTAGCCGTGGCCCGGGCGTGCTCTTGATCGAAGGGAACAAGATCTTCAGGTGCATGGGTGCGTTCTGCACCAAGGGCGATGCTGCGTTCGTGCTGGAAGGCAACCTGGTGTTCCTCGCCGAAGGCCCCTTTGCCAATAAGGGCGATGCCATTCTGCAAGTGGAAGGCACGGTGCCGGTGATCGCGCTGTTGGCGATCCTCGCGGGCTTCTAAGCCTCTCGTTTCTTGGGCTGCGTCACGTTCGCCGCCTTGCCGTAGTCGGGCACCAGGTAGGCCAGATCATCGAATTGCCCATTGGCCATGCGACGCTCCGCTTCGGCGAACATGGCGGCAGCTGTGGGGCGAACCCCGGGCAAGTGTATCACGTTCGGCGCGGCGGACCAAAGCTCCGTTGCCTTATCCGCACCATCACCACAAACAAGCGCGTGCGCCTCTGTGGCCCATTCCGGTGTGAGCACGAGCGGTGCGTGCGGTGCCAGTGCTGTACCACTTGCATCATGCGGCTGCGCGAACACTTCCATGCGACGCGCATCCACCATGGCCCATACTGCGCCCGTGAACGACGGTTCCTTGGCCAACGCGGCATGGGCAATGGTCTGCAACGTGTTGATCCCGATCAGCGGAACGCCGAGCACATAGCACAAGCCCTTTGCGGCACTGAGCCCGATCCGCAGACCAGTATAGCTCCCCGGCCCAATGCCCACGGCCACGGCATCGATATCCTTCAGGGAATAACCGGCCTCGGCCATCACCTCGGCAACGAACACGTTCACCTTCTCGGCATGGGCATTACGCTCACTGTCCACTTCACGCAAAGCGAGCACCTTCCCATCGCGCGCAACAGCAACGCTGCACAGCTTGGTGGCGGTCTCAATGGCCAGGATCAACGGCATGGCGCGAAGGAACCGCAGCGGGACGGCACCTGCAAATGGATCACAGGGTAACGGGGATCCCCTGCAGGATGTCCAGGTACTTGCTGGCCATCACATACTGGTACTTCGCGTTGATCTGCTCCGCTTGGTTGCGGTTCAACTGGGCCTTGGCAGCGCTCAGTTCTATGGAGGTGATCACCCCTTGCGCGAATCGCTCCTGGGCATACTCCAAGGCCAGGGTGCCCGCCTCCACGGCCTTGGTGGCCGACTCGAACTGGCGGAAGGCCGCACGCTGGGCCACCAAAGCATCGAGCACGTTCCGTTGCAGATCGTTGCGCACGGCGAGCATGCGGTTGTGCGACTGCTCGGCACGGATGCGACCCTGTGCGATCTGGTTGCGGTTGGCCATGTTGTTGAAGATCGGCAGGCTCAGCGTGAGGCTCACCGACTGGTTGAAGTTCTGCTCGAGCTGATCGCCAAAAGGCACCGTTTCATACGTGTTGATCTCGTTGGGCACGAACACCAGTTCGCCACTGGCCGTGGTCCCCACGGGAATGGGAGCCCCTTGTACCGGCTCGCCCACTGTGCGCTGGGTAAGGCCCGAATATCCACTACCGGCCGCTGCGCTGAAACTGAGCGAGGGTATTACACCTGCACGTGCAATGGACAGGGCCTGCTCCGAACTGGCCACGTTCAGCTCGGCGCGTTTGTATGCCGGGTTGTTCGCGAGCACGTTCTCCAGCACGCGTTCCGCGGATGCCGTGGGTTCTACAATGGACACCGCTGCAATGGCCGGTGCCGCGATATCGAAGGTGTAGATGTCCTGCAGATCGAGCTGCATGGCACGACCGAGCGCGAGCTTGCGCTGATCGTGCTGGTTGCGCACATCGGTCACATTGAACTCCTCCTGCGCCAATTGGGCCTGCAGCGTAAGCAGTTCGGCACGCGCCAATCGTCCGCCTTCCACCAGGGCCTCGGTCCGTGTGATCTGTTCGCGTGTGTTGGCCACCTGTGCCTCGCTCGCCTTGATGCGTTCGCGCAGGCCCAGCACATCCAGGAACGCCTGCACCAGCTCCACGCGCATGTCGTTCAGCGCCACCTCCACGGCCTTATCCGCGGCCTCGGAATCCAGCCCCGCTTGCTTGATGCGATATTGTTTGCGCAACCCTTGGAACAGCACCATCGTGCTTTGCAGGTACAGGTTGTTGGTGCGCACCCTGTCGTTCGCGAAGGTGTTGGTGAAGCGGTCCACCGTTTGGCCATAGTTGTAACCGTGGGTGGCCACACCGTTCAGGTCGGGTGCCAGGTCCCAATAGGCCTGGTCGTGGTCGCGGTCCGCGATCTCCGCATCCAACATGGCGTTCACCACGGCGAGGTTGCGCTGCTCGGCCAACTTCAGGCATTGTTCAAGGGTGAACACCTGTTGGGCCTGGGCAACGAGCACGGTGAAAAACAGCGGCATGAACAAGAGGTAGCGCATGGTTCCGAGGATATGTTCCGGGCCAACGACCCGGAAGGAACCAAAAGTACCCGGCGCTGTGGGGCCGGAAAGCGCGTTATGACGAGCGGTGAGCTACGGTGGCGGATGGTGACCCTAAAGGCCCAGCACCTTGATCTCCACCCGGCGATTGGCCTCGCTCTGCTCCTTGTTCTTGGGCTCGGGATACAACATCTGCGAGTTGCCGAGGCCCACGTATGAGATACGTTCGGGCTCGATGTCGTTCACCAGCAGAAAGTCATACACGGTCTTTGCGCGCGAAGTGCTCAGATCGATGAACTCCTTCTTGTTCTTGAAGGTGGGCCCGTTCACGTGGCCTTCGATCTCAATACGCACCTTCGGGTTCTCCTGCATGAACCGCAGCAGGATAAGCAGCGATGCCTCGGACTGTCGCATCACTTTGTCCTCGTTGCCCACGAAGCGGATATCGTCCAGCACCACCCGTTCGCCGGGCGCTATGGGCACCATCTTTACCTGCACTGTACTTACCGGCTCGGTATTGCCCTTGACCCGTACGGTCTGGAACATGTAGCCCTTGCGCACGCAACCGATCTTCAGGTTGCGGTACATGTCCATTTCGTAGTTGTAGGTGCTCTTGCCCTTGGCCTCCACCACCTTGTCGAACAACATGCCGTCAATGGTCAGCGATGCATCCACGGGTTTCCCGGTCTTGGCATCCACCACATTGATCACGAGCTGTTGTTTCTGCTTCTTCTCCTCCACGGTCTCCTCCGGATCGGGTGGCGGCGGAGGGTCGTAGTGGAAACGAATGGTGTAGCCAGCCAGTGGACGGTCCTGGTAGTCGATCACCAGGTAGAACAGCTCGCCCTGCGTCACTTCCATGGCCCTGCTGAAACTGCTACCCACACCGCTTCGCACAAAGTCGTTCGTGGCATCCTTGCGCAGGCCACAAATGGAGCGGTTGCTCTTATCGTTGCGCGAGATGTTGCTGCGGATAGGCTGCACCTGCTTGGTGGCGATCTTGTCGCAAATGCCCGGTATGGCCCCTTGAAAGACCACGAAGTCGATATCATCCTCGATGTTGTCGGGGATGATCTCGAAGGTGAGCGTGGTGTTGGCCGGGCTACGGAACTTGTACCAGGTGGTATGGTGCTCGCGCTCGAACCATTGCAGGTCCTCCTTGGGATTTTCCTTGATCTCGAGCTTGTTGCCAAAGCCGCGTACCGCCGAGGGTTGGCGATACACGGAATCGGCAATGACAATGGCCCCGGTGCAGTCGCCGTTCTCCTGCGTAAGACCCGCAGGTGATTGCGCCATGAGCATGTTGCTCATGACCAAGGCCAGTATCGAAATGACGTGGCGTTCCATCCGTTCGGGGCCTTCGTACGCAGAAGGCGGCCGAAGGGTTCAGTAGGCCAGGTTACTCCCCAACCAGCGCTCCATCCACTCCACGCCCTCGCCTTTGCGCTGCGCGAGGTCCGCGATCTGGTCCTTGGCCACGCGGCCCACGCCGAAGTACTTGGCCTTGGGGTGCGCGAAGTACCAGCCGCTCACCGCGGCGGCCGGGCTCATGGCCAGGCCTTCGGTGAGGGTGATGCCCGTGTGCTTGGTGGCATCGAGCAGGCGGAAGAGCTCGGGCTTCTCGGTGTGGTCGGGGCAGGCGGGGTAGCCCGGCGCCGGGCGGATGCCCTGGTACTCTTCCTTGATCAGCTGGTCGTTGCTCAGGCGGACGGTCTCATAGCCCCAGAGCTCCTGGCGCACCACCTCGTGCAGCTTCTCGGCGAAGGCTTCGGCCAGGCGGTCGGCGAGGGCCTTCAGCAGAATCGCGCTGTAGTCGTCGTGCGCGGCCTCGAAGCGCTTCACGCGTTCGTCCACGCCGTGGCCCGCGCTTACCGCGAAGCCACCGAGGAAATCGGGCGTACCCTTCGGAGCGATGAAGTCAGCGAGGGCGATGTAGGGCACGCCGGGCGCCTTCTTGCTCTGCTGCCGTAGCGTGTGGAAGCGGCCGGTGACCTTGGTGCGGGCAGCGTCGGAGTAGAGTTCGATGTCGTCCTCCCCAACTGTGTTCGCAGGCCAGATCGCGGCAACGCCATGCGCCTGTATCCACTGCTCCTTCACGATGCGGTCCAGCATCTTCTGCGCATCGTTGTACAAGCGTATTGCTTCAGCGCCCACCACCTCATCCTCCAGGATGCGCGGGAACTTGCCGGCCAGCTCCCAGGCCATGAAGAAGGGCGTCCAGTCGATGTAAGGCACCAGCTCGGCCAGCGGGTAGTTACGGTAGGTGAAGATGCCGGTGCTCTTGGGCGCGACAGGCGGTTCGGTCGCAAAGTCGATCGCGAACTTCTTCGTGCGGGCCTCCTCCAACGGCACGTATGCCTTCTCGCGCTGGTTGCCTTCGTACTGCGTGCGCACCTTGGCGTACTCCTCCTTCACTTCCAGCTCGAAGCGGTCGCGCTCGTTGTCGCTGAGCAGGTTGCTCACCACGGGTACGCTGCGGCTGGCGTCGATCACGTGCACCACGGGCTTGCTATAGTGCGGCGCGATCTTCACGGCGGTGTGCACGCGGCTGGTGGTGGCGCCGCCGATCAAGAGCGGCAAGTCGAAGCCCTCGCGCTCCATCTCCTTGGCCACGTGGACCATCTCGTCGAGGGATGGCGTGATCAGGCCGCTGAGGCCGATGATGTCCACTTTCATTTCACGTGCGGTCTTCAGGATGGTGGCGCTCTGCACCATCACGCCGAGGTCGATCACCTGCCAGCCGTTGCAGGCGAGGATCACGCCCACGATGTTCTTGCCGATGTCGTGCACATCGCCTTTCACGGTGGCGAGCAGGACCTTCTTCGCGCCTTCCTTCTGCGTGCCGATCACCTGCGCGGCCTTCTTCTCGGCGAGGAAGGGCTCGAGGTAGGCCACGGAGCGCTTCATCACGCGGGCGCTCTTCACCACTTGGGGCAGGAACATCTTGCCGCTGCCGAAGAGGTCGCCCACCACGTTCATGCCGGCCATCAGCGGACCTTCGATCACGAGCACGGGGTCCACGTACTTCACGCGGGCCTCTTCGGTGTCGGCTTCGATGAAGTCGGTGACGCCATGCACCAGCGCGTGCTTCAAGCGTTCCTCCACGCTGCCTTCGCGCCACGCAGCTTGCGCGGCCACCACCTCGGCTGAAGGCGCGCCCTTGAACTGCTCCGCGAAGGCCACCATGCGCTCGGTGGCATCGGGGCGACGCGCGAGCAGCACATCCTCGACGTGTTCGAGCAGGTCCTTGGGGATGTCATCGTACACACCGATCTGCCCGGCGTTGACGATGCCCATGTCGAGCCCCGCTTTGATGGCGTGGTAGAGGAAGGCGGTGTGGATGGCCTCACGCACGGGTTCGTTGCCGCGGAAGCTGAAGCTCACGTTGCTGACGCCGCCGCTGGTGAGCGCACCGGGCAGGTTCTGCTTGATCCAGCGCACGGCCTCGATGAAGTCGATGGCGTAACGATCGTGCTCGGCCATGCCTGTGGCCACGGTGAGGATGTTGGCGTCGATGATGATGTCGTGCGGCGCGAAGCCGGCCTTCTGCGTGAGCAGGTCGAAGCTGCGCTGCGCGATGGCGATGCGGCGCTCGTAGTTGTCGGCCTGGCCCTGCTCATCGAAGCACATCACCACGGTGGCGGCGCCGAGGCGGTGGATGATCTTGGCCTGTCGCAGGAACTCGGCCTCCCCTTCCTTCAGGCTGATGCTGTTGGCGATGCCCTTCCCTTGCAAGCACTTCAGGCCCGCCTCGATCACGGCGAACTTGCTGCTGTCCACCATCACCGGCACGCGCGCGATGTCGGGCTCGGCGGCGATGAGGTTGAGGAACTTGCGCATGGCCTCCACGCCATCGATCATGCCCTCGTCGAGGTTCACGTCGATCACCTGCGCACCGTTCTCCACCTGCTGGCGGGCCACGCTCACGGCCTCGTCGTACTGGCCGTTCTTGATCAGCTTGCGGAAGGCCGCGCTGCCCGTGACGTTGGTGCGCTCGCCGATATTGACGAAGTTGCTGCCGGGGAATATGCGGAGGGGCTCGAGGCCAGAGTAGGTCGGAATGGACATGGCGATCAGATGATCAGACGATGAGCGAATGAGAAAATAGAAACCTGCCTGGCGGATGTCATCATTGTTGCTTCCATTCCAACAGATCAACTTTCGTCACGACAGAATCTTCGTTGAACTCAAGAACGAGGTACTTCGTGTGCACAGGATCAATGTCCCCTCCGAAATCCTCCAAGACCTGATAGGTCATGTAGTCCCTCCCTTCGGCTTTAGGCCTCTCTACCAGCTCCATGCGATCCTCCTCACCTAACAACTCGATGACCGCGCGTGTTGTAAGTCCGGTCAACTTGTGATGGTCCAGCAGGTCCCGGACCATGGCATCACGGTTTGGATAGTCACCGTCGAACTTTTTCTGCCAGCCACTTTTCTCAAAGGGGATGTTCTGATCACAACCAGCTAAGCAGATCGATAAGACCAGGAATGCCCGCGTGAGCGATTGGAGCGGCACCCCGCAGCGAGGAACGAGCGAGGAGTACAGCGGAATGCGCGACCCCGAGGCTTTGCGAGGGGGCACGCCCATATACCCTAGCTCGCAGCAGCTAAAGGAAAAATGCGGTGTATCGCAGAGACGCGGAGAGCGCAGAGAAATACACCACCGGTTCGCCAAGGCGAACCTCCGAACCGCCTCTGCGCTCTCTGCGCCTCTGCGTGAGATCGAGCTGACCACACTCATGCGTGAACCTGCGCTCTCCTGGGTTCATGTTTCGCCGCCTCCTTCGCCAATGCCGCGATATGCTCCGGCGTCGTTCCACAACACCCACCCACGACATTCACCCAGCCGTTGGCCATGAACTCGCCCACGAGGCGCGCGGTGACGTCCGGTGTTTCGCGGTACTCGCCCATTTGGTCGGGCAGGCCGGCGTTGGGGTAGATGCTCACGCGGCAGGGGCTCTGCTCGGCGATCACCTCCAGGTAGGGTCGCATTTGGGCCGCGCCCAGCGCGCAGTTGAGGCCCATGCTGAAGAGCTTCACATGCTGCATGCTGATGAGGAAGGCTTCGATGGTCTGGCCGCTGAGCGTGCGCCCGCTGGCATCGGTGATGGTGACGCTGCACATGAGCGGCACACGCTTGCCTCGCGCCTCGAACACCTCCTCGATGGCGTAGAACGCGGCCTTGGCGTTGAGCGTGTCGAAGATGGTCTCCACCAGCAGCAGGTCCACGCCACCGTCGAGCAGGGCTTCCACCTGCTCCTTGTAGGCCGCCACGAGCTGATCGAAGGTGACGGCGCGGTAGCCGGGGTCGTTGACGTCGGGACTGAGCGAGGCGGTCTTGTTCATGGGCCCGATGGCACCGGCCACGAAGCGCGGCTTGCTCGGGTCCTTCTTCGTGAACGCATCGCAGGCCTCGCGGGCCAGGCGGGCCGAGGCGAGGTTCATCTCGCGCACCAGGTGCCCGCATTCGTGCTCGGCCTGCGCGATGCGGGTGGCGCTGAAGGTGTTCGTCTCCACGATGTCGGCGCCGGCCTCGAGGTATTGCTCGTGGATG
>CAZQFG010000008.1:7506-36390 GCA_964592515.1 uncultured Chryseobacterium sp. | reverse complement strand
CGCGCTGGTAGTGCATGAGCAACCTGAAGAAGTGGCCGATATCGATACCCCAGAGGCCGAAGAGGACCCGCTGGAGCGCCAGATCATGGAAGCAGCCTTTGCCAGTGCGTACGACCTGACACTGCTTGCGCCGCCGCCCCCGCCGGCACCACGCATCGAGGAGAAGCCTGTGCCGGAGAGCATAGCGCCGATCGTTCCCGAGCCCGTATCGGCCGCGATCGAACCACCCGCACAGGAGCCGGATCCCGTGGAAGTACGCCCCGCCAAGCTGGTGCGTGGGCGCATGCGTTTCACCGACTGGCTCGATGCGGAGGCTTCGCAAAGCACCCCCGTGAAGCCTTCCAACGAAGCTCCGGCCATGCCTTTGGCCGCAGAGCAGGAGGAAATGCTTCCACCCACAATATCGGCGGCACCCAAGCGCCCTTCAACGCCCGAAGAGACCTCGGCGCTGATCGACCGGTTCATGCAGCAGGAAACGCCGGAGCCCAAGCCTAAAGCGGCCTTCTACACACCGCAACAGGCCGCCAAGAAAAGCCTGGACGACACGGCCGGCATGGTGACCGAGACGTTGGCCCGCATCTACGAGAAACAGGGCAACCTGCCCAAGGCCATCGACGCCTACTACCGGCTGGCCTTGAAATACCCGGAAAAAGGCGCTTACTTTGCGGCCCTCGCAAAAGTGCTCGAGGAGCAATCGACCAAATAGCCATGCTGACCGCCATCTCCATTCTCATTCTTGTGATCTGCGCCTTGCTGGCCCTTGTTGTGCTGGCCCAGAACCCCAAAGGCGGCGGATTGGCGGCCGGTTTCACCGGTGCCCAGCAGATCGGCGGCGTACAGAAAACGGCGGATTTCCTTGAGAAAGGGACCTGGACCCTGGCCGCGAGCCTGATGGTGCTGTGCCTCGTTTCGGCCGGTCTTCAGGGCGGCGATGCCACCGTGGTGGACGACATGGAAGCGATCGATGCCACCGAGCAGGCCGCTCCTGGTGAAGAGGCAGCCCCTGGCGATGCCGCTCCTGCCGATGGCGCACAGGACGCGCCTGTGGACGGTCAGGACCCCATCTAAGGGACGTCAGGTTGTCAGCCCGTTGCTGACGATCGTTGGCCCTTCTCCCTCCCATTCCGAAAACTTGTCAGGGTTCATGTCATCCCTTGGGGATGGCATGCGGCTTGACGAGCGGCGGCGCGGAACGATAGCGTTCCACCGATACAAAACCATCAATCCCAATCAACGTCATCATGGCGACGAACGTAAAACCGTTGGCGGACCGCGTGCTTGTTGAAGCGGCAGCCGCTGAAGAGACCACCAAGGGTGGCATCATCATCCCCGACACGGCCAAGGAGAAACCCCAGCGCGGCAAGATCATCGCCGTGGGTGCCGGCCGTATCGCCGACGACGGCAAAGTGACGCCGCTGAGCGTGAAAGTGGGCGACGAGATCCTGTATGGCAAGTACAGCGGCACGGAGCTCAGCCTCGAAGGCAAGGACTACTTGATCATGCGTGAGAGCGACATCTACGCTGTGTTGAACTAAGCAAAACCAGAACGAACCATGGCAGCCAAGAACATCCAGTTCGACATTGACGCCCGCGACCGGTTGAAGCGTGGCGTGGACCACCTCGCCAACGCGGTGAAGGTGACCCTCGGTCCCAAGGGCCGCAACGTGATCATTGACAAGAAATTCGGTGCACCCCAGGTGACCAAGGACGGTGTGAGCGTGGCGAAGGAGATCACCCTGAAGGACGCCGTTGAGAACATGGGCGCCCAGATGGTGAAGGAAGTGGCCAGCAAGACCGCCGACCAAGCCGGTGATGGCACCACCACCGCCACCGTGCTCGCCCAAGCGATCGTGACCGCCGGTCTGAAGAACGTGGCCGCCGGTGCCAACCCGATGGACCTGAAGCGCGGCATCGACAAGGCCGTGATCGCCGTGGTGGACGAGCTCAAGAAAATGAGCAAGACCGTGGGCGAGGACAACGCCAAGATCAAACAGGTGGCCAGCATCAGCGCCAACAACGATGAGACCATCGGCACCCTGATCGCCGAGGCCATGGCCAAGGTGAAGAAAGAAGGCGTGATCACCGTGGAAGAAGCGAAAGGCACCGAGACCACCGTGGAAGTGGTGGAAGGCATGCAGTTCGACCGCGGTTACCTGAGCCCCTACTTCGTGACCAACGCGGACAAGATGGAGGCCGAGCTCGACAACGCCTACATCCTGATCTACGACAAGAAGATCAGCAGCATGAAGGAACTGCTCCCCGTGCTGGAGAAGGCCGTGCAGACCGGCAAGCCCCTGCTGATCATCAGCGAGGATGTGGACGGCGAGGCCTTGGCCACCCTGGTGGTGAACAAGATCCGCGGTGCCCTGAAAGTGGCCGCTGTGAAAGCTCCCGGCTTCGGCGACCGTCGCAAGGCCATGCTGGAGGACATCGCCATCCTGACCGGTGGTACGGTGATCAGCGAAGAGCGTGGCTTCAAGCTGGAGAACGCCGACCTGACCATGCTGGGCCGTGCTGAGAAGATCAGCATCGACAAGGACAACACCACCATCGTGAACGGTGCCGGCAAGAAGGACGACATCAAGGCCCGTGTGAACCAGATCAAGGCCCAGATCGAGAGCACTACCAGCGACTACGACAAGGAAAAGCTGCAAGAGCGTCTGGCCAAGTTGGCCGGCGGTGTGGCCGTGCTCTATATCGGTGCTGCCACCGAGGTGGAAATGAAAGAGAAGAAGGACCGCGTGGACGACGCCCTGCACGCCACCCGCGCTGCAGTGGAGGAAGGCATCGTGCCCGGCGGTGGCGTGGCCTACATCCGTGCCCAGAAGGTGCTGGAGAAGTTGGAAGGCATCAACGCTGACGAGACCACCGGTATGGCCATCGTACGTCGCGCCATCGAAGAGCCCCTGCGCCAGATCGTGGCGAACGCCGGACTGGAGGGCAGCATCGTAGTACAGAAAGTGCGCGAGGGCAAGGCCGACTACGGCTTCAACGCCCGCACCGAGGAATACGAGAACCTGCTCGCCGCAGGTGTGATCGACCCCACCAAGGTGACCCGCGTTGCACTGGAGAACGCTGCTTCCATCGCCAGCATGCTGCTGACCACCGAGTGCGTGATCAGCGAAGAGCCCGAAGAGAAGTCCGCAGGCCACAGCCACGGCGGTGGTATGGGAGACATGGGCGGCATGATGTAAGCCAGCATTTCCTATAAAATAGCGCAAGCCCCGGTGATGAGCCGGGGCTTGTTGCATACCCCCCCCCTAACAAAGGTTCTATTGCAGGTCATTGTCTACGATGGGAGGTTTGTGCCGCATAACGCACCCCATACGCCAGACCATGAACCGGAACCACACGCTCCTTTCCATTCTCGCCATCTCCATGCTCCAGGTGGGACTGAGCCATGCCCAGAGCCTTGGCGACTACAACTCCGCTGGCTCTGGCCCATGGAACGCTGCCGCCACCTGGCTGCGGTATGATGGATCAAACTTCATAGCTGCCCCAGCACCTCCCTCCGAAGCAGATGGCCAAGTGATGATCATGCCAGGGCATACTGTCACGGCCAACACGCCAGTAACAATCGACCAGGTCATTGTCGCAGTGGGAGGCACGCTGATCACCTCCGGCGGCACCTTCACCGTAGCGGACGGGCCGGGCAACGACCTATCTGTGAATGGCACCTGGCAACTGAACGGATCTGATATACAGGGACCGGGCAACTGCACCATCTCCAACAGCGGCACGTTCACGTGGATCAGCGGGAACCTGGGAGGTAGCAGCATACTGAACATCAATGCCGGCTGCACGGTGACATTCGATGGCGGAACCGTGACACGCAACGCCCTTGGCACCATCAACAACAGCGGCACGTGGAACATGGAGAGCGGCAACATGGGACAGGCGGGGTTCGGCGGATTCCCGTGCGCTTACAACAACCTGAGTGGCGGTGTGGTGAACCTGAACGGCTGGGAGAGCAACACCAACAGCTGGCATCAGGCGACGACCAACCAGGGTACGATCAACAAGAACAATGGCACGGCCACCTTCACGTTCAGCAACGATTTCAGTGGGAAGAGCTTCACGAACCAAGCGGGCGGCGTGGTGAACGTGGCCTCCGGCGAACTAGCCTTCGCCTGCCCCACCTCCAATGCTGGGGTCATGAGCACGCAGGCAGGTGGAGTGGCCTTGGTCAACACCAGTGCCGCAGGCACCTTCAGTAATGCGATCGGCGGAAGCCTGCAAGGCACCTTCCGGCAGAACGGCGGGAACCTAGTGCTGGAGGGTCCGGTCTCGATCACCCAGTTCCTGTTCGAGGGTGGAAGCATAGCTGGGCCGGCAGCACTGACGATACCAACGGGGGAGAGCTTCAACTGGACCGGCGGCGCCTTCACAGGAACGGCGGTGCTGAACCTGCTGAACGGTGTGGTCGCCACGATAAACGGATCGGGAACACTCACCGCACTGGGCACCATCAACAACAGCGGCATTTGGAACATGGAGGGCGGCAACCTGGGTCAGTCCAGCTTCGCAAGTGGCCCTTGCACCTTCAATAACCTATCGGGTGGCGTGATCAACCTGAACGGCTGGGAGAGCAATACGAACACCTGGCACCAAGTGACCAACAACCAGGGCTTGATCAACAAGAACAATGGGAACGTGCCCTTCTGTTTCAGCAACGACTTCAGCGGAAAAGCCTTCAACAACCTGAGCGGCGGTGCGCTGAGCGTGGCCTCAGGCGATTGCGTGTTCCGAGTGCCGACCACGAACAACGGCAGCATCACCGGGGGCGTGAGCAGCCAGGTAACGCTTGACGGTAATTCAAGTGGAGGCTTCTTCACGAACGCGGTCGGCGGAACGGTGGCGACCGCTTTCCAGGTGGTGAGCGGTCACGTGAACATGGAGGCCGCGCTCACGCTGAACAGCTTCACCCTATTCGCCGCTGGCGTACTGAACGGGCCACAAGCGCTCACCATCGGTGCGGGCGGCACGGCGAACCTGAACGGTGGGACGATCACGAGCGGTGCCGTCCTCAATATCGAGACCGGGGCCACGGCCATCCATACCAGCACGGGAACGTTATCCGTGCCGGGCACCATCAACAACGCGGGCGTTTGGAACATGGAGGGTGGCAACATTGGCCAGCCCGGATTCGCCAGCGGTCCCTTCGCCTTCAACAACCTGGCAACCGGGGTGGTGAACCTGAACGGGTGGGAGAGCAATACGAACACCTGGCACATGGTGACGAGCAATGCCGGCACCTTCAACAAGAACAACGGTAGTGTGCCATTCACTTTCAGCGATGACTTCGGCGGGAAGAGCTTCACGAACCAACTGGGCGGCGTGGTGAACGTGAACACGGGCACCCTGAACTTCAACGTGCCGATGCCGGTGCAGAACGGCACCTTCGACGTGGCCAACGGCGCCACCATGAGCGCATCCGTGCCGGTGAATTTCGCTGGCCCAGCGGTGGTGAACAACGGAGCGATCACCGGTCCGGTGCTGCGCTTCCAAGGGACAAGCGCCCAGCAGCTGAACGGAACGGGCAGCGTGGACAACCTGGCGATAGACAATGCCGCAGGCGTGGACCTGGGTGGCGCGCAGACGGTGACCAACGGGCTCACGATGACCAACGGCCTGTTGCGCTTGGGCGCGAACGACCTCTTCGTGGAGAACAACGCGCCGGGCGCGGTGGCGGGCGGCAACGCGAACAGCTGGGTGGTGAACAACGGCACCGGATCGTTGCACCGCCAGGTCATTGGTAGCAGCTACATCTTCCCCGTGGGCACCACGAGCTACACGCCGCTCACCATGTCCACGACCGGCCCGCAGGACCGGTTCAGCGTGCGCGTGCAGGATGGCGTGAGCACCAACTATGGTACACCGGGCGAGGCCACGGGTGCGTCGATAACTGCCCGCGCAGTAGACCGCACCTGGGTTGTGTCGGAACAGGCGAACGGCGGCAACACGGCGGACATCACCATGCAGTGGAACGCATCGGATGAATTGCCACAATTCAACAGGAGCCTCTGCACAGTGGGCCTTTACGACGGAGCGGATTGGGTCACAGGCACCTACGCAGCAGCGTTGGGTAGCGGACCTTTCACCCGCTCACTCTCCGGCCTGAGCGGGTTCCGGGAGTACAGCGTGAGCGACAACCTGCTGAACCTGAACACTGCCGTAGAAGACCTTGCCGCCAGTTCCTCCGATGCGCCTCGTTTCTTCCCCCAGCCAGCGGACCATGCGCTGCATCTGGTGGCGCCTGAAGGGCGAATGATCCGTACTGTGCGGCTCTATGATGCGAGCGGGCGCCTTGCGCGTGCCACATCCGAAGCTTCGGACCGCTACGTGCTGGATGTGAGCGCGCTTCCTCCCGGAACATATGTGATCGAGTGGACGGATGATCGGCAGAACATCGGACGCGCGCCAGTGATCGTGGCCAGATAGCAACAGGGATATCGAACGCAACGAAGCCCCGGTCTGTCCCGAGTTCCCGGGAGGCCGGGGCTTCGCCATTCCACCCACTGAACGGGGAAGTCCGCACCTATCGGCAAGGCCATTCAAGACCTAAGGACCAGCGGCTTATGGTGAGGGAGGTCCGCGTACGGGCAAGCCTCATTCAGGCGCTACGCCACGCTGCATCCACTTTACTAACACACGTGGAAAACTCGCCCCTGCCCAGCCCACCGCACCCGGCTACTTTCACGTCGCAAAATCACGCCCCGATCCATGCCGGACGCGGGCAAGAGACGTACGCCGATGCAGATCACCCCGAAACGCTTCTTCGACTTCTGCGGGAGCCATGTGCCTTTGTTGCACGCCATTGCCATGCGCCCTGGCGATGTGAGCGAGGCACAGGTGCGGCAGATGATCAGGACCTTCAGCGACACAACGGCCGAACAGCCCGAGACCACGTGGCAGCGCCTGCTGGAGCTACAGGTCATCGTGCCGTTGGAGGAAGGCAGCTCGCACTACGTGATGAGCCAGCCGCTGTTGCAGCTGCTCAACTTCCTCTACAACGATGCGTTGCCCACCAGCCCGGAGATCATCCAGGGCTACATCGCCGCACTGGAGAGCGCCCGCAAGCGGATCGCGATCGGTGTGGAGGCCGCCGACCCGCTGAGCGTGGCCATGGCCACCAACGAAGTGGACCACACCCTGCGCCGCATGCAGGACGACCTGGACGCCACGCACCGCGCCGTGCTGGCCGAAGTAGCGCGCTACAAAGCGGACCGCAGCAGTGTGAGCGTACGCGAGCGCTATCTGCGAATCCTCAGCCTGATGGACCAGTACGTGCATCCGCTGGTGGAGATCGTCCGTGTGGACGGGCTGTTGGACAGCACGCTCATTGAGACCGACCTGGTGCTGCGCTCGGCGCGCGAACAAGGCGTTTATGTGGAACTGGCCATGGTGCAGCGCAACGAGCGCCAGATCCGTGTGCTGCGCCGCCGCGCCATCCATACGCTGAACGAGAGCCGCAAGGAACTGCAGCCGCTGTACGATGTGCTGCGCCGCAGCAGTGCCATTGCGCACGGCGCCACGCTGGCCTTGGGCCGCTTGCGCCAGATGAAGTTGGAGGATTGGGTGGCGAACTATGTAACGCCCACCACCAATGCCCGCGTGGAATGTCCGCCCACCGACGAGGTGCTGCGCCGCATCGTGGACGAGGTGATCTCGCACCCGCCCATCGCACCGCCGTTGCTGAACACCTCGGAGGACGCCGAAACACCGCCCGACTACGTGCGGCTGTTGTGGCTGAACGAACTGCCCGAACGCCTGAACGAGGAACTCCCCGTGAAGGACCTGACGGCATGGCTTACCGGCAACTTCCCCGAGAAAGGCACGGCTGATGCTCTGCTGGGCCTGAGCCGCCTGCTCTTCGACCCCAAGCTCGCCGTTGATTTCAAGCACGGCAAGACCAAACACTACCGCACACGCGACGGCATCCTGGAGGCCGCCACCATTTCGATCACCAAGGCATGAACACCCTTCCCCAACTGAAGGACATCTTCGACAAGCTTCGTCAAGGTGCCTACATCACCCACGAGCAAGGCACGATGCACGCCGCATTGGCCGAGAACTACGAGGGCTACAAGGAATACTTCGAGCCCTTGGGCCTGAACCTGATCCGGCACCCGCGCGACTTCTTCTACTTCCACACGGAAACGGCCGAAGGCACGCCACCAGCAGCATCACTTGCGCCCATGGCGGTGTTCTGCTTCATCCTCATCGAGGCCGCATCCAACGAAGGGCGACCGATCGAGGAATACCTGCTCACCGAGCGATTCACCCTGGCGGGCCTGCCACACCTGAAGAGCGACCGCTACAAGGCCCACATGCGCGCCGTGGAAGTGGACGACGAGGCGGGGCTGCGCAAGCTGATCAAGAGCATGGCCACCAAAGGCTGGGCGGAATACAATAACGACGACACCTTCCGTTTCCTGCGCCCGCTGCACCGCCTGTTCGACATGTGCCAGGCCATCAGCGCTGCCGCAGAACAGGAAGCACGCGAAGTGCTCCCCAGCATCGGCAAGGACTTCGACCCTGAAATGAACTGAGAAAGGGCTGCGCGAACGCCACGCCCCCCGACAACGCCATTCCCATGCAAGCAGCACTAGGACCCTCCAAGCTCATTGCCATCCGCAGCGGCAGTTATGACTACGCCGAAGTGGACCTCGCGAGCTCCATCCAGCTCGTGGGCCCCAACAACGCGGGAAAGACCACGCTGATCAACACGTTGCAGTTCCTCTACCTGGACAACCGCAACCAGATGGCCTTCGGCGACCACGATCCCGAGGCCACACGCGCCTACTACTTCCCCGACCACTTCAGCTACCTGCTGTTCGAACTGGAAGGACCGCAAGGCCCCTACGTGCTTGGCTGGCGCGGGCAGAGCAAGGCACAGGGCGGTGACCCCATCCGCTTCACGTACGATGGGCGCTACGACATGAAGGACTTCATGAGCGCCGATGGCCGCGTGCTGGACCCGAAGAAAGTGGATGCCAAGCTGGGCGACCGCAACTTCCGCGTGCTGCGCGATGCTGCCGGGCACCGTGAAGCGATCCTGGTGGCCACCAAGGGCGAAAGCAATGGCCTCGGCGTGGTGCACCTCACCGAGAGCGACCGCTACGCTCACTTCAAGGAAGTGCTGAAGAACCTGCTCAGCCTGCGCAGTATCGACCAGCATGAAATGAAGCGCAGCCTGCTGATGCTGGCCGGCATTCCTCCGAACAAGCCCGCACTGGAGGCCAACCGCCTGATGACCGAGGACTTCGAGCGCATCCGCGACCGTCGACTGAAGCTGAACACGCTGAAGAGCGAACGCGAGCGGTTGGAGAAATACATCGACATGAGCGATGGACGCTTCACCCTTGAAGCGCGCCTGGCCTTCGTGTACGCCGACCTGATGGAAAAGCGCCGCAAGGCCCACGACCACAACAAGCACGTGAAGGAGGCCATCGTGGCCAAGCAGGAGGCGCTGGAAAAAGAGAAGATCAGCACCGCCGAGATCCTGAAGGACCTGGACGAGAAGATCGCTGAGCTGGCTGGATCGAAAGGTCGTGCCGAAGGAGACCTTGCCCGCATTGCCGATCTGGGCAAGGGCCTGGAGCAATTCGTGGAGAATCTGGAGCGCGAGGCCTTGGGCAACGCCAAGGAGCGCTTGCATGTGTTGAACCGGCAACTGGGCAACGCCGAAGAGGCCGACCGCCAGCGCACAGCACGCAGCCTGACCGAAGTGACCGCCCGCGTGACCAGCACCGAACGCGCCATCGCCAACTTCGACAAGGCCCTGATCACCGAGCTGCGTGAATCACTGAACGACGAGCAGTTGCACGGCCTCTCGAAGCTCTTCAACCTCGACATCCTGAAGCTTCCCGTTGAGAAAGGCGGTGTGGAACTGAAGAAGCGCAAGCAGATCGATGCGCTGCTGAAGAGCGTGGCCGAGAACATCGTCAACGACCGCTACAGCGACGCCCTGCTGAGCCTGCCCCTGCCGGACAACAGCCACGCGTGGAAAGAGCTACTGGACGTGAAGGCCTTGAAGCGTTCCCTGACCGACCTGAAGGCCGAACAGGACCGTCTGCGCAAACTGATGGACGCCATCGAGAACCGCGAGGCACTGGCCAAGGAGCGCGCGGCGGTGCAGGCTGAATGCGACGCACATGTGGATAAACTGGCGCGTTGGGAACGCTTCCAAGTGGACAAGCGCGACGAGCCAAAACTGCAGAAGCGCCTCGCCGAACTGAACAAGGAGAAGAGCGAAGGCGACAAGCAGCGCAAGGAAGTACGCGACAAACTGGAAGAGATCGGTGTGAAGCTGTTCGAGCAACGCACCGCATTGAACAAAGAGGACGAGCGCTTCAACCGGTTGTTGGTGCTGCTGGAACAGTGCGTGCCACCACCCGACCCCAACGCCACAGGCAAGGAGCCGATGGCCGTGCCGAGCGATGCAGAGGACGCCATTGAGCTGTACCGCAAGCTGATGCTAGAGCACAACGTCATGAGCCGCGAGATGGACCAGCTCCGCAGCAAGATCGAGAACGTGCTGAAGAGCGACATCATCGGCCCCACCGAAGCGGAGACCGTGCAGTTGATGCGCGAACAGTTGGAAGGCCTGCCCACTTTCGAGGAGACCCTGCGCAAGGACTGGGACAACTACCTGCACCTGCTGCGCGCCAACTTCGCCAATGTGCTCAACGGCCTCAACGACATCAAGGGTGCCGCCGAAATGCTCAATCGCCGTTTCAACAACGTGAGCGTGAGCAACCTGGAAAGCCTGAAGATGGAGGTGATGGACCAGAACGAACTGGTGGCCGCACTGAAGGAATTGGCCGAGACGGACCACACCGGCCTGTTCGACAGCTCGGGCAAGCTGGACGCGGCCTACCAAAGCTTCCGCAACAAGCTCAGCGAGCGCCTCACCTTGAACTACGGCGACCTCTTCACACTACGATTCACGGTAAGCACCCGCGCCGGACGCACCCACAGCTACGACAACCTGCAGGTGGAGAGCCATGGTACGGCCATCACCATCAAGGTGCTGTTCAACCTGCTGGTGTTGCGCAGCATGCTGAAGGAGGACCCGAAGAAGCTGACGCCGCTCTCGCGTGTGCCCTTCTTCCTGGACGAGGTGCACTCGCTGGACGCCATCAACAGAAAGGCCGTGCTGAGCATGGCCAAGGACCTCGGCTTCATGGCCATCACCGCCGCTCCGGAACCCGTGAGCGAAGTGGACGCCCTGTACTTCCTGCGTCCGGTGAACGGCCGCTTGGTGGTGCGCAACGAACTGCGCGTTGGCGTGAAGTTCGACGAGGCCGTGGTGGAAGCCTGATCTGTACAACAACGATCGTAAAAAGGGCCGCTCTCCCATGGGGAGCGGCCTTTTTCGTGGCACGGACATTGAACGGTCCCCGTGCCCGCGTGTACCACCACACGCTACATTCACCCAGCCAAGCGATCAGCACATGCGCACGTTCATTCTCATTGCCACCCTGTTCACCACCCTGCACACCGCACTTGCCGCCGAGGGCGAGCGCGCGATAACCAGCAAGCTCGTGGAGGCCAAAGTGTTCCTCAGCGGAGCACAAGTGGCACGTATGGCGAGCGCCACGGTACCCGCAGGCACCAGTGTCTTCGTCTTCACCGGACTGGCACAGGGCATGGATCCCCAGAGCATACAGGTCACTGGCAAGGGTGGATACACCATCCTGAGCGTGAACCACCGCATGAACTACCTCACCGAGAGCCCGAAGAAAAAAGAGATCGAGGACATCCAGGCGCGGATCAAGAAGCTGGAAAAGGACTGGGCCTACGAAAAGGCCATGCAGGACGTGTGGGTGAACGAAGAGCAACTGCTGAACAAGAACAGCAGCATAGGCGGACAACAGAACGGTTTGACGGCCGCCCAGCTCACAGCGGTGAACGACTATGTGCGTGAACGCCTGCGGACCACCAAGACCAACTGGCTGGCCCAGCAGGAAAAGCTCACCACGATCGGCCAGGAGGCCGACAAGCTCCGCCAGCAACTGCAACAATTCCAGGCACAGGCACCACGCCCCACCAGCGAAGTGGTGGTGGAGATCGCGAGCGATATCGAGGTCACCGCATCCTTCACGCTCACCTACTTCGTAGGCAGTGCAGGCTGGATACCGGCCTACGACCTGCGCGCGAAAAGCGTTGGCCAACCGATCGAACTATTGATGAAAGCCCAAGTGACCAATAACACCGGCGAGGATTGGAGCAAAGTGAACCTGAGCCTGAGCAGCGGAAACCCCACACTGGGCGGCGTGATGCCCGGCCTGAACCCTTGGACACTGCACCAGCCCCGCCAGGTGGAACTGCGGGAAGTGGCCATCAGCAGTCGCACACGAAAGGCGGAAGCAGCACCGAGCGTGGCCTACGGAGGAGCGGATATGGATAAGGACATGAAGTATGAGGAACGATCAGCGAATACCACCGTGGCGAACACTGTGGCCTACCGCACCACCACCGTGGAGTTCGTGATCGAAACGCCATTCACCGTGCCGAGCGATGGTGTGCCGCACATGGTGGGGGTAAAGAGCCACAGCATTCCCGCCACGTTCAAGCATTACGCCACGCCGAAGCTGGACAAGGACGCCTTCCTCTACGCGCGCACCACCGGTTGGGAAGACCTCAACCTGCTGCCCGGCCAAGCGAATGTGTTCTTCGAGGGCACCTTCGTGGGCGAGAGCTACCTGCAGTTGGACATCCCGCGTGATACCCTCGACATCAGCCTGGGCCGCGACAAGGGTGTAGTGGTGGAACGCGCGAAGCGCAAGACCACCGACCAGAAGGCCGTGGTGGGCGGCAAGCGCACAGTGACCATCGGGTGGGACCTCACTGTGCGCAATACCAAGGGCACCGCCATTGATCTGGAAGTGCGCGACCAGTACCCACTGAGCCCCCAGAGCGAGATCGAAGTGAAGCTCGAGGACAAGGGCGGCGCCGTGGTGGATGAACAGAAAGGCTTTTTGACCTGGAACTTCAGGCTGGAACCGAAGGCCACGAAAAAGCTCGGGTTCGCTTATGTGGTGAAGCACCCGAAGGAAATGCCCGTGGTGCTGGAGTAAGCACGAGTTGAACACCCCCAAAAAAAGCAAAGGGCGATGCAACCAATGCATCGCCCTTTGACATTCACTTGGTGCCGCGATCACGCCATGCCTACCTGACGCAGATGCATCAAGTGGCTCCAGAGCGCGCTGCGCAGGGTGGGGAACTCGCGATACTGGATGTTGAACTCGGCACACACCTGTTTGAGGCGCTTGTTGAGCTCGGGGTAATGCACATGGCTGATGCGCGGAAAGAGGTGATGCTCCACCTGGAAGTTCAGGCCACCGAAAAGCCAGTTCCAGACCGGGTTCTTCGTGGCGAAGTTCACCGTGGTGGCCACTTGATGTACCGCCCATTCGTTCTCGATCACTTGTCCGTCCGTTTCCGGGTGATGGAAGTCGGTATCCTCCACCACATGGGCGAGCTGGAACACCACCGCGATGACCAGGCCCGTGACGAAGACCATGACACCGTAGCCCACCAGCGTGGGTAACACACCGGCGAAGTACATGGGCAGCACCAGGAACACGGCGATGTAGAACACCTTCGATGCCCAGAAGATGATGTGCTCCTTCGTGCTCATGGGCTTCATGGGCGTGTTGTCGGCGATCTTGCCGGTGAAATACTTCTTCAGATCATTGAAGAAGATCCAGAAGAGGTAGGTGCTTCCGTAAAGCAGCAATCCGTACACATGCTGGAAGCGATGGAACCAGTATTTCTTCTGTCCGGTGTGTACGCGGATGAAGGGTTTGATGTCGATGTCATCGTCCATGCCCTCCACGTTGGTGAAGGTGTGGTGGTTCACATTGTGCTTGAGCTTCCAGAGATACACGTTTCCACCGAGCACATTGAGGCTGTGCCCCATGATCTCGTTCACCCATTGCTTGCGGCTGTAGCTGCCATGTGCGCCATCGTGCATCACGTTGAAGCCGATGCTGGCCACCACCACGCCGAGCAGCGCGCACAATGCCAATGACAACCACACTGAGGCAGGTGTGAAGAACACCAGCACCACATATAGCGCGACGAGCGCAACGGCGAGGATGACCGTCTTCGCATAGAGCCGGATATCACCGGTCTTGGGCAGGTTATTTTCCTTGAAATAAGCCTCCGTGACCTCACGGAGGCGTTGGAAGAAAACGGGAGCGGTCTTGGCGAACGTTGGCTGGGACATGGGTCTTACTTCGGAACTGCGCGAAGGTAATGGCTACGGTCACCTTGCCCGCTTGACATGCGTCACACCTTGGTAAGCTATCAGCAAGGCTGGGGCTATACGAACCGCGATCTAACGATCATTCACAACCGATGCACGCACGGATCACGAAGAAGCCACGTTGCACACAGGATCCCAAGCACATGCTCGACCGCCATCGCCTGAAGACCCTACTTATGGGCGGATCCCTTCTGGGAGCGGCCTTTGCGCTGAAATGGTGGTACCGCACGGCGACCATTGATGATCTGGACCCACTGCTGAGCCCGGTGGCCCGAATGGTGGCCCTGCTCGGCAATACATCATACGCGTTAGTGGCCGGAAAGGGCTTCTACTTCCCCGACCTCAACATGGTGATCGACCGCTCCTGTTCGGGCACGAACTTCATGGTCATCGCAACGGCCTCGTTCGCCTTCCTCGTGCTCAAAAGCAGGAACGGAGGCTGCATGCGGCCCTTGCTCGCACTGCTGATGTTGCCTGCCGCATACGCGCTGACCCTGCTGACCAATACCGGCCGCATCCTATGCATGGTGTCCTTGCAGCGCATTGGCCATGTACCGTCGGCAGTGGTTCACGAAGTGATCGGTGCCGCCATATTCCTGACCGCGCTCGTTCTGGCCACCCTTCTTCTCGACAGACTGACCCACCGCACCACCCCACCATGCGTCCCTTTCGCAAAGCCATAGGTATCCTCATCGCACATGTGGTGCCCGCCGCCTTGCTGGCCTTACTGCTCGGCGATCTGTACAGCACCATCCATTCGCTGCTTCCGGAAGAAAGCCTTGGGCTCTGGCGTCGAATGGCGATGCTGTTCGGGTCCCTTGTGCTTGGCTCCACCATTTATTCGTTGGTCCTCTCGAAGCAAGGCCGGGACATCCATTTCCTGTATGGCATCGTGCTCTTCACCGCGTATGTGCCCATGCTCTGGTACTTCGTAGAGCATTACCGGGAGCTGATCCCATGGGATGTACCGCGCTGGATGGTGAGCGACGACACGGAACTACTTCCATTCAGGTTGCTCGGCATCCCTTTGCTACATGCCTTGTTCGTTCTTGTCGCCTCCACTCTGCGCGAACAAAGCAAGGGCAACCCATTACGCGACCTGCTGATCGCTGCAGGCATACCGCTGAGCATCTATCTGTTCGTGCAGGTGGTGGAGCCTTGGCGTTTCGATATCGATTTCGAGCGCCAAGTGTGGGTGGTGCTGTTCGTGTGCCTGAGCATCGCCTTTCTCTTCTTCGTGTTCAGGGGGGCGGCCGCGCTTGTGCTGCGCACCGCCACCTACAACGTGGACCGCGCGCTCTTCACACGGATCGTGGTGGCCCTTGTGCTTCCATTGCTCGGGCTGTACATCCACAATGTCGGGTTCGGAGGGGTCACTTCGGAAGCACGCGGCATCTTCGGGAACCTATCGCATTGGGCGTTCTACGCGATCGCCTTGGTGAACGGCGCCGTGGTGGTGTGGCCCTCGAGCCAGGACCATCGGCTACGCTTGCTCCAGTTCGTCCTGCGGAGCATCGGCTTCACGTATGTGCTGTACTTCTTCGTGCTCTTCGTGCCCTGGGTCCCGCTCAGCGTCATCGCCATCATCGCGTTAGGACTGGGCTTCCTGTTGCTCGCTCCCGTACTGCTTGTGCTCGTGCAGGGCAAGCAACTGGCAGATGATGCTCGGTACCTCCGGGCCCATCATGGCACAGGAACCATCGTGGTGACGTTCATGCTTGCATTGAGCGTGATACCGGGAGCGGTCACCGGGAATTACCTGCATCATCGCGCGGTTCTGCACGAAGCGCTTCAGTACGTGTACCATGCCGATCCGGCCAAGTCGGCTATAAAGCCCATCGACCCGGATGCTCTCCGTGCCGTGCTGGACCAAGTGGATGCGAATCAGAAGCGCTGGTCGTCCAGGTCGGCCACTCCATTCCTGACCCCCTACTACAACCGGATCGTGCTGGACAACCTGACCCTGGGTCGCCGCAAGCACGATGAACTGCGCATGATCTTCCTGAACGAGCCGCCCCTGCATGAAAGTCGATTCCAGCGGACGCCTCCACCCTCCAACGTGCGACTGGACAGTGCATTGGCGCAAAGTCGCTTCGATGCGGAGCAACAGGTGTGGCGCACATGGGTACACCTTCAAATGACGAACCTCGGTCCAGCGAACAGCGAGTTCGTGACTCGGTTCCACTTGCCCGATGGTGCATGGATCAGCGATACCTACCTGACCATTGCGGGCGAGCGTGTGCGGGGCATACTTGCCGAAAAGAAAGCGGCAGAGTGGGTCTATCAGCAGATCGTGAACGCTCAACGGGACCCATCCATCCTTCGCTATCTCGCCCCTAGGGAATTAGAATGTCGCATATTCCCTTTCGATAATTCTGAAGTGCGAACCGCCGGTATTGAAGTGCTTCATCGCGAACCCTTCATGATCGACCTGAACGGACAACGGGTCCTGTTGGGCGACACGATCAGTACAGCCCTTAATACTGTGACCACCACGCCCGATGGCGCGGTCACTTATGTGCCACATCACGTGAAGAGAGGACTGACGCGCGTGCGCCGAAAACCGGTCTTCCATATCGTGTTGGACGCAACGGAACGATGGCGCGAAGAGCGCGATCGGTCGATCACGGATGTCGATGCGTTCGTTGCTGAGCACCGGATCGATCCAGATAGCATGATCGTCC
Source organism: uncultured Chryseobacterium sp. (assembly GCA_964592515.1). Classification (GTDB taxonomy): domain Bacteria; phylum Bacteroidota; class Bacteroidia; order Flavobacteriales_F; family PHOS-HE28; genus PHOS-HE28. Next base: position 19,428 of record CAZQFG010000008.1, on the reverse strand, counting down.
ATCTCTGCGACGCATACGACACACGTGTGACGTGGAACGCAGAGGGGAAGGCACGCTTCCGCCACCATGTTGGAAATGGCGGTTTCTTCAGCGACCGCGTGATGCGCCAGATCCTGGTGGAGAACTGCTCACAGGTAGTTCCATCAACGCCCATCATCGTTCTGGGAACTGGTGGCCCATCGTATGCATCAGAGAGCTATGGCATCCTTCTCGACGACCTTGACGACGTGGCCACCTGTCTGCCCGAAGGCGCTTCCTTCATCGTGCTTGGCGAGGAAGGCAACGGAGCGCGTTGTTCGTTCGAGCCGCCCTATCGCAGTATGAACAGCAACTGGCTCACCATTGAAGTGCCCGAGGTGCTCGCCTGGCCCGATGCGCGGAACCCTATCGCCTACCTGAGGAACGACAGCCTGGCCAGCATGGTGGTGAACCCGGAACGCATGACACCGCTAACGGACATCGGCGAACGCCAATGGATGGACATGCTACGACTGGAAAGCCATTGGCGTAGCTACCTGCTGCATGGCGAAACCCCGAACACCACCTGGCACGGGCTGGTAAGGGGCAGTTTCCAAGCGCAGGTGCTGCAACCCACCACGGCATGGATGTGCCTTGAAAGCGAGGCCCAGCGGGTGGCCCTGCTGGAAAAGCAGCGGGAAACGCTGAGCGCCGATGCACGGTTCGATGTGGACGAGGACACCATGAGCATGAGCGAGCCGGGCCTTTGGTGGTTGCTTCTGGCACTACCATTCCTTTATTGGCGGAGCAGGTCCCGGAACTGATCCGACGGTGCGTTCGTGCGGGAAATGAGGCTGTTCCACCCGTGCGTGACGCCCCTGAGACGCCTGTGCTTCAGAACAATTCGGCGGGCATGCTGTTGACACGATCGCTTTTCCGCCTACTTTCGTTGCGCCCAACGGCCGGGGCGTTCTTTGGCGAGACCTCCACGGCACAGGCAAATACGAACAAAACCCAGTCAGTAGAACTCATGAACATTTACGTCGCCAACGTGCCTTACTCAGTGAAGGACCAAGACCTCCGAGAGCTTTTCGAACCGTTCGGAGAGGTGACCTCGGCCAAGATCATCATGGACAAAGTGACGAACCGTAGCCGTGGCTTCGGATTCGTTGAGATGTCCGATGACAACTCCGGCCGAGCAGCCATCGAAGGCACCAATGGCAAGAACTTCCACGGTCGTGACCTGGTGGTGAACGAGGCTCGTCCTCGCACCGAAGGTGACCGCGGCGGATTCGGCGGTGGTGGAGGACGCAGCTTCGGCGGCGGCGACCGCGGTGGATTCCGTGGTGGTGATCGCGGTGGCGATCGTGGTGGTGATCGCGGTGGATACCGCAGCGACCGCGGTGACCGTGGTGATCGCGGCTTCCGTCGTGACGAGTACTAAGCTCCACGCAAAACACGAGAACAAGGCCCCCCGGGATATCCGGGGGGCTTTCTTTTTGCGCCCATCGACCCGCAACGTGTGAAAAGTTGTTGATCCGATCGGACACGGTCTCAGCAACGTGGTCTGATGGACATGCCGCCACAATGCACAGGGTACTTTTGCCCATTCATGTACAAGAGCACTTTACAGCCTCTATTGCTCATTACCCTGCTTGCCATTGGCTTGGCAGGACCCGTTTCAGCGCAGCGCCCCGGGGGGGGCTCGCCTCCTGCCATAGGGCGGATCTATGGGCGGGTGCTTGATGCCACGACCAAGAAGCCGGCCGAGTATGCCACCATTGCGGTGTACGCCGTCCGGAACGACAGTCTGGTTGGCGGCACCATTGTTCGGGGCAATGGGGATTTCGACGTGGACAAACTCCCCTTGGGAAAACTGCGGATCCAGATCAGCTTCATTGGATATACCGCACTTACGATGGAGGCCCAACTTAGCCGAGACCGGTTGGAGCAGGACCTCGGCAACCTGATGCTGAAGCCCGATGCCGAACTGCTGAAGGAGGTGGAGGTGGTAGGTGAACGCGCCACCACAGTGATGCAGGTGGACCGACGGGTATTCAACGTGGAGAAGGACCTGAGCACGCAAGGGGGCACCGGCGTGGACGTAATGAAGAACGTGCCCGGTCTGAGCGTGGACGTGGAAGGCAATGTGGAAATGCGCGGATCGCGTCCATTGGTTTTGATCGATGGCCGACCCACCAGCATGCAGCTGGACCAGATCCCTGCCGAGGATATCGAACGTGTGGAAGTGATCACCAACCCTTCGGTGGCCTTTGATGCGAGCACTACTGGAGGCATCATCAACGTGGTGCTGAAGAAGAACACCAAACCGGGCTACTACGGCCAAGTGCAGGCCGGTGTGGGCACCAACGACCGGTACCAGGGCGGCTTCAGCCTGAACGCGCGCGATGGACGCTGGAGCTACAACCTATCGTACAACTACAACACCGGGCGGAACCTCACCAATGGAGAGACGGATCGCACCGACCTTCAGAACGGCACTGCCACAGGCCGATTCCTTCAGGATGCCAGCAACAACGGCAAGAACACCATGAACGGAGGGCGCCTGGGTCTGGAATGGCGACAGAGCAACCGGAACACTTGGGGGCTCTCCTTCAATGGCAGGCAGCGTGAAATGGGCTCCACCGAGACCCAGGAATTCCGATCGGAGGATGGCAATGGCGAACTGCTCCGCACGGGCTACCAGATCAACACTTCCCTGTCCGAGAACTTCAGCTATACCGGTCAGCTCTCCTTCAGGCGCAAGGCACCGAAAGAGGGCAAGGAATGGAGCGCCGACCTGACCTACAACGGCTGGAACCGGGACAGTGATGCAAGCTTCAACATCAACAGCACGGAAGCCAATGGAGGCACCACACCGGGCAGCCCCAGCACACAACAGAACCTGGGTGGCAGCAATGCGAACACCTACACGTTCCAACTTGATGCAGTAGACCCACTGAACGAGCGGACCAAGATCGAGTATGGTGCCAAGTCGAACTGGAACCTGGACAACACCTGGCTGAACGTATACATCACTCGTCCGGATGTGGGTGTGCCAGTGCGCGATAGCACGCTGAGCAACAACTACGACATCACCGACATCATCAACGCGGTCTACTTCAACTGGTCGCAGAAGCTGAACGATCGTTGGAGCCTGATGGCCGGTCTACGCTTCGAGCAAACGTGGTACGAGACCGTGCTGCGCGATACCGACCAGCGTTTCAGTTACAAATACCCTGATGGCACCGAGAATCTGGCCAAGGCACTGTTCCCCTCCGTCTATCTCGTGCGTCGTTGGGAAGGCAGTACGCGCGAGCTTCAAGTGAACTTCTCCCGCAAGATCGATCGGCCGCGTTTCTGGCAGATCATGCCCTTCATCATGTTCGCCGACAGCCGCAACGTGCGTATCGGTAACCCCACGCTGGCACCCGAACTGAGCAACCTGGCAGAAGTGAACCACCTGTTGCCCTTCTTGGGTGGCAAGGCCAGCTGGCTCACATCCGTTTATGGGCGCTACACGCAGGATGTGATCACCGGATATGCCACTCCGCTGGGCGAGGACAGCCTTGTTCTGTTGAACACTTTCGTGAACGGAAGCTACAGTGCGAACGGTGGGTGGGAGAACGTGTTCAAGTTCGACCCCGTGAAAGGGTTGCAGATCACACTGAGCGGAACAATACAGTACACGGACATCGCCCTATCCTCGAAACAGGGAGGGGAACGCAACCAAGGTTTCAACTGGAACGCAAAGGCACTGGTGGGCTACCGCTTTGGCAGCAAGAGCAATTGGGCCATGCAACTGAACGGCGAGTATGAAGGCCCGCGCATCCAGCCTCAAGGCCGTACGCTTTCGCAATACGGCGTGGACCTGTCGCTGAACCGCGAGTTCACCAAACAATGGAGCGCCAACCTCTCGGTGAACGATGTGTTCTACACGCGTCGCTGGGGCCAGGTGTTGGACACTCCGACCATTTACCAGGAGAACTTCCGCCGGCGGGAACAACGATTCGTGCGTCTCACGCTCACTTGGAAATTCGGTGAGCGCGATGCCTCCCTGTTCAGGCGGAAGGGGCAACAACCTCGCGAACCGGGCGGTGGCGGCGGCGATATGGAGATGTGAACGCCATGGGACGGGTTCACAGGGGCACCACCTCGAACTGAGGGCACCCCACTTGACCCGTGCTGCTGTAGAACTCCAGGAAGCGCAGCTTGAAATAGAAGCCAGCCGCATCCTGAATGATATACACGATGCGATCGTTCACCGTGTAGGAGCTTGTCTCGAACGAGTAGGTCTTCCAATCGTAGCCGATGGCATCACGTCTTCCACTGAAGGGATGAGCGATGGTGTCGTTCAATGTGACCTGCGCGATATCTGCATCCGGGATACGGGCCACTCGTGTGCGCCCTTGGTCCATGAGCACGCCTGTAACGATGTAAGGCAGGAACGGCTCGTAGAACTGATGTGTGTACTGCGTGATCACCATGTCCCAGGTACCCATGGGTGGGAACACGTTCACCGGCCCGTTCACGAAATGGAACGTGGTCGCGCTGCGCGAAGCATCCTTGTTCACTACAATGGTCTGCAGGCCAGCGCCATTGAGCATGGCCACCTGCATGGTGTAGCTTGTTGCATCCACGGCATCGAAGCGCACCTTCCGGAACCCAAGCTGCTGGCCAAGTGCATCGTACCCCAGATCCACCAGGTATACATGCCCTGTACCCCGCCAATCGCCAAAAGCCGTGCTGTCCGGATGACCACTTGGGGCATCGATGTGGCGCGTTAAGAACATGCCCACAGTATCGTGCGCGGCCGTTATGTCAACGGCCCCAAGGTCCATGGCTGACATCAACATGGATCCGTTCAAGCGCACGCGCCACCCATCAGCGCCATTCTCGAAGGCCAGGTTCCAAGCGGTCTTCGGATTGCTCGAAACGACCGTACCACTGCTCACATCGACCCACAGCTGTTCGTTGTAGCCGGGGCCCATACACACCTGCATGACGCTCCCTTCACCACGCGGACGCGCAGGCACAGGCAGCTCGTCCTTCAGACACCCGGTAAGAACCGTGAGCACGAACAGTGATGAAAGGAAGATCCGGGACATCGGCGATCAATTTCGCATTTTCAGATCAAGCTCAAGACGTAGGAAATAGGTGCGGCCCGTGGTCATTGGAACACCTACGCCGCCCCCACTGTGCGCTCCCGCTGCCATGGTGGCCTGCACGTTCTGCACATCGAAGAGGTCCTTGCAGCCTAGGCTCACGGATGAGCGGCCTTCCCAGAAACGCTTGGTGACGTTCACATCGGCCATGTTGTAGTCGCCAATGAAGGACCGGCCCACCTCACCGTCGTTCTCGAACGTGTAGGCGCTCACTTCGCCCTGGTACTTCCAGAACATCGAGATGCTCCAACCTGTCGTCATCCATTGGTGCGTGAGTGATGCACGCGCCTCGGGGGAGAGCAACCAGGGCTCATCATGCTCCATCGCCATCTCGTCAAGTCGTGCGGTAAGCCCACCACCGACCGAAACGACCCAATGGCCATTGTCCCAGCTGGACCCGATGGTACCGCCAGCTGTGTGCAGGCGCCCAACATTGATGTAGGTGTAGGTGGTCGTGCTGACCTGTGCCAACGTGATGAGGTCCTCGATGGCGTTGTAGAACAACCCCAGCTCACTGCGATAGACCCCCTTGTCCTTGGCATGCCGGTAGCTGAGCGCCGCATTCATGCTGTGCGAGCGTTCGGCATTCAAGTCCGGGTTGCCCACAATGTCGTGGTTCACATCCACGAAGTAGAGATAGAGCTCCTTGAGCGATGGGGCGCGGAAGCCTTGCGCATAGGAAGCTCTTAAGGTGAACGCATCGGTAAGTGTCCACCGCACGTTGACCGATGGTATTACCGGGGCGCCATAGCGCGTGTTGTATGCTGCACGCAGTCCTGGCCTTATCGTGATGCGCGTCGTAGGCAGGTATTCCAAACTGGCGAACACAGCGTAATCGCCGATCTCCTCTCCCCCTTCAGCGATTCGATCGCCACTGCCCGTCTCCAAATTGAGGTCATAGCCGAGCTCATAACGCAAGCGGGCACTATCGGGTGCTACGGCGAAGGTGCCTCGCAGATTGGTAAGCGTGAACCGGGATGTGTCCTGCATACCCTCGGCCGTGATGAGTATGGCATCGAGGTCGGTCAGATCACGGAACCATGTGTTCCGGGTGCGTGTGTAGCGGTTGTGCGCCGCCAACAGGTTCAGGCTGCGACCGCGGGTAAAACGACGTTCGGCGAACACGGCATTGTCCAACCGGAGCGTAACGTACTCCTCATCGAAGGCGGTCTCATAGTAGGGCGCACGAGGAAGACCACGATTGATGATGTGATCATCCATCACCTCACCCTTGTAGTTCAACCTCCAATCACCCAAGCGGATCCCGTAGCCCACCCTGCCGAAGTATTGTTCGCGGGGCTTCCATTGCTGGTAACGCGACATATCGGCCGGGGATGGCTCGAAGCTGGGTACGCCTTGCTGGTCGGGGTCCCAACCACCGAAGAAATTCCTTCCTGCGGTAATGAGCAGATCATGCCGTCCCCATTTACCGCCACCGGAAAGCGTGGTGTTCAAGCGTCCGATATGTTCGGCATACACTGAAGCCCTTAACGCGAAAGGCGAAGCAACGCTCTTTCGCGTGATTAGGTTGATGGTGCCCGCCAATGCGTTCGTGCCGTAGTTGACACTGAGAGGGCCTTCAATGATCTCCGCACGCTCCACACCGGTAAGGTCCAGCTGCGCCAGATCGATGTTGCCGTCCTGGCGACCCACCACAGGTACTCCGTCCACCAGGATCTTCACGTTCTGCCCACCGAGGCCCTGCATGCTGAGCGAGGTCCCGAGCACATTGTCCTGCGACAGCCGGATGTTCAGCTCGTTCCGCAGTGCATCGCCGAGGTTATTGGCGGCCATGCGTTTGAACTGTGTTTCATCCAAAACACGCACCTTGTGTACGGCTTTCTCGGGTGCCCCGGGCGCATATTGGCCGGTTACCACCACTTCCTGCAAGCCCACCGACGCCCGCTCCATGCGATAGGTCCTTGGTGCGTTCGAACGGAGCGTATCAACAATGGTGACGTTGCCGAGGAAGGAGATCCGTACCACAACACCCTTCGAGAGCAGATCGGGCCCCAACGGTAGCTCTGCCTTGCCATCCGGGGAGCCCACCACTATCTGTCCCTGGCCACCACCGAGGGGTTGCCAGGCGATGTGTGCATATGGCACTGGTGCACTGGTTACCGCCTCCACCACTTGGATGGCCACCTGCGCACGAACAACAACGACCAGGAAAAGCAGCACCTGCAAGAACAGGAGCCGCTTACTCAACATGATCGGGGAACCGGACAGGGCTCGCATTTCGGGCACACAAAGGACCGAAGCCACTGCGCGCGGAATGTCACACGACCGTCAAGCGACAGCCACTAAAGCCGGGCACCGAGGGTGACCAGGAACGTGCGTCCGTTGCCAGGCAGTGCGCCGGGCCCCGGATAGCCACCGGAACGCCTGGTGGCATACACTTCGTCGGTCACGTTATTCACGCCCAAGCGCAGCTCCAATCCATTGCTGAACGTATGACCAGCGTTGATATCCAGCACCTGATAGCCTGCCAGACGGCCCACCGTAGCAGCCGCATTGGGCTCAACGGTATTGGCCGCATCGGTATACACGGATCCCATTCGGCTCAAATTCACAGTTGCGGAGAACCCACGACGTTGGTAATTGATGCCATAGCGCTCTATGGTGTTCGGGGCGTACTCCACGTACTTCCCTTCGACACCACGCACAGGGTCGTTCACCAGGGCCGGGTTGTTCCAACTGGTGTAGCGCGCATCCATCCAGGTCACCGATGCATGCACACGCAGGCTGGCCGGGCGTTCACCAGAGATCAGGCGTAGCACCTCCAGTTCCATGTAGGCCTCCACGCCCTGGCTTTGTGAGGTTCCGATATTGGTGCGATAAGCAACCCCATCGCGTTGCACAGTGCCAATGCGGTCGCGGTAGAGCAACTGGAACACCCCGACATCGAAGGTGACATAGCGCGCCAATGAACCGCGATAACCGGCCTCCACATTGTAACCGTTCGCGTCCTTCATGTCCGGATCGATGATGTCCGTTGTAGCGGCTGGTGTCAGTTCCGAATACAGCACTGGGCGATACGCCGTGCTGAAATTGGCGTAGGCATTGGTTGTGGCCGTAGTCCTGTACTCCAGACCAGTGCCGAATAGAATAATCTGACGCTGCCTCTCCGAAGGCTCAAGGGCACCCCTGGAAGAGGTGTTCAAATAGCCCTTCGCGGTTGATGCGATATGCTCGAATCGCACACCGGGCACAATGCTAAGGTTCCTGCCAATGCTAAAGACATTCTCGGCGAACACTGCGAAATTGCTCGTGGTGTATTCCAGTTCACGACCGTACACCGGATCCGTTAGCGAAAGGTCCAGGTCGCTGCCCGTGGTGCCCTTGCCAAGCAAGTGACGTTGTGTGGTACCAACGAATGCTCGTACACCAGTGGCCAGGTCCCCGGCCTTGCCGATCACCTTATAGGAATGGAGCAATCTCAGTTCAGCACCTGCATTGGCATACTCATCGCGATCAACTTGGCGCGGAGCGTAGGCGCGGGTCATACTGTTGATCGTGTCGGGTTCAGTGATCGGCTTCATGAACCCCACGCTGTTGCGCTCGGCGAAGGTCCCGAAGCACTTCAGGCTCATACGCGTGCGCTCCGTGAACACCATGTCGGCCGTAACGGCTGCAACGTTCCATGGCGCACTGAACCAATTCCGCGCCCGGTCAGAGTACTTCGGATCAACTTGAAGCTGCGCATCCGTGAGCCCGCCCGGTTGTTGGCTGGAATAGTCCATCCGAGTGTACTCCAGACCAAGGGTGAACCGCTTGCTAAAAGCATGGGTCACCGACACGTGTCCAGTATTGGTCACATAGCGACTATTGGTTCGCCAACCATTTGCACTGCGGTGATGCCAGAACGCGTAGTACGAAGTGCGGCCGACCGTTCCTCCCATTGCATTGTAGGCATTGAACAGACCATAGGAGCCCGCCGTCTGGCGTGTTTCGAAGGCCATCTTCCTGCCTGCCACACCGCGCTTCAACCGGTAATTGAGCAAACCACCGAACTGTGGACCGAACTGGAGCGATGCCGAGCCGCGGATGATATCGATGCGCTCCACAGCCTCCATGGGCGGAGCATAATAGGCTTCCGGGTAACCGAAGGGCTCAGCAGCGATATCGTACCCGTTCTGACGCACATTGAACTCCCATGAACGATTGGGGCTGAGGCCACGTGCGGCCACGCTCATTTGAATGCCCGACCCCTCGCTTTCCCAGATACTAATACCCGGCACCTTCGCGAACAGTTGCCGCGCATTGTTCGTGGACAGGTCCGCATCGAGGCCTGCAACCTGCACCACTTCGTTCTTCTTGCCCGCAGCGATCACCTCTCCTTCCACAGGCTTCATCCGCTGCACCACATTATGCGGTCGGTGACCTTCAACCTGCACCTCCTTCAGGTCCACTTTACGCAAGGTGTCCTGCTGAGCATGCACTACAAAGGAGCACAGAATGAATATCGCCGCATATGCGTTACGCAGAAGGGACAAGGACATGGGAAAGACCATTTTGAAGCGCACAAAGGACTCTTCCCGCCACCGAGCGCCCTATACCACGATCATGGTAATCACATCAACGACGAAGCCCCGGATATCGCTCGGATATCCGGGGCTTCGGGTAGGCGATATGGATCACTCCACCACGAAACGGGTCGTGGCGTTGAGGCCTGCGCCCATCAACTTCGCAACGAACATACCGGGACGCAGCGTGCTGACATCGAGCACGCGGTCCGTAAGGCCACCATTACCAATGAAGTTGTCCTGCATCACCAAGCGACCGTTCATGTCGGTGACCGTCAGCAGAACACTTGCAGCAGGTGCATCCAAAATGATGTGCGTGGCGCCGTCAGCAACTGGATTGGGGAATACGGCGAAGGTGGATGTGACGGCCTCCTCCATGCCTACACCGCTCACCAGTTCCTGTGTGAAGGTCATGTTGCCATTGCTGCTTCCACCGTAGCCAATGAAGATGAGCTTCCAGATATTGCCCGCTTGGTCCTGCACGAAGTAAGTCCGGTCCTGCGCGTATTCATACTGGAACGTGGTCATATTGAAGGTCTTCCAATCGGAGCCGATGATGTTGATGTCACTACTGAACTCCTCGCCCCACCACTGGGCATCACCCGTGGGCACGCCATCCACTTGAAGGGCTGTTACGTTCTTGTTCTGCAACACACCGGCAACAGGGTATGCCGTAGGAACGAATCCAACATACTTGGTGAACAGGAGGTCCCAGCTGGCCGTGGCCGGTTCGGGGTTGAGCGTGGTGCCCGTGGTGAAGCTGAAGTAACCAAAGTTCTTATCCGTGTAACCGGACTTCGAGAGCGAGGTGGTCACTTCCTCGGAACCATCGAGGTTCGCATATGTGAACGAGTAGGTGCCACTGAGCAGCGAATTGATGCGCAACTTCTTGTATGTGGCACTTCCCAGGTCGATCACGTAGACCTTGGCACCAACGATGGCGTGGGTGATCATGTTGTAGATGCCCCAGCCAACGTTCACCCCATCGGGCTCGGAGAGGTTGTTGCCATTATTAAGCGCACCAACGGACCAGTCCGTCTCCGAGTTGTGGATGACCGTCCAGTTCGTCTCATCAAAAGTGTTCACACTGGCCCAATCGGCTACAGAAGCGTTGGTCTCCCACACGGACAGACCCTTGGCAGTGTTCACCCGGATGGAGGATGTGAAGCCGGTGATCTCGAAAGCCAGGTCCCAATCGGCCAAGGGAGCAGCGGCCACCTCGCCGTTCTGAAGACTATAGAAGGTCTGGGTGGAATTGGCTGCACCGGTGGAAACGGTAACCGTGGTCTGGGCTGATATTGCAGTGGTAAGCACTGCAGCAAGAACAAGTGTATAGAGTCGCATTCGCGTTCAGGGTTTCGTTACGGGCTACAAAGCAACCTGTGATGCCCTTTGTACTGCGTCACAATACTGTCGAACGTGGAGGCTGTCAATGGAACTGACAAAAATCAGCGAGGCCCGGGTCGTCCCGACGTATCGGGACTTCCCAGGCCTCGCCTTCACCGGACCTCCATTATCAGTCCACCTTCGTGAACCGATGCGTTGTTACACGGTCTTCACATACCATGCGAATGATGTACTGACCCACCGGCAGGGCCTTGACATCCACTATCATCTTTTCAACTCCTTTGCCGACCGCGATCGTCGCCGTACGCTGGTTGCCCTGCATATCGTATACGGCCAACTCAGTGCGTGAAGTGCGCTCGTTCACCAGTTCCAAGGTGATCTGGTCAAAGGCGGGCACAGGCCAAGCACTAAGGATGGTCAACTGACCGCCCTTGTTGCCGCAGGCAAGCACGTTGAACGGTGCACCAGCCACATCGAGGCTTGCGCAGATGTTGTTGGCGATCACCAGGCCCAGCACGTCAACACCCGTGGTCACACCCAGCTCCACTATGCTCAGGTCGAGCGTTGCGGGGTCGTACACCAGCGTGTGGATCGTGTACAGGCCTTCGTTCGTTACGTTGAAGCTGGGTTCAGCGCTCACGTTCTGGATGGTCAACTCTGCACCGCTGGTGAGCACATAAATCACGCTGTAACCGGCAGGCACAGCGATATCACCGTTCGGGGTGGCACTGATCGTGAGACCACCATCCTCCAGGCAACCGTGCTTGTTCACACCGAGAGTACCTGCGTTGGCCGTGCAGCCTGCTTCACAAGCTTCCACGGTGAAAGCCGCACCGGCCACATCGAGGCTTGCGCAGATGTTGTTCGCGAGCACCAGGCCCAGCACGTCAACACCCGTGGTCACACCCAGCTCCACTATGCTCAGG
>CAZQFG010000008.1:0-7406 GCA_964592515.1 uncultured Chryseobacterium sp. | reverse complement strand
TCGAGCGTTGCGGGGTCGTACACCAGCGTGTGGATCGTGTAGAGGCCCTCGCTCGTTACGGTAAAGCTCGGGTCAGGACTCACGTTCTGGATCGTCAGCTCTGCACCGCTGGTGAGCACGTAGAGCACGCTGTAACCGTCAGGCACAACGATGTCTCCGTTCGGGGTGGCGCTGATCGTAAGACCAGCCTCCTCCAAGCAACCGCTCTCATCAGCTGTGAGCATTCCCGCGTTAGCCTTGCACTCTTCGTCGCAGGAGATCACTTTGATCGGGGCGCCTGCAACATCAAGGGATGCGCAAATGGTGCCACCACCTTGGATCAACAAGCCGTTGACATCGAAACCGGTGGTCACTCCGGGTACCACAACGCCGAGGTCGAGCGTGGCGGGGTCGTAAACCAGCGTGTGTATTGTGTAATCGCCGACAGCATTGACCGAGAAATCGGGCTCTGCTCCGGCATTCACGATCAGCAGGCCCTCACCTTGTGTGAGAACGTAAAGGACCTGGTAACCGGCGGGAACGTAGGGAGATGCACTGTGAGACGCGGAGAGCATTGCCATGCCATCGGTCAGGCAGACCTCTGCACTATTTGTGACCAGCAAGCCACTGTCCGGGTCATCCACCAGCACGCTGGTACCAACCACATCAAGGCTGGCGCAGATAGAACCACCACCTTGAATGAGCAGCGCATTCACATCAAAACCTGTTGTGACGCCTGGCACCACGATGCTCAGGTCGAGTGTTGCAGGGTCATAGACCAGTCGATGAATGGTATAGAGACCGGTGGATGTAACATTGAAGACCGGCTGTTCCGAGACCCCTTGAATGACAAGGCCAGAGCCTTGGGTCAGAACGAAAATGCTCGTGTATCCCGCAGGGATCACTTGGTCGCCATTGGAGATCCCTCCGATCCACGTTCCTCCTTCCTGCAGGCAGTCAGTTGGCTTGAATCCGGAAAGAGTTCCCGCGAATGCGGTGCATTCCACTTGGCATTCATTGACCGAGACAGGGGCGCCAGCGACATCCAGAGCTGCGCATATGGGTCCACCGCCTTGGATGAGAAGTCCATTCACATCAAAACCGGTGGTAACGCCTGGCTCAACAATTCCAAGGTCAAGAGTTGTTGGGTCGAAGACCAGCGTATGGATCGTGTAATCGCCTACTGCCTCCACTTCGAAAGCAGGCTCTGGACCAGCATCAACAATGACAAGACCGGCACCTTGGGTCAACACATATGCGACCGCATAGCCCTGCGGTACATAAGGCGCAACACTGACCGATGCCGATACTGTCGCGGAACCATTGGACAGACATACGTCGGACGCATACGCAACGAGGCTGCCTGCATCGGGATTGTCAACTAAAATGCTGGCACCGGCCACATCCAACGCAGCACAGATAGATCCTCCGCCTTGGACCAACAAGGAATTAACGTCGAATCCAGTCGTAACACCGGGTTCCACTATGCTAAGGTCGAGGGTACTGGGGTCGTATACTAACCGATGTACGGTGTACAAACCCGTTTCCTGCACCAGGAAAGTGGGATTGTTCGAAACCGCTTGAATAACGAGACCTTCTCCTTTGGTAAGGACGAACAGGACTTGATAACCTGCGGGAACTACCTGTCCTCCATTGGAAATGGCACCGATGTAAGTACCGCCAGCCTGCAGGCAATCCGTGGCCTTGAAACCACGCAACGTACCAGCCTGGGCTACACAATCGGATCCGCCTTGAGCGGAAGCACCAAGGGACCAAGCCATGAATATGCCCGCCGAGAGCAACTTCACAGCGCGGGCCCAATTGGTCGGGATGAGTCCGGCGTTTTTCATTGAGTTAGGGTTAGGGGGTTGGGTCTTTCCGGAACCTACGCGCTTTGGCAAGGCACCGAAACAAGAAACAGCCGTTGGCGGAAATGGTTCGCGAAGGGTCAGAATTCCAACAGGAATTTCCGTTCCAAGATGCCAAGCCGTTGGGCCGGGTCAAGGAATTCCACGCTCAACAGTTGCACGGGGTAGTTCGGGAACTCGGTCGAGCGCACTGGTGTGGCACCAAGCTCAACAAGAGCATCGCGACCATGGGCATTGGTGTAGATCACCTGACCCTTATGAACTGGCAAAGCGAGTTCACTTGCGTTCTGAACAAAGGGGACCGTAAACCCGGCATAGAAATTAAGCGATGTACCACCTTCGGCCACACTGCCAAAACGATCGGGCCCAAGCCCGCGCTCTGCCACCCATTTGCCCACCTGGGCATTGGCCTGATAGGAAAGGATGGAAGGATAGATACTGGTGTTGATCACCAAGCCGACACCGATCATCAGCACGAAAGAGGCATGGAACAAGGTCACACCTCTATGCTGAATGCGTTGGTATAGCGCAACGGACGTCGGCAGGAAGATCAAAGCCAGCGCCCACCAGCGATCTTTCGAGGGGAACGCGACCCAGGCCAACCAGAACGCCACCATGGCGAGCAATAACACCAGGCCGGTCTGCGCATACCGCTGCCCACGCATTGGCTCATTCGGCCATGCTCTGGCAGCCAGCACAGCGAACAAAGGCACGATCACATACAAGTAGTGAGGCAGCTTGAAGTGCGAGAGCGACAATGCGGCGAACACAAGCACCACACCCGAAATGGAAACGTACTCAGGCAAACGCTCACGGCGAAGCATGGATCTCAAGGTGTTCCACATTCCCAAGAGCACGAACAAGGTCCACGGCAATAACTGCCATAGCACTTCATGGGTGAAGAACAATGCCGTGGAATCATCCTTCCAGCGGTTCTCCCCCGTGATACGGCCAAAGCTCTGCTCCCAGAAATAGAAACGCAGACCGTGCATGCCGTACTGTTCGTAAAGGCCGATGCACATGGGGACCAGGGCCAGGGCCACCAAGACCGGGACCACCAGCCAACGCAGGTCGCGAAGCATGTTCCATTGGCGCGCCAGTAACACGTGTCCGCCGAGCGCGAGCACCGGTGCCACGGCACCCATGGGCCCCTTCACCAACATGCCCGAAGCGATCGCGGCAGTAAGTAGAATGAGCTGCCACCAACGCCTTTCTTGAAGCCAGGCCGCGCCGGCCCAGATGGCAGTGATGACCGACGACGTAAGGATGGTATCACAACGCACATCGTTGGTCATGAGCAGAAAGGCCGCGCTACTGCCCAACATCAGCACCGCCCTACGGGCCACCTCCTCCCCATGGAACATTCGAACAAAACAATAGGTACTGTAGAGCCCGAGGAATGCGTAAAGGATGCTCGGCAGCTTGTAGCTCCAGTTGTGGATGCCGAAGATCTTGAAGGAAAGCGCCGAAAGCCAGAACAGGAGGGGCGGCTTGTCCAGGTAGTCCTCGCCGCGATGGTAGAGCTTCAACCAGTTATCCTGGTGCAGCATATCGGCCGACATGGCCGCGTACTGGGCAGCATCCACCTCCATGACATCGAGCACGGCACCGAAGCCGACCACAACAACGATGGCGGCGATGGAAAGACGGAACGAGAGGGTGCTCATGAAAGGAAGGGCGAAAGTAAAAGCCTTGTTAATGACCGGGGCGCCAACGTGTGCCCCGGCTTAACATTGCACAACGGCCATGGGACGCAAAGCGATAGGTACGCTGATCCTGCTGGCCACCCTGAGCGTGATCGGGGTGGTCCTGATCCAGTTGCTCTGGCTCAGGCAGGCATCCCACTACCGAAGCGAACAGCTGGCCCTGAACCGGGAACGTGCGCTGCAGCTCGAGAAGCAGTTCAACGACCGGGTGGTGATCGCGCTCACCGATGTCACCGAGCAGATCCTCTCGATGACCAAGGACCCGAGCGATCTATACGATGCCGTGAAGCAGGAGCGCCCGAACTATTTCGCGGTCACCATCAACGATACGCTCCACCCCTACCTGCTTGAATCGCTGTTGCGGAAGGAGTTCAGCCGACGGAACATCCAGGAGGATTTCGAATACGGCATCTACGACTGTTTCACGGACAGCGTGGTGTACGGCAACTACGTTTCGTTCGACACACTGAAGTCTGACACCGTGCAACACACCAAGTTGCAGAAGTTGGACAAGGACGGGCACTACTTCGGGGTCTATTTCCCCAGCAGAAAAAGCACATTGTGGGAGGAAGAAGAGCACAGTGGCTGGACGTGGATCTTCCCGACCATCGTTACCCTGATCGTCTTCAGCTTCTTCGCATACAGCGTATGGGTGATCCTGAAACAGAAGAAGCTCAGCGAGATGAAGAACGACTTCATCGGCAACATGACGCACGAGCTGAAGACACCGATCAGTACCATCGCGCTGAGCAGTGAAGTGATCGCGGACCCACAGATCATCAACGAACCCGAGCGATTGCAGGCCTATGCACAGATCATCCGCAGCGAGAATGAACGGCTCCGGAATCAAGTGGAACGCGTTCTGCAACTGGCCACCCTTGACAAGGATGAACTCCATCTGAAGCTCGAACGGGTGGAGATGAACCAAGTGGCACGCGAGGTGGCAGAGCACTTCACACTGCCCTTGGCTGAGCGCAGGGTAAGGCTGGACCTTCAGTTGGCGGCCGCTCAGAGCACTGTTACCGGCGACCGCATGCACTTGGCGAACGTGGTGACCAATCTGCTGGACAATGCCCTTAAGTATGGCCCGGACGATTCTGTTATCCGCATAAGAACACTGCAAAAGGGCGGAGAGTTCCTGTTATTGGTGGAAGACCAGGGCATCGGCATACGCAAAGAGGACCTCAAGCACATCTTCGAACGCTTCTATCGCGTGCATACCGGCAACGTGCATAACGTGAAGGGATTCGGCCTTGGCCTTCACTACGTGCAACAGATCGCACATGCGCACAATGGCGGCGTTAGCGCACAGAGCGAACCGGGCAAGGGCAGCACCTTCACCCTCTCACTTCCGCTTACCCTATAGAACGGGAAAGATCACAGACCATGAGCGAACAAAAAGCGACCATCCTGCTCGTAGAGGACGACCTCAACCTCGGCTTTGTGATACAGGACGCGTTGAAGCGCCGTGGGTTCACGGTGCATCTCTGCCGAGATGGCAAGGAGGGCCTGCGTAAATTCAATGAGCAGCCTTACGACCTGTGCGTACTGGATGTGATGTTGCCACAGAAGGACGGGTTCAGCCTGGCGGAGGACATCCGCATGGTGAACGCGTTGGTGCCTATCGTATTCCTTACCGCCAAGAGCCAGACCGAGGACCGGATCGCCGGTTTCAAGGCAGGAGGTGATGACTACCTCACCAAACCCTTCAGCCATGAGGAGCTCATCCTGCGCATTGAAGCGATCCTACGACGCACACAGGGCAAGGAGGATGAAGCACGCGAGCGTGATCGATTCGACGTGGGCGATTACACTTTCGACCACCGCAACCTAATGCTGAGCCACCCGACCGAGGAACGCAAACTCACGAAAAAGGAGGCTGAGGTGCTGCGATTGCTATGCCTCCATGCCGACCAAGTGCTGCCACGCGAGCTGGTGCTGAACATGGTGTGGGGTGATGACACCTACTTCCTGGGACGCAGTCTGGACGTGTTCATCAGTCGACTGCGCAAGTACCTGAAGCTCGACCCCAAGGTGCAGATCGTGAACGTGCACGGCGTGGGCTTCAAGCTGGTGATCGACCGCTGAAGGCCGTGGTATGGAACGCAGAAGGCGCGCCCTTGCGGACACGCCTTCCATCTGTGGCGTCGTAACTCGCGTAGCTCAGCCCCCACTGAGCAGCCGCTTCACGAGCGCCGCTATCTGTGCTCCATCGGCCTTACCGGCAAGACGTTTATTCGCCTCACCGATCACACGGCCCATGGCCTTCATGTCGTTCACACCCAGCTCGGCCACCAAGGCCACCACAGCCTCTTCCAGTTCCACATTGGACATCCGCTTGGGCAGGTAGGCCTCTATCACAGAAGCCTGTGCCTCCTCCTCGGCGGCCAGGTCTGCACGGCCTTGCTGGTTGTAGATCGCCGCGCTCTCCTGCCTTTGTTTGTGCAGCTTCTGCAGGATCTTCATGCCTACGGCCTCATCCAGCCCGGCACCGCCGCCCTCCTTGGTAAGTTCGAGCAGAATGGCGCTCTTGATGGCACGCAGTGCGTTCAACTTGTCCTTTTCACGGGCCAGCATCGCCGAACGGATGTCGGCATCGATTCGCTGTTGGAGTTCCATGGTGTTGGTGTTCGTCAACCGATCCCCTTTGCAGGATTTCAGTCCACGTTGTCGTGCAGGTACGGGTTGTTACGCTTCAGCTCCACACGACGTTCACCACTCTCATCCGTCTCCTCGCTCAGCGTGTAACGACTGATGGTGGAGCTGGTGCTGTGCTGCGTGTCGTTGATCTGGATGTTCTTCCGCTTGTAAGCGGGCTCACGCTCCATATCGTTCAGCCCGTTCGGCGTGCGCAGCTTCTGCGACACCTCACGCATGCGCATAACGCGTTCCTCCACGCGCATCTGATGCTCGTTAGGGCTCAGGCGCGCTTCGGTCACTTCCGGGCGGTTAGCCACTGGCTGTACAGGCACTTCATCGTTCAAGGTGTGCACCACCTTCTCCTCGACCACTGGTTGGTTCACCGGCTCCACTACACGCGGTGCAGCGATCTCGAAATCGAGCGGGATGATGGCCTGCGGAGCGGGCACGTTCATGGCCACCGGTTCGGGTGCCACCTCCACCGACTTCAGGTAGATCTCCTGTTCCATCGGTGCAGCAGGAGGCGGCACCACTGCAGCAGGGGCGCTCACCTCAACAGGGTTCACGATAGGCTGCGTGATCATCGTAGGACGGTCGGCATCCAAGGGGATCACAACGCGCTCATTGCGGGTAGCCTCCACCTGGCCACCGGGCGTGGTGGACTGGAAACCCGTTGCGATGACCGTGATCCGGATGCGGTCGCCAAGCGACTCATCCTTGCCGTAGCCCCAGATCACATCGGCCGTGCTGCCAGCTGCTTCCTGGATGTGATCGGTGATCTCCGTCATCTCATCCATGGAAAGGGCGCGCGTTCCGTGGGTCACGTTCAGCAGAACGAACTTGGCTCCCTTGATATCGCTATCGTTGAGCAAGGGTGACGAAAGGGCATCGTGCGCGGCACGCATGGCGCGGTCCTCACCTTCAGCCTCGGCCATGCCCATGATGGCCACACCACTGTTGCCCATCACGGTCTTCACGTCCTCGAAATCGACGTTCACCTTGCCGGGCTTGTAGATGATGTCCACAATGCCGCGAGCCGCAGTGGTCAGTACGTTATCGGCATGCTCGAAGGCATTGTCCAGCGATAGGTTGCCGAAGAGGTCACGCAGACGATCGTTGTTGATCACGATGAGCGTATCCACCGCATTGCGCATCTCATCGATACCGGAAAGCGCCTGCTGTTTGCGCTTGCGGCCCTCCCACAGGAAGGGGC
>CAZQFG010000007.1:0-38603 GCA_964592515.1 uncultured Chryseobacterium sp. | reverse complement strand
GAACTTCGCACCGCTGCCATGAAGCTGCCCATCACCGTAGGCTATGTGTCCGTGGATGACCCGACCGACCGGCGAACATGGTCCGGTACGAACCACTTCCTGCTGCGCTCGCTGCAGCAGCAAGTGGCTTCGGTGAAGGTATTGGGCCCACTAAGGCCGCAACCGGCGCTCTTCCTGTGCCAGGCCATCAATCAGGTGATGTTGCGCACGGTCGGTAAGCGCTTCAATTACCGCGATTCGTTCGTTATGGCAAGAGCCTATGCAGGTATACTGGGACCACTATTGCACGATGTAGACCTCATCATTGCTCCCGCCGGCCTGGCAACCACAGCGCTGCTGCGCACCAAGGCGCCGATCATACATGTCAACGATCGCTGTATCGCCGGTGCCTTGGGCTACCACCGCATCTTGAACGACCTGGCCGCTTTCTCCCAACAGGAGTCGTTGGCACTTGAACAACAGGCCCTGAAGAACGCGGCGCTGACGGTGTACGCCTCTCAGTGGGCGGCCGATGCGGCTATACAGGCCGCGCCCGAGCAGGCATACAAAGTGAAGGTGGTGCCCTTTGGTGCCAACCTGGAGCAGATGCCTTCCGTGCCCGAAGTGCGACGCTTCCCAAGCGAACGGATCAAGCTGCTGTTCCTTGGTGTGAACTGGGGGGATAAGGGCGGGCCGATCGCTTTACAGGCCTTGCAGGAACTGAGAAGGAGGGGCGTGGGCGCTCAGTTGGTGGTCTGCGGTTGCACACCGCCGACATCCGATGCTGATGTGGACATGATCTGCGAAGGTTTCCTGGACAAGAACGACCCGGTACAGGCCAAGCGCTTGGAGGAACATCTGCGCACGGCCGACCTGCTGATCCTTCCCACGCGCTTCGAAGCATATGGCATTGTTTGCTGTGAAGCCGCTGCCTACGGATTGCCCGTGCTCGCAACCCGCACGGGAGGCATTCCTACCATCGTGCAGGATGGTATTACAGGTCATCTGTTCGACATGGACGAGGATGGCGTTGCTTATGCCGACCGAGTGCTGCAATTGGTGCAGGCTCCCGAGACCTGGCAGACCATGCGCAACAAGGCCCGTAAGCGGTTCGAGGAAGTCCTGAACTGGACCGCATTCACGCGTGAACTGCTCCGCCTCGCTCAGGAAGCACGCTCGGACAACAACGCGCGATAGTCGGCGCGAAAGCGTTCGGGCGCGAACGATGTTCGAGCCTCTTTCAAGGATGCTTCGCGCATGCGCATGGATCGGTCGCGGTCCGCCACCAAGGCCGGAATGCCTTGTGCCATTTCCTCCAGCGCTATATCGAAATAAGATGAAGTGGTCACCAAGGCCATTTCAGGCGTTAACCGGTTCGGCACATCGCCAACGGGTGTGCTTACGATCAGCAGTCCTTGGGCCATGGCTTCCATGATCACCAAGGGGAAGCCCTCACGGTCCGAGGTCAGCACCAGCATATCATGGTCGCCGTAGATATCGGCCATCCGCTGCGGGTCGGTAACGGTGCCCTGGAACTGCACGTGCGGGTGACCGGGCACGGTCGCCGCTCCCACCACGGTGAAACGATAATGTCCGGGCGCCACGCTTTCCAGCCTGTCCGCAAGGGCGAGGAAGAGCGAAAGTCTCTTCTCTGGTGAATTTCGCCCCACGAACAGGATGCCCGGACGTTCGTGCATACGAACCGGCCCGAAGTGGTGTACCGCATTGGTGATCAAGCGGAGCTTCTCGAAGCCACTGCGCGGGATATTGTTCGCGAACAGGAACCGCTCGTACTGCTCCTTTGAATGTGAACTGATGAACACAAGCTCGTTCACGCGACCAAAGTACCTGAGCCATGCCCTATGCTGGTGGTTCCCGTCCGGCTGGTACAGAAAGGCATGCACGAGGTAGGTAGTGCGTACATGGGCACCTACCAAAGGCAGCAATTCGAAGAACTGCGACGCGTTGGAGGCGAACATCCGGGCAGCAGTGCGCCTGTTCAGAAGCGCTACCAGCCGTGTCAATGTGCCCTTCCGGGAAAATGGGTGGTTCAATAAATGATGCAGTTCCAGGACACGGGCATGCTTGGAGAACGCATCGCGGAAGGCATGGTCGGTGGAACGACCTGTGATCACCGCCAAAGGTTGCTTGTCCGCAACAGTGGATAGTATGTCGGCATGTACTTGCTCAGCGCCTCCCGTATTGAGGTAGGGGAACAGGAACAGGAGATCCCCTTTCCAATTCCTCTCCACATGCTTCAATGCGTTGGCTTCCCTAACAAGGCGCCAAGGCGAGTAGGTAAGCACGCGCTTGGTGTCTCGCAGGAACGGTAACAACAATTCGTTCTTTACATACCGGGCCAGCGTTCTTGCCTGTGCGTTGATCACGGCCAATTGAAGCCCATTGAACCGTCCGATGCTCCATTCACTCCAGAGGAAGCGACACCGCGTAATCAATAGGCGAAGCTCATAAGGACGCTCCTTTTTCGCGCTGCCCATGATGCTGCCTGTATGGACGCGATAGTGCAACAGCAGGGCAGGCAGCTTGGCGATGCGCAGCCCTCGTGAGAGCATACGCAGCCAGAGGTCCCAATCCTCGGCGCCCTTTTGGGCCGGTGAATACCGGAGGTCGGCAAATGCGCTGCGCCGGATCATCACCGATGGATGGGCGATGCAATTGGTGCGCGGCAGCATGGCACGAATGGCCTGTTCATCCACGGTGGCCTGGTCCACATCCCATTTCCCGGTGACCTCACCATCGGCATTGATCGTTTCCACGCAAGAGGCCAGAACGGCCAATTCGGGATGCGCGTCGAGGTGCGCCACTTGTTGCGCCAGCCGTTCGGGGTGCATAACATCATCGGCATCCATCCGCGCGATAAAGGTGCCGCGTGCTGCTTCGATGCCTTCGTTGAGCGTGGCGATCAATCCTTCGTTCCGGTCGTGGGCGATGACACGAAGCCTTGGGTCGGAGCAAGCCCGAAGAATGGGCAGGCTGCCATCCGTAGACCCATCATCGATAGCCAGAAGCTCAAAGTCCTTGAAGTGCTGATCAAGTATGCCGTTCAGCGTAGTCTGTAGGAACGGCGCCGCATTATACACCGGCAGCAGCACGGTAACACGGGGTATGTGCTCCGCTCCGCTCATCGTTGATCACCGGCCACAAGATGCTTGTAGGCGTTGATATATTGATCAGCAATGTGGCGCCAAGTGAACCGCTCTCGCCAAGCCTGGTGGCCGGCACGTGCAGCCTCCTTGCGTTTGGCGGGGTCATGCAGGATCTCCTCCAGCATGCGCGCACCGGCCGCAATATCAGGACGCTCACGCTGCAGCGCGTCCTGGTGTCCGGGAATTGTCCAGCCGCCGTTGCTCCACGCAACGATCTCAGCAGCATTACCGGCCCGCGAGCTCAGGAAGGGCACACCCGCCGCCATGGCCTCGAACAGCACGATCGGCGAGCATTCCACATTACTGGGGAACAGGAAGAGATCCGCCTGTTTCAAAGCATCCACGGTGCTTGGTCGATCAAGTTCCAAGAACACGAGGCGCTTTCGTTTCAGCCAGGCGCTCAAACGCAGGAGGAAGTAGGAGTAGTGGCGCTGATAGATCCGTTCCAAGGACGCATTGCCATTGCCGATCAGCACCAGCACGGCGTTGCCCGTACGCGCTTTTACGAACAACTGGATCGCCTCGCGATGGCCCTTGATCCCCGTGTAGCTACCCAAGTGCATGATCAAGGGCTGGTCGGCCGCTATGCCGAATGACTTCCGCATATCATGCGTTGGGGGGCGGTCGAACTCCTCTTCCGAAGCGCCATTGGGGATCACGGTGAGGTTCGCGGCCCCGTGTTCCTTGGCGAACGCGATGTCCTGATAGTGGTGGGAGAGGAACACGTTGAGATCCATATCGCCAAGCCACTCCGGCATCTGCCGATAATACCCGGACCAGCGCGGGTCATACAGGGCCGAGAATCCGGTGGGCACGAACACTTTCTTACCTGGCAGCGAACCGAGGTGCGGCAATGCGATGTCCGTGGCCCACTGCTGTGCTGCAAAAAAGGTGATGATGTCTGCCTTGCTCTCGCGCAATGCTTGCAGGTAGGGTGCCGTATCACCGACAATACCATCCACATGGTTCCCGCTCAATTGGAACCCCCGCACTTCAACGCCGTTCAGTTGATCGGGCTTACGGTAAGGATGCGCCTTGGTGAACACAGTAACGCGATGCCCCATCCGCACCAAGCGCTCGCTAAGCTGTTTTACCACCTCGGGCATTCCACCCAGTGCGGGTGCATAGCTCTCCACGCAGTGGACGATGTTCAGCGGACGGTCCATGTGGGCGGCAGGGCAAGGGAAGCGGACCGTTCGACACCATTGAACCAACGCGCAGGAGCGATCACCACTTTGTTCGGCGATGGGTTCAACCATGCGCCCCACCAACTGAAACTGCTGTTGGCGATGATGTGGTGGTGGCAGTGCTTCATGAGGTAAATATCCCAATGCGCGGCCGCACCCACATTGTGGGCCACCACGGTGTGCGGAAAGGGGAGGGCCAGATGCCCGGCTACCAGGTCGGGTTCATCACAGAACACGAAAAAGTGCTCCACGCCGTGCTGCTCCACCAGTTCGCGCGCCCAAACACGCTGCTGGGCCGGATCAACCACACCGTGCCATGCGGCAGAGCGTTGGTTGGTGCGGTAATCGCCAAGACGTACGTGCAGGCTGGCGCTCACCTGTGCGCCGATCTTCCCCAACACCTCTGCGTTAAGTCCTTCCACCGGTCCGCTTGGCTGGAACACGTGTTCTCGCAGTCGATCGGCCACGTTCAGGAAGTAACGTTCATCCTGCCAGTAGCCTTCGAGGTAAGCTGGAACGTTCAATGCCGCGAACCGTGCAAGGTCATTATCTCCCTGTTCCACCAGCACGTTCCATTGACCGCTGCCAAGTGAAAGTCGTGCGTTCCAGCGCGCCATCCGGTCATCAAGGCTTCGTCGCGCTTCCTTCACCTGCGCTTCGGAGGCCAACAGCAACGGGGCTTTGAACACATCGAGCGCAAGGTCGCGCGGGGTCCAGTCCATGTTGGCCGGACGGTGTTCGAGGTAGCTGGTATCCACCAGCAGCGTTGAGCCCGTGCGCTCGGCCATTGCATACCCTGCGGCATATTGGAACAGCTGATTCCCCAGTCCGCCCTTGAGCCTGGTGATCACTGTACGCTCCACCTGTGCAGGCATGCGATCAGACCTTGGTGGCAATGAGTCCGCAATAGGGCGAAAGGCTTGGCGAACCTTCCTTCATGCGCGCAAGACGGGGCTTCAGCATACCCAGCAGTTTGGCGCCGATGCGATGGCCCAGGCTATCGGGCTCAGGATCGCTCCAGAAATCGAACTGGCCGAACCACCCTGACCATTGCACTGTGAAGCCCTGTTCACGCAGCAACACGGCCCACGCGTGTGGTTCCATGGCGTCCAGGTTGTGGCGACGCAGGTTGGTGCTGTCCAGCCACCGGTGGAACAGTTGCTGCATGCTCCCTTTGAAGTTCGGTGTTTCGATCACCAGCATGCCACCTGGAGCCACCAGTTCCGCGTGCTTCATCAACACGGAACGCCAGTCGGTGAAATGTTCAATGAAGCCGAAGGAGCTCACCAGATCGTACCGGCGGTCCAGCTCCATCTTCAGGAAATCCGTTCGGCGGAAGTCGCCGGTGGAAAGCCCTGTGGCCTTCAGCGCTTCTGCCATGTGTTCCACGCCGGGCGTAAGGTCCACGCCGTGGATGGTGTAGCCCAATTGGCCAAGTACCGCGAGGTAGCGGCCGGGAAAACAGCCCACCTCCAACGCATGTTGCTCCCCTTTGGCCTTCGGAACGCGTGCCTCGAGCCACTGGCGAAGGGCATCCCCGGGCGGCGCGATCGCAGGACGCATGCCGGAGTAGCTAGCATCCCAATACGACTGGTCCACTAACAGGTCGTTCTTCTTGCTCATAGCACCGTGCAAGTGGCTTGTGGTACCAGTAGCACATCAGGCACACGGTCGCGTGAAATGCCTTTGTTGCTCGGGCTCAACAACAGGGCATTCTCGATCACCACGTTGTACGGCTGATTCACGCTGGGTCGAACGCCAACGTCCAACCTGATGTCCTGGTCCACCAGGCCGGGGTTCATGATCTCGAAGCGTACGCCGTTGCTACCAACAACCTCGGTGTTAACACCGTGCATGGTATGGCTCTGGAAGGCGAATAGCTTGGTGCCTTCCAAGGTGTAGCACGCCACATCGGCATGCCATCCGGGACGGTAACGCCCTTCGGCCCACGAGATATCGATCCGCATCAAGCTGCCCGCCACCCATTCGCCGGAGGGGTCGAGCGGAACGGCCGAAATACGGAACCCATCCATTTCGGTGTCCTTGCCAACGCCGAAATAAAGGGGCAGCACATCGTTGGTCGGCCCATCTGCGAGCACACGTCCGCGGTCAAGCAGCAGGCACCGGTCGCAGAAGGAGCGGATGGCGCCCATGTTGTGGCTAACGAAGAGGATGGTGCGTCCGTGCCCGGTGCTGATGTCGCGCATCTTGCCCAGGCATTTGCGCTGGAACTGCGCATCGCCCACGGCCAGCACTTCGTCCACGATCAGGATCTCGGGCTCCAGGTGTGCGGCCACGGCGAAGGCCAGGCGTACGTACATGCCACTGCTGTAGCGCTTCACCGGAGTATCCAGGAAACGCTCCACTTCGGCGAATTCCACGATCTCGTCGAACTTGGAACGGATCTCCGCCCTGCCCATGCCGAGAATGGCGCCGTTGAGGAAGATGTTCTCGCGGCCGGTAAGCTCCGGGTGAAAGCCTGTGCCCACTTCCAGCAAGCTGGCCACACGGCCATCAATGGTGATGCGGCCCTGTGTAGGGTCCACGATCCGGCTCAACACCTTCAAAAGGGTGCTCTTGCCAGCACCATTGCGGCCTATCACACCCAGACGGTCACCTGCGTTCACGGTGAAGTTGACATCGTTCAGCGCCATGAACTCATCCCGCGTAACGGGTGCCGTGGTGCCGCTTCGGAACAGTGACCGGGCCTTGTTCGTCAGCACATCGCGCAGGGCCGTGTAGCGTTCGGCCTGCTGGTGGCGCAGCACATAACGCTTGCTCAGGTGCTCTACGGTGATGATCGGCGTGCCCATGGTTCAGATCACATCGGCAAAGCCGCGTTCGGTGTTGCGGAAGTACCGGATCCCCACCACCAGCAACAGCAGGCTGATGCCTACGGAAAGCAGGAAACCAGGCAGGTGGATGGGCACCTCATCACCGAGAATGCACCAACGGAAGCCATCGATAACGCCCACCATGGGGTTCATGGCGTAGAGGAACTTGATGGCCTGCGGGATGCGGTCGCTGTTCAGGATATCGCTGCTGGAAAAGGCCACAGGAGATACGTACAGGCCGAACTGCACAATGAAGGGAACGATGTATCGGAAGTCGCGGTACTTCACGTTCAGCGCTGCGATCAACAGGCCCGAGCCGAGCGCAGTGATCAGGGCCAGCAACAGGAAGAGGGGCAGGGCCAGCAACTGCACGCCGGGCATGTACCGGTAGCCGATCATGAGAACGACCAGAATGGCGAAGGAGATCAGGAAGTCGATCAGACAGACGATCACCGTGCTCGCCGGGACGATCAACCGGGGGAAATAGACCTTTGTGAGCAGGTTGCTATTGGCAATGAGGCTGTTGGCGCTTTCGCTGAAGGCCGTGCTGAAGAAGGTCCAGGGAAGGGTGGCAGCCCCCACGAGCAGCAGCCTGGGTACGTTACCGGGCACCTTGCTCTCGAAAAGCCAACCGAGAAAGGCCATGACGCCCAAGGTCAGCAGGGGCCGCAACACGCTCCACAGCACGCCGATCACGGTCTGCTTGTAGCGTACCAATATGTCGCGCCAGGCCAGGAACACGAACAGGCCCCGATAGCCCCACAGGTCGCGCCAATACCGGCGGTCGGCGGTGCCGGGCTCTATCACGGTGCGGTGCTGGCTCATGTTCGGGGCGGTGATGAGCCGCCAGAATGCGTGCAAACATACCGCGCAGGCAGCGGGCACCAAGCCCAGGCCATGTTCAGCGTAGCAACCATACGGCCATCACGGCCGAGAGGACCAGGCACACCATGTAGAGGCTGCACAGCGCAATGGCCCTCAGAAGTTGCCTGCCCAGCGTTGCTCGGTAAACGTTCCGCAGCGCCATCCATAGGTACCAAACGGTATACAGCAGGAAGAAAGAGATGAGCGCCTGGTTGATTCGGACCAGGCCCCAGGTGATGAACATCCGGGAGAGCAGCCCATAGATGGTGAAGGCCAGGAACACGAAGGCGTGGAAGTGCGCGCTGAAGATGAACGGCTGTACGTAGGACGCTCCACGCTTGCGATGCAGCACATGCACCAGCACTGCGAACAACGGCAGGAACAGGAAAAAAAGCTTGGGCAGGATGGATGTGAAGAAATGGTCCCAGAACACCTGGTCCTGCAATTCCTCCACCGCTGTGCGCCCATCGGTACCGGCACCTGACCAGCCAATGACCAGGAAGAACAGGATGCTCAGGAAGATGAACATCCGTAGCGGTGGTATGTAGCGGGCACGGCGCCCTGCCATGAACTCCAGTGTGAGGAATCCGGGCCTGAGCATTAGCGGCACAACACTGCGGATGATCTTTGAGTCGAAGGTGAAGTAGTCGCCGAGGAACTGCTCTACGAATGAGCGCAATGTACCGTCACCGAACACCTCCTGTCCGCAAGTGGAACAGTAGTGATCGGCGCTTCGCAACGCAGCGTTGCAATTGGGACAAACGGTGTCTGGCATGTTCCGTGCGGGTCCAATGATAAGACGTAGGCCAATAGATTTGGCCACCAACATGGCCGGGCTGCTCACATCACTGCTCCGAACCCTGGTGGTAGCCTCTGCGCTGCTACTGGCCGAAGGTGTACAGGCCCAATCGCCGCCCCCGGCTCAGCCCACACCAAAGACCCAGCCTGCTCCTGTAACCCCCAAGGTGGAAACCCCACCGACCACACAGGAACTGGATACCGGCGAAAGCCTTACATACATGGGCCGTAAGCTGTGGTTCGAAATGAAGCGCCGACTGAACCTGACCACCGAAGAGGAGGAGAAGGCGCAGAAGGCAGAAGAACGCAATGTCCGATTGAAGCTCGGGGGCATTCAAGTACAAGGCACAGCGCCAGCAACAACAGCAAAGTGAGCTAGGCCGTGGCCCGCTCCAAGGCCTCAAGGATCATACGGTCGATGGCCGCATGGTGGTCCTTGCTGTATTCTTTGCGAAGGCGATTGGCCACCACTGTGCATATAGTACAGATCCGGTGACCGAGCATGCCACCAAGACCGTACAGCGCGCTGGTCTCCATTTCAAAGTTCGATGCCCGGAGTCCCTCATGCTCGAATGCGCTCAGGCGTTCGTTCAGCCCGTCAACAGAGGGCAACAAGCGCAGCTGTCGGCCTTGTGGTCCGTAGAAACCTCCAGCGGTGATGGTAATTCCCGTGTGATTGCCATGACCGAGCAGTTCCACCAGTTTGCGGTCGCCAGCGGCCACATAGGGTAGAGGCAGGTTATCAGGCCACTCGGTCTGGGCAAGCAGTTCGTTCAGCAGTCGCAGTTCGGCATCGGTGCTTTCGTAGGCGTAGTAGTGCAACACGTTGTCCAGTCCTACGCCGTAGGCGCTCACAATGCGGCTGTCCACGGGGATGTCCTCGTGCAACGCACCACAGGTGCCCAGCCGGATGATCCGCAACGCCCGGTGCTCCTTCCGTGGTGTACGTTTCTCGAGATCGATATTGGCCAGCGCATCCAACTCGTTCAGCACGATGTCGATGTTGTCCGTGCCAATGCCTGTGCTCAGTGCGGTCACGTGCGTACCCCGGTATACGCCGGTGTGGGCTACGAACTCCCTGTTCTGCACACGGTGCTCAACCCGCTCAAAGTGGCGACTGATGCGTTCCACCCGGCCCTGATCGCCCACCACGAACACCAGGTCGCCGAGCTGCTCGGGACGCAGGGCCAGGTGATAAACGGACCCATCGGGATTGAGGACCAGTTCGCTGGGCTCCAGCACGGAGCCGGGCTCGGTATGGGTTATGGCATGCATGATGTCGCGAATATCGGGTTCAACGTCGGCTCTCGCACGCTTCGGTGGTCATGAACCTGCCGTTCATGTAGCGGACTGTCCCCGTGTGCAGTGTGCGTTCCAGTGGCTGGGGTGGTTCATCGCTCATCCACTCGTCGTAGTAGGCATAGTGGAAAGAGGCTGCGCCCGGGTCCAGCTCGAAACGCTCCACGTCGAAGAAGCGTCCATCGTAGTCGTACACTCCCAGAATGCGTAACGTGGTCCCTTGAAGTCGCAGGCCGATCGCACTGTATGCACAACAGGTGGCGCAGGTGGTCACGCGTTCGATGGTGAAATAGGTACTATCGTCGAGTTGAACTATGTCGTCCCAGGACCCGATACCTGAAGCTGCGATCTCCACCGTTACACCAACCAGGGTCGATCCATCTTCGGTCTCTGCGTCAAGTGTGTTCGGCGACCCGGCCCACACCGTTCCTTTAGTCCGCACATACAGAAGGGTGTAGTTGGCTCGAAATGTTCCACCCATGTTCTCCGGCAAATGGAAATGGGCAAGGCGGCCATCGGGCGAAATGGTCATCCCGATCCTTCCCCGGAATTCCGTCTCCAGGTCAATGGTCACCGACCTCGGATCGCTCAGCAGGACCTGCAAGCGCTTCATGATACGCGTGCCGAGGGCTTCGATGGTATCAGTAGCCCCCGGTTCATCCGAAAATGGGCTCAACGTATCATATCGAGCAAGTTCCGTTTGTATGGCCTTGATGGTCTTCCGCATGGCGGCCGTGGTCTGGGCCTGCACACCACCGCCAAGCAGAATGAGAACGATCAGAAAGGCACGAACGATCATGAAAGGACCAGCGTGGACAGTACATCACGCCATGGTGCAGGAACGGTGATCGTGTGCTCCGTGGTATAGTCGAAGCACACCATCACACTGCGGCCTTCGGCACAAATGCCTGGTGACTTACCACTCGTGCGATGGATCCGGTAGGAGAGGTCGAAGCTCTTGTTCCCCACGGCGCTGCACCAGGCCTCCGCCACAATGGTGTCGTTCAGACGCACAGGCATCTTGTAGTCCACTTCGTTGCGGGCCAGGATAAGGCCTTGCGCTTTCCAGTCGTGGTCCTTTGGGATGAAGCGTTCCAGGAAGCGCATCCTCGCCAGCTCGAACCAGTGCAGGTACACTCCGTTGTGCACGTGGTGGGCCATGTCCACATCGGCAAAACGCACCTGTACGGGTACCGTGGTGGAGCGCTCGTTCGACATGGGTGCGAAGGACAGGGTTCCGTGAATGGACCGGGTGGCTCGCCAACAACTTACGCTGGGCCGGACCCTACGTGATCGGGTTCAACATCACGCTGAACACCGTGATGCTATTGGGGTCGCGATCGTAGAAGAGCTTGTCCAAGGCCTCCAGCACGTTCTTGGCACGGAAGTACGAGGTCTGCAGGCTGTTGTCTCCTCGAGCGCTCCACTGGATGGTGTAGCTGCTGGTGCGCTCCTTGTAGGTCCGCACATAGTCCAGCATGGCCTTCAGCGCATCCATTTTGTCCACGCCTTCGGTGGTATGGAAAAGGAAACTCTGGTTGTGCCTCGGGTTCAGCGTGATCACACGCAACTTCGTGTGCTTGCCTTCCTCGTCATAATTGAACATCAGGCTATCGGCGCCCATGCCGATGTAGCCTCCGATCTCCTTCTGGAGCCGGGCGATCTCCAAGTTGCGGTCCCTGGTCATGTGCTGGTCCCGCTCTCGCCCTGTGTTCAGGCCTTTTCCGGCGGGGTGTCAAAGCTACTGAACGCCGAATTATGGCTCCGGTATTCGGGCACCAGACGCTTCATCACCTTCACCATGGAAGCTCCATCCCCTTGATGGATCAACTGCTCCAATTCCTTGAGCCCGTTGCGCAAGGCCTCCGGATCGCTGTCGCGCACCTTGCCGATTAGTATCCGTGGATGGTGCGTGGGCAGGGTGTTCTCTGCCGTGGCGAGCAGTTCCTCGTACAGTTTCTCGCCCGGCCTCAGCCCCGTAAAGGCCACTTCGATGTCGCGTCCGGGTTCCAGCCCGCTCAGCCTGATCATCTTGTCGGCCAGATCGGCGATCCGCACCGGTTCACCCATATCGAACACATAGATCTCGCCGCCCTTGCCCATGGTGGCCGCTTCCAGCACCAATCGACAGGCCTCTGGAATGGTCATGAAGAAGCGGGTCACTTCGGGGTGCGTTACCGTGACCGGTCCGCCCGCAGCGATCTGCTTGCGGAACAAGGGGATGACCGACCCGCTGCTACCGAGCACGTTGCCAAAGCGGGTGGTGACAAAGGCCGTTGCACACCCCGCACGCAGGCTGCTCACCACTTGCTCGGCCACGCGTTTGCTGGCGCCCATCACGCTTGTGGGGTTCACGGCCTTATCGGTACTGATGAGCACGAACCGTTCAGCACCATGCGCACACGCCAGTTCGGCCACCGTGCGAGTGCCAAGGATGTTCGTGTGTGCGGCCTCGCCAGGCTGGGCTTCCATCAGGGGCACGTGCTTGTATGCCGCCGCATGGAACACCACTTGGGGTCGGTGTGAGGCGAACACGGCCTCCATCCGCTCTCTGTCCCGCACATCAGCGATCACCACACGCAGGTGTTCACCGGCACCCTTGCCGCGGAGCTCCATCTCCACATCATATAAGCCCGATTCGGCCAGGTCCACCAACACGAGCTCTGCCGCACCCAATTGGGCCAACTGGCGGGCCAGCTCACTGCCAATGGAGCCCGCAGCCCCGGTAACGAGCACCCGCTTGCCAGCGAACAGTGCACGCACATCGGCCTGGTCCAGGTGGATGACAGGGCGCCCTAGAAGGTCTTCGATACGCACCTCCTGGATCTGGCCTGCGCTGAGCTGACCGTTTATCCAGTCGCTCACTGGCGGAATGGTGAGCACACGCACCTTGGCCGCCATGCAGGCATCCACCACACGCCTGCGGTTCTCGGGGTCGGGCCGTTGGATGGCGATGATCACCTGGTCCACTTCACCTTCGGCCAATAAGGCCTCCAGCCGCATCGTGGGCTGCACCATCACACCTTCCAGGCTCTTTCCGGTGCGTCGATCGTCGTCATCCACGAAGGCGAGCACCTTGTACTTCGCCGAGCCTTCGCGCTCCAGCGTGCGCTTGGTGATCAGCCCGGCCTCACCGGCCCCGTGTATGATCACCGTGACCACGTTCTTGCCAGCGCCCTTGCTGCGCAGGTAACGCAGTTTGAAGGCAATGCGCGAGGCGATGAGCAACATGGCCGTACCCAGGAAATCGATCACGATCACCGAGGTGGGCAGGAAGTAAAGGTTATCGACCGTCAAATAGCGAACGGCACTGGCCACCCCGAAGGCGAGCGAGCCGCCCAGCACGGTCAGAAAGATCTTCCGGGCATCATCCGTGTTGGTGTGGCGCACCATTACGCGCTGCGTACCGGCGATCAGGAACGAACCCAACCGGATGGCCAGGAACAGGGGCAGCACGGGCAATAGCAGTGCTACTTCATGCGCCGGCACCTGGAAGTTGAACCGAAGGAGATAGGCCGCCGCCAGCGCGATCAGGCATTGCACCAGATCGATCACCAACACACCCCAACGGGGGAACAGTCGCTGTTTGGCCATAAGTGCCGCAAAGTTGTGAAGTTCGGGATGCGACCGGCACCTTGATGCATTTTCACAGCGGCTTACTTTGGCTGCCGCTTTCGTCGGCCCTGGCCCAGTATGCCCCGGATCCACCTCATCGCCCCGCACCGTCCCGATCGTTCGCCGAGCCAGCGCTACCGGCTCGAACAGTTCATCGGGCATTTCGAGGCGAACGGATATTCCGTGGTGTATGCCAATCTGCTGGGCGCCTTGGGCGACCGCGTGTTGTACAGCAAGGGACGCCTGTTCCTGAAATCGCTCTTACTGGTGAAGGCTTTCTTCCGGCGCCTGCGCGATGTATGGCGGGTGAAGAAGGACGACATCGTGATCATTCACCGCGAGGCCTTTCTTACCCGCGGGACCTTCTTCGAGAAAGCCATTCGAAGCCGTACCCGGCACCTCGTCTTCGATTTCGATGATGCCATCTGGCACATGGATGTAAGCGAGGCGAACAAGCGTCTAAGCTGGCTGAAGGACCCGTCCAAAACGGACCGCATTATCGCCATGGCCGATCTGGTCATCGCAGGCAACGACTACCTGGCTGAGCATGCCCGGGCGTTCAATAGCAAGGTGGTGGTCATTCCGACGGTGATCGATACCACGCTCTACAAGCCCATGCACCGGCCCCGACCGGATGGTCGCATAACCATCGGATGGACCGGCAGCCTCACCAGCGTGGCCCATTTGGCACTTGCGGTGCCCACGCTCCGCAAGGTCCAGCAGCGTTTTGGTGATCGCGTTGTGTTCCGGGTGATCAGCGATCGCGTGTTCGAGGCAGAAGGACTGCACGTGGAGAACGTACGGTGGGCCAGCGCATCGGAAGTGGAGGACCTGGCACCCATCGACATCGGCATCATGCCCTTGCCGGACAATGATTGGAGCCGCGGTAAATGCGGGTTCAAGGGCCTGCAGTACATGGGCATGGGCAAAGCAGTGGTGCTTGCCGATGTGGGCGTGAACAAGGTGATCGTCCAACATGGCGTGAACGGTCTGTTGGCTAACACCCCTAACGACCTTGAGACCCACCTCGTGCACTTGGTGGAGGATGCCGAACTTCGCACCCGCTTGGGCGCCGAGGCAAGGCGCACAGTTGAAGAACGATATTCCGTGAACGCTTGGAAGGACGTGTACATCCGGCACTTCCAGGAGTTCACCTAACATTAGAAACCGACCGAACATGTCTGACCTGAAGAAGACCGCGCTCACCCACGTTCATGAAGCCTTGGGAGCCAAGATGGTGCCCTTTGCCGGCTACCTGATGCCTGTGCAGTACACCGGCGTTATCGATGAGCACAACGTGGTGCGCAACGCCGTTGGCATGTTCGACGTGAGCCACATGGGCGAGTTCCTGGTGCGCGGTCCGGGCGCTTTGGACCTTATTCAGAAGGTGACCAGCAACGATGCATCCAAGCTCACTGTAGGAAAAGTGCAGTACAGTTGCCTGCCCAACGGCAAAGGCGGTATCGTGGACGATCTGCTGGTGTACCGCATGCAGCAAGGCGACGACCACCACTACGTGCTTGTGGTGAACGCCAGCAACATCGACAAGGACTGGGCCTGGATCAATTCCCAGAACACGTTCGATGCCCAATTGGAGAACATCAGCGACCGCATGAGCCTGGTTGCCGTGCAGGGTCCAAAGGCCACTGACACTTTAAAGGGTTTCTTCACGGAGGACATCGGTGCCATGCCCTATTACACGGCCATGTACGCCGAAATGAAAGGCGTAGGCCTTGTGCTGATCTCCACCACGGGCTACACCGGCGCTGGCGGCTATGAAGTGTACATGCCCAATGCACTGGCTGAGAAGGCTTGGAATGCCATCATGGA
This sequence comes from uncultured Chryseobacterium sp., assembly GCA_964592515.1. GTDB lineage: Bacteria > Bacteroidota > Bacteroidia > Flavobacteriales_F > PHOS-HE28 > PHOS-HE28. The sequence goes on along the minus strand of CAZQFG010000007.1, from coordinate 23,030 downwards.
GGCCGGAGAACCGCATGGCATCAAACCGACCGGACTGGCCTGCCGCGATACGCTTCGTCTGGAAATGGGCTTCTGCCTCTACGGCAACGATATTGATGACACCACCTCTCCGATCGAGGCTGGCCTGGGCTGGATCACCAAGTTCACCAAGGACTTTGTAGATTCATCCACCTTGAAGGCACAGAAGGACAACGGTACGGCCCGCAAACTGGTGGGCTTCGAACTGCTTGATCGCGGCATACCCCGTCACGACCATGCAGTGCTCGATGCCGCCGGAAACGTGGTGGGCAAAGTGACCTCGGGCACGCAGAGCCCAACATTGCAAAAGCCCATCGGCATGGCCTACGTGCCGACCGCCATGGCCGCTGAGGGCAGCGACATATGGGTGGATATACGTGGCAAGGCACTGAAAGGCAAAGTGGTGAAGCTGCCCTTCCTCAAACAAGCGTGATCCATGGAGCAGGTCAGCCGTAACGCCGATTATCCCTACAGGGTGGAGGTCTGCTTCATGCCGGGCCAGTACCCGCTATATGCCCAGGACATGGGCATCGTAGTGGTGATCGATGTGTTGCGTGCGACCAGTGCCATGGTGGCCGCCTTCGAGCACGGTGTTGACCGCATCATACCTGTAAGCACCATAGAAGAGGCCCGGCAATACATCGGGCGGCCAGGTTACATCGCTGCGGCGGAGCGTAATGGAGAAGTCGTTGATGGCTTCGCGTTCGGGAATTCGCCGCTGGCCTATGTGGGTCAGGACCTCAGTGGACAGACCATCGTAATGACAACCACCAACGGCACCAAGGCGATCAACCTTGCCAAGAACGCACGCACGTTGGTGATCGGCTCGTTCCTTAACCTCACTGCGTTGAGCGAGTGGCTTGTAAAGCAGGACGACAACATCCTGCTGCTGTGTTCTGGGTGGAAGGACAAGTTCAACCTGGAGGATTCGGTATTCGCTGGCGCAGTAATGGACCGCCTGTTGGAAAGCGGCAAGTTCGGGGTGGAAGAGGACTCGAGCATCGCGGCCAAGTACATGTACATGGCGGCCCGCGATAATTTCATGAGCATCCTGAAGGCCGCACCACGCCGTCGCCGCATTGAGCAACTGCATTTGTTGCCCGACGTGAAGTATTGCCTGACACCCGATCAGAGCACCAAGATCCCCGTTTTGCGGGAAGGTGAGCTCGTTTGCATGTCATGAACCGAACGGGGGTGTTGGCGCTGCGTACGGCGGTGGTGGGCATCGGCCTGCTGCTCTTGCTCGCTATTTCGCCTGTTGAAGTAGTGGAGCCTGCCAATGCCTGGGGCTTCTATGGCCACAAACGCATCAATCGGATGGCCTGCTTCACGCTGCCACCAGAGATGTTCCCCTTCTTCAAGCGCCACATCGATTTCATCAGCGACCATGCCGTGGATCCCGATCGTAGGCGCTATGCGGTGGAAGGGGAGGCCCAGCGCCATTTCATCGACATCGATCATTACGCCCATAACGGTCACGACCCCTTCGAATATGTTCCTCGCCGTTGGAAGGACGCCGTGGCCAAGCTGACCGAAGACACCCTGCAAGCATACGGCATCGTGCCCTGGCACATCGAGGTCATGTACTTCAGGTTGGTACAGGCCTTCCAGCGCGGCGACGTGGACCGTATCCTGCGCAATGCCACTGAGTTGGGCCATTACATCGGTGATGCACATGTACCTCTGCACACCACAGAGAACTACAATGGACAGCTCACTAACCAACATGGGATCCACGCCTTCTGGGAATCACGCATACCCGAACTGAGCGCTGAGAACTATGACCACTTGGTAGGCCGTGCCTTTTATTTTCCAAAGCCGCTGGATGCCGCTTGGGAGGCCGTGCATGCCAGCCATATGCTGGTGGATAGTGTGCTCGGGATCGAGCGTGACCTAAGCCTTTCGTATCCCGAGGACCGGAAGTATGTCTTCGAGGACCGCGGCCGCTCGGGCATGCGGATGTATTCGCGCGAGTTCACCGCCGCCTACGAAGAGGCCATGAAAGGCATGGTGGAACGTCGCATGAACGCCTCCATCATTTCACTGGGGTCGTTCTGGTACTCGGCCTGGGTGGATGCCGGACAGCCAGACCTAACCCGCATCGAGGACAAGGAGGTCAGCGACAGCTTGAAGGCGGTGCTGAAGGCAGAGGAAGAGCTGTACAAATTGGGCCGCAGCTACGGTCGCGACCACCCGGAATAGGGCCGATCAGGACTTGGCCGCAGCGGCCTTCCGGCGGGCCATTGGATCCTCGGGCATCGTGCCGAAAATGTGGTCCCAGAAAGGAGAGCTCACACCGAAGGCTCCGGTATCACCTACATAATGATGCAGGTTGTGGTGCTTCCAGATGGCGCCAAGGAAGTTCTTGGGCGGGTTATAGACATGGATGGCATAGTGCGCTAACAGGTAGGTGGCATAGCCCACCATGAAGCCGCCACCGAAAGCCAGCCCTGGCATTCCCATCGCCAGGATGTACAATCCGATGAACATGGCAGCTACCAGAGCGCTCATCAGGGGAGGCAGGGCCAGCCGCTTCTTGTCGCGCGGGTGATCGTGGTGCACACCGTGGAAAATGTATTGGATGCGGGCCTTTCCGGGACTGTCCGTTTCCATGTGGTAGAAGTACCGGTGCACCAGGTATTCCACCAAGGTGAAGAAGAACATGCCCACAACGAACAGCACCAGCGAGGTGACCACGGGCTGCTCGAAACGGGTCAGTGATAACAACAACGCGGCCGCACCAGTGCCGTAGAAAATGGTCAAGGGAAAGGCGATGTGCGTCTTGGTCATCGCCTCAAGCACCGGGCTCTTGAAGATCCGACCACTATCATTGATATTCTTCACAGCCATGGACCAGTTCTTCGTTATACGGCCGCAAAAGTAACGTGGACAGATCACCTGACCATATCGGATCCACCAAAGCACATCCGGGCGTTGGTGTTGATGCCATACATTTGCGGCCTCCTCTATTAGGAGCTTCGGGCTATTAGCTCAGCTGGTTCAGAGCACTACCTCGACAAGGTAGGGGTCGCTGGTTCGAATCCGGCATGGCCCACACATCCCGCCCAACAGGCGGGATGTCCCATTTTATGGGATAGGGATGGGGGGAGGCATTCGCCTATTGGCAACTTGATCAGGCGAACTTCAGCAATCGTTCTCCGCGATCGTGCCATCTTCGCAACTGGTTTGATCCAATCAATCAAAAGTGAAATGAAACGACCCTTACTCGCCCTTATAGCCATCACTGGACTGCTGGCAACTGCCAATGCCCAGGAGGACATTGATGCAAAGGCCCGCGAAGCGGCGGCTGAAAAAGCCCGCGCCCGCCACGTATCCGATTCCACTGACGGCAAGTGGATCAAGAGCGGCGTGTTCAACATCAACATGACGCAGGTGAACCTGACCAACTGGGCCGCAGGTGGTTTCAGTTCCGTTAGTGGCCTCGCCATGTTCAATGGAACGGCCAACTGGAAGAAGGGTCGTAAAGCCTGGGACAACAGCCTCATTCTGGCGTTCGGTGGTCAGCATATCCACGACGGCTCGGAACCACAAAAGACCGATGACCGCATTGAACTGAACACCAAGTACGGTTACGAACTTCACAAGGCCTGGTACTTGGCCGCCGTGTTCCAGTTCAAGACCCAGTTCACCGAGGGTTTCAATGCCGAGGGTTTCCGGATCTCGAACCTTATGGCACCTGCTTACACGCTGGCGGGTCTTGGTTTCGATTATAAACCATCGGATAAATTCACGTTGTTCGTTTCGCCTATCACCGCACGTTTGGTCATAGTCAACGACGAAACGCTATGGTATGGCTCCACCGATCCGGAGCTGCGTGTATATGGCGTGAAAAATGGCGAAACCACTGCATTGGAGCTTGGGGGCTACGCCCGGCTCCAATACACCACGGAATTGGCCGAGAACATCACGTTCATGACCCGTGCTGATGCGTTCAGCAACTACCTGCGGAACCCGGAGAACATCGACGTGACCTGGGAGACTTTGTTCACGTTCAAGGTGAACAGCTGGTTCGCGGCCACCCTGAACACGGTACTGCTGTACGACCACGACACCAAATTCCTACGCTTCGACGACGCCAACCAACCTTACTTGGGCCCGGCCACGCAGTTCAAGGAATCATTGGGCATCGGCCTCACCTTCAAGATCTGATCACTAAAAGTGTTCGTGGAAAGGGCTGCTTCGGCGGCCCTTTTCAGTTTACCGGATACCTTCCAAGTCCAGCGAACGGTTCCACAAGACCGAACTGCACAGGGTTCTCCCGTCGCACCAGGATGGTGATCCGATCAACGAACAAAGGCCCGCGGTCGCGGACATGGACATAGGTCTTCAACCGAACCGGGCCTTTGACCTTACCGGCGTCCCCAAGATGCGTGGCCACCACAATGCTGGCCGCACGCTGACCGGGTAACAGGCCGGCCACATCGCCACCCCGATAGAACACAGTGCTGTCACCAACAAAAAGATGGGCGATCAGCCCGGCATCGCGCACGGGAGCCGGCGACCAAACTTCGGCCACGACCTCGATCTGTTGCTGGGGATGGGTGACCAGTGTATCGAAGATCGCCTCGAACGCTACTCCGAACTCGCGGCCGGTAAGGTCCCAGGAGAAGACTCCACTATCGCGCTCCACCACGGGAATATCGGTGTGCACGTCCCAACCGGAAGGCCATCGGGTGGTGGGAGAGGCCTCGGCCAATATGGAGCGGTCATCCAAGGAGAGGTATCCAGGAACTTTGGAGAACAGCGCCCACTGTCCCTCGTTCATGTCGCGCCGTTTGATGAGGTAGGGAAAGTGGGTCTGCACCCGGGCCGCTCGCTCCGGCACCGCGCCATTGCTCTGCCCTAGGAACACGTACTGTCCTTTTCGAGTTCTCAATAGGCTGTCCAATTGATCATCGCCCAAGCCTTGAAGTTGCAAAATGGGCAACTGCTCCTGCGATATGGCCAGGTGTTCGGTGTAGAAACGGACCATGTGGTCGGGAGCATCCACCAACACAGCCACCTCTGCATGTCCCAGATCGCTGACGGCACGCGCTCCGTCCTTCACGAAGGCCTCGTATTTGGATGCGTACATCAGGTCGAAATGGCGCCGGTCGTTCACCAAGGTCATCACAGCGGCGAACGCCAACACCCCGGTGACCCCCATTGTCCAAGATCGAGGTAGTTGCTTCAAGCCGCCGATGACAAAGAGCACCAGGTAGGGAAAGGAGAAGAGCAGCACCGAATGTTGGATGACCGGGGCACGCCAGATGGAATAGCCGAGACCGACGGCCATGGGCAACAGTCCCCACAAGGGCAGGAACCAATTCGAAGGGTCGGCTCCATTCCGGTCCTTCAGTCTTCCGATCAACGATAGTACGACCAGCAGCCCAAGCAGACCGGCCAACGCCGAGGAACCATGGGCCACCCACCAAAGGTGCTCCAGCACCCAGGTCACCGTGGGAGGGGCCAACCATTCAGAAAGGCCACCGAGCCCCAACTGGATGATGAAAATGGGCAGGTTGGGCAGGTATAGAAAAGCCGCAATTCCACAGGCCAGGAGGTAGGCCTTTCGTTGATCGCGTGCTACGAGCATCAAGCCTGTAACGGCCATTAGCGTGGCCAGCATTAAGGCAAAGTGGTGCGTGTAGGCACTGAGCAACATGGCGATCGCAGCACCGACCAAGGCCTTCTTGTTATTGAAAGCCAGATAGCGTGTTAGCTGGTCGGCAAGCAGTGCCGTGGTGAACAGTCCTGCCGCATAGGGCCTTGCGATCTGACCGTAGAGCACGCTGTATTGCAGGGTCCCCAGAAGGACAGTGAGCAGTAGGGCAGGGGCTGGTCCGGTCCACGCCAAGGCAAAGCGATAGAGCAGCAGCATGGCCAGTAGGCTCATGAAGATGAACGGCAGCTTCACATCGGCCTCGTTTCGACCGAACACCTTGGTCCATGCCCATTCGAACACCTGTACGCCGGGAGGGTGGGTGTCCAATTCGGCCACGCCGGTATTGATGGTCTCGCCCAACGAAGGGTAGATCCGCACGAGGGCGCTCAGCTCATCGTGGGTGTAGGCCAGTTCCGGAAGGTTCCAGAAACGCAGCACGGCGGCGAGCGCGAGCAGGACCAGAAATGTGGCGCGCATCCATGGCTCGCCGGGCAGCGTCCCCTGGCCGTATCGTGCGATGTGTTGCCGCCAGTGCATGTTCTAACCTTCGCGCTCCATGTCCCGCTTCACATCCTTTGCTTTCAGGCTTTCGCGCTTATCGAAGGTCTTTTTGCCTTTGGCCAGGGCGATCTCCAGCTTTGCGAAACCATTGGCCGCGAAGAAGAGCCGCACCGGTACGATGGTCATACCGGCATCCTTCAGCTTGCGTTTCAGCTTATCAAGTTCCTTGCGCTGTAGCAAGAGCTTACGGTCACGCTTTGGCTCATGCACGAAATGCACATTGGTGCCATAGGGGTTGATCTGCATATTGCGCACCACGAGCTCATCGCCGATGAACGCACAGAACGCTTCGCTGATGCTGGCACCGCCAGCACGGATGCTCTTGATCTCGGAACCCATCAGCACCATGCCGCACGTGTAGGAGTCCAGCAAATGGTACTCGTACTCGGCTTTTCGGTTCTTGACCTCGATCGGGCTGGTGGCCATGGGCTACAGGACTGCGCCCGTTCAAAGCGGGCAAGGCGCGAAGCTACGGGCGATGCATCACCTGAGGAGGCAACATGTTGCATTCAACCCAAAGCAACATCGAGCACCATCATGACGATGAAGCCCCCGATGAAGCCCAACGTGGCAATGTCGGTGTACTTGTCGAGCTGCGTTTCGGGTATCACTTCCTCCACCACCACGTAGATCATGGCACCAGCGGCGAAGGCCAGCGCATAGGGCAGCAGTGGTTGCATGTGCATTACGGCCACCGCACCCACCACACCGGCCACCGGCTCCACAATGGCGCTTAGCTGGCCATACCAAAAGCTGCGGAACCTGCTCAGTCCTTGGCGACGTAGCGGCATGCTCACAGCAAAACCTTCGGGGAAGTTCTGAAGGCCGATCCCAATGGCCAGCGCCACGGCACCACCAATGCTCGCTTCGGGCATGCCGGCAGCCACGCCACCGAACAGAACACCCACCGCTAGGCCTTCAGGGATGTTATGAAGGGTGATGGCCAATACAAGCAAGGTCGTCTTGTGCCACTGCGTTGCCGGTCCTTCAGTTCGTGCGGGATCGAAATTTATATGCAAGTGGGGCAGGGCCTTGTCCAGGCCGAACAGGAACAGCGCACCTGCCGCGAACCCCAGTGCCGGTGCCAGCCAGGGGATGTTACCCATACGCTCGCTCATTTCGATGCTGGGTGCCAACAGGCTCCAGAAGCTGGCAGCCACCATCACACCGCCCGTAAAGCCCAGCATGCCGTCCAACCACTTCCGTGAAGCATGGCCTACAACGAACACCAACGCAGAGCCTGCTGCCGTGACCAACCAGGTGAAAGTGGTCGCGATGAACGCCCCGGTCACAGGGTCGATCCGTTCGAAGAATCCCAAGATGGTCTCCATGTTCAGAGCGGCTTTACGGTAAGGTTCCGGCTCACTTGTTCGTTCAACAGCAGACCGTTGCGGAAGCGGCTGCTCACCTCCACCGAGTTGTCATACTCGAACCTGCGGTTCACCGTAAGCTGGGTCCCAAGTTTCAATCCCAGGCCATCGAGCAATTTGAGGAAGGCGGGCGAGGAGTCCTTCACCCCGACGATATGGACCAGGGTGTCCTTGGGCACTTCGGCGAGGGGCAGAGCTCCGGCCATATCGATCATGCGACCGTCCTTGTCCGGTATCGGATCGCCATGTGGGTCGAACTTGGGGTGGTCCATGAACTTGTCCAACCGGTCGTGGAGCTCGTCGGAGTCGATGTGTTCCAACTGCTCGGCCAGGTCATGCACCTCGTCCCAACGAAAGTTCAAGTGGTTCACAAGGAAGGTCTCCCAAAGCCGATGCCTACGAATGACCCGGGTGGCGATCCGGTTACCGGGCTCGGTGAGGAGCACCCCGTGGTAGGGTTTGTGATCCACCAATCCCTTTTCACTAAGTCGCTTTACCATCTCGGTGACCGATGATGCCTTGGTGCGCAATTGTGCCGCTATGGCAGTGGTGCTTCCACCGTGTTCCCCTTGTTCGGTGATGGTGAAGATGGCCTTGAGACAATTCTCCTCGGAGCGAGTGTATATCATTGCACAACAGGACTATGAGACAAATGTAAGATTTATTTTAGTCTAGCCTAAATATGAGTGTAGCTTTGCCGCATGACGTGATCGATATGTGGAGAACGCTCATCATCAGCCTATTGTGTAGCGTTACCCTGCCGGTGATCGTGGCTCAGCCTTGTCGTGTACAAGGTGTGGTCATCGACGCGGATTCCGCCTTGCCGGGTGTCAATGTGGCACTGGCAGGTACAACCACCGGGACCTCTACCGACGCACAGGGAAGGTTCAAATTAGACATCGCGCAAGCAGGCCGTCAGGTGATCCGGTTCTCATTCCTTGGGTACGGTACGATGGAACGGACCATCTCCTCAGAACCTGGTAGGACCATCGATCTGGGCACCATCACGCTGACCCGGAACGCCTCCGAACTGGGCGAAGTGGTCGTGAGCGGAACGCTCAGCGCAATAAGTCGCGATGCGAGCCCGGTACCCGTGGAAGTGATCACCCCGTTGCTCTTCCGGCACAACCCCGAGCCCAACCTGATCGGATCCATCGGCATGGTGAACGGCGTGCGCCCTCAGATCAACTGCAGTGTGTGCAACACAGGCGACATCCACATCAATGGCATGGAAGGGCCCTACACCATGGTGCTGATCGACGGAATGCCCATCGTGAGTTCATTGGGCACGGTGTACGGACTGAGCGGGATACCGACCAGTCTGATCGAACGCGTGGAGATCGTGAAAGGCCCCGGCAGCGCACTGTATGGAAGTGAGGCCATGGGGGGCATCATCAACGTCATTACCAAGGACCCTGTCCTAGCGCCCCGTCTTGCGCTGGACCTTTCCGTCACCACCTGGAGCGAATACAACGCCGACCTGGGCATCAAGCTGGGCAACGACCGGTTCAGCGACCTGATCGGAGTGAACGTGTTCTCATACGGGGATCCGCGCGATGACAACGGTGATGGATTCACGGACCTCACCCTGCAGCAACGTATTTCGGTGTTCAACAAGATCGCCTTACGAAGACCTGAGAGAAAGGCCGCCAGCCTCGCCACGCGTTACTTGACCGAGGACCGATGGGGGGGGCAGATGAACTGGACGCCGGAGTTCGCAGGCGGCGACAGCATTTATGGAGAGAGCATCAGTACGAACCGCTGGGAGGCGATCGGGCAATACCAATTGAACTTGCCGGGTATCGCCATGGTCCAGTTCAGCGCCATTGGCCATCACCAGCGCTCGTTCTATGGCGTAACGCCTTACAACGCGGACCAGGCCGTGTACTTCGGCCAAGTGTATTGGGACCGAAAGCTCGGGCCGCGCTCCCGTTTCCTTGCCGGACTGGCATATAGGTACAGCGTCTACGACGACAACACGCCTGCCACCGAAGTGCGTAACGGACCCGAGGCCACCACGAACGCCCCGGACGTCAGACCCCTGCCGGGCCTATTCCTTCAGGAGGATTGGATGTTGACCGAAGCGCATGAACTGTTGTTGGGCTATCGACTGGACCACGATCGTGACCATGGGCTGGTGCATTCACCACGCCTCGCCTACAAATGGGCGCCGAGTGGCCGATGGACCCTGAGGGCCAACTTCGGTAGCGGGTTCAGGGTGGTCAACCTCTTCACCGAGGAACACGCGGCACTTACCGGCTCACGCACCGTTGTTGTCACCGAGGAACTTCGACCTGAACGGTCGTGGAACGGAACATTGAATTTGGTCCGCAAGTGGCCGGGCGAAAAACAGTTCATTGGTCTAGACGCTTCGCTCTTCCACACCTGGTTCAGCAACCGGATCATTCCGGACTACGCAACGGACCCCGACCTGATCATCTACACCAATCTCGATGGATATGGCGTTGCGCAAGGGGCAGCGCTTCAAATGGAGACCCGCTGGGGCAAAGGCTTCAAGGCCTTGGCCGGTGTTACATGGATGAACGTCTACACCGTGGAGATCGGCATTCAACAGGAACAGTTGTTCGCACCGGAATGGCAGGGGACCTTCACCCTCAGCAAGGATCTTCCGCACAGGTTCACCTTGGACCTCACTGGTCAATGGTACGGCCCCATGCTACTACCTGTGGTGCCGAACGATCCGCGACCGGAATACTCGCCATGGTACGCCTTGGTGAACGTGCAGGCCCGCCATCGGGTCAGCGATCGCTTCGAGGTGTACGGCGGTGTTCGCAACCTGCTCGACTTCGTGCCCAAAGACCCCTTGCTTCGGCCATTCGACCCCTTCGACCGTGCAGCGAACGACCCTGTGGACAATCCCTATGGGCACAGCTTCGACGCGAGCTACATATATGCTCCCCTTCAGGGCGTTCGCGGATTCATGGGCATGCGCTTAACGCTCGAATAGGCGCGGCTACCTTTGACGCCGATGTACAAGTTGCTTCGACCGTTGCTCTTCAGGCTCCCACCTGAACGGGCGCACCACCTCACCTTCAATTTGCTTGAATGGGCGGCCAAGGTCCCCGGCGCGTTGGCGCTCGTAGGCGGTAGCGAACCACCGAAAAAAGCCGCCATCACGGTAATGGGCCTCGACTTCCCATCGCCCGTGGGACTTGCCGCCGGTATGGACAAGGACGCCAAGCATGTGGACGCGTTGAGCGCGCTCGGCTTCGGCTTCATTGAGATCGGTACGTTGACCCCGATCTCACAACCCGGTAACGAGCAGCCACGCCTCTTCCGTTTGCCTTCTGACCATGCGCTCATCAACCGCATGGGCTTCAACAATGGCGGTGTGCAAGCCGCTGTTGAACGTTTGCGCCAGCGGAAGCCGGGCGTCATCGTGGGCGGCAACATCGGAAAGAACAAAGTGACCCCGAACGAGCAGGCCCTGGACGACTACATCACCTGTTTCGAGGCGCTGTACCCGGTGGTGAACTACTTCGTGGTGAACGTGAGCAGCCCCAACACACCCGGGCTAAGGGCCTTGCAGGACAAGGGACCATTGTTGGCGATCCTATCGCAATTGAGTGCGCTGAACACCAAGCGCACAAGCAAGGAGGGGACCCGCAAGCCCATCCTTCTGAAGATCGCACCGGACCTCACGAACGACCAACTGGATGACGTGGTATCCGTAGTGAAGGAAAGTGGTATTGCCGGTGTGATCGCCACCAACACCACCATATCGCGCGAGACACTGACCACTCCCAAGAACGAAGTGGAAGCCATCGGGGCCGGAGGGGTGAGCGGCGCGCCGGTCCGCAAGCGCAGTACGGAAGTGGTGAGCTATCTGCGGGAACGACTGCCGAGACCGATCGTGATCATCGGAGTAGGCGGCATCGATTCGGCAGAGGCGGCCATGGAAAAGCTGAAAGCAGGTGCTGACCTCGTTCAGGTATACACCGGCCTCATCTATGAAGGGCCTGCGCTTATTCGGCGTATTAATGAAGCTTATGCACTATGGAAGGGCTGAAGCTCATCGAATGCCCCAGGGATGCCATGCAGGGCATCACCACCTTCATTCCTACCGACCTGAAGGTGAAGTACCTTAACGAATTGCTAAAGGTCGGCTTCGACACGATCGACATCGGCAGCTTCGTAAGCCCCAAGGCCATTCCGCAATTGGCCGATACGGCCGAGGTACTTGCCCGTATCGACAGCAGGAATTCGAAGAGCAAGCTGTTGGTCATCGTGGCCAACGAACGCGGTGCCGAAGAAGCCGTGAAGCAAGAGAGCGTAACCTACTTGGGCTATCCGTTCAGTATCAGCGAGACCTTCCAGCAACGCAACACCAACACAAGCATCGAAGGCAGTTGGGAGCGCACCGCACGTATCGCGGAACTCGCCCGTGCCAATGGCAAGGAACTGGTGGTCTACATCAGCATGGCGTTCGGAAACCCCTACGGCGATCCATGGAACGAGCAAGTGGCGCTGCACTGGACCGAGCGCTTGGTGAGGGAGTTGGGCGTGCGCATCATCGCCCTTAGCGACACGGTTGGCGTTGCCCGACCTGCGGACATTACGTCAATGTTCAGCGCGTTGATCCCCGCCTTACCCAGTGTGGAGTTCGGCGCACACCTGCACTGCTCGCCGGACAACTGGAAGGAGAAGACCCAGGCCGCGTGGGATGGTGGTTGTCGCCGGTTCGATGGGGCCATCAAAGGCTACGGCGGCTGCCCCATGGCCGAAGATGACTTGGTGGGCAACCTGCAAACAGAACTGTTCGTGCGTTCCTTGGAGGAACGTGGCGTGAGCACCGGCCTGGACCTGGCACAACTGGACAGATGCGTGGCAGAGGCTTCGGGAGTGTTCCCGGCGTGAAAGGCTTTCTTCAGTGATCAGACCTGCTGTAATTCCAGCACGGTGATCTCCGGTGGCATGCCCACACGCCCAGGGAAGCCGATGAAGCCAAAGCCCCGGTTAACGTAGAGCTGTTGATCCCCCTCGGCATAGAGCCCGGCCCAATGCTCATAGACCCATTGGGCCGGACTGTAGGTTGTATTGCCCAGTTTCACACCCAGCTGAGCACCGTGCGTGTGGCCGCTCAGCATCAGGTCGATACCTGTGCCTTGCACCTGATGGGTCCAATGGGTGGGATCGTGGCTCAATAGGATCCGATACGGCAGGTCCTCTGAACCTGCAATGGTCTTGGCCAGGTCCCCGTATTGCTGGAACCGGTGCCCCCAGTTCTGCACACCGAGCAGCCCGATCCGCTCACCTCCGATCTCCAGTTGGTCATGCTCATCCAACAGGAGCCGGAATCCCATTTCGGCATGTATGGCCTTCAGGCGTTCGAGGTTGGCTGCCTTGGCCACTGGGCTTTCCCATTTGGGGTAGTCACTGTAATCGTGGTTGCCCAAGATGGAATACTTGCCCAAACGTGCCTCCAGACCACGCAAAACCTCCACGAATGGCTCCGCTTCCTCCGCATAGTCGTTCACCAGGTCCCCTGTGAACACAATCAGGTCAGGCTTCTCGGCATTGATCAACTCCACACCGTGCCGCACAATGCTCAGGTCGCCTCCGTAGCTCCCCAAGTGCATGTCGCTTATTTGAACAACGCGCAACCCATTGAAGGCGGCAGGGAGCTTGGAACTGCGCACAGGAACACGGGCCATATTGAAATTGCGCCTTCCCTTTGTAACACCATATAGTACACCGGTGAACGGGATCGCGGCCACGATCAAGCCCAGTTGACTTAGGAAACGCATCCGGTCGATGCCTTCACCAGCCGTGTTCATGGTGCCGGGCAGCAGTTTGGACCACGCCAAACGTCCTACATGTAAAAGGTCATCGAGGCCATGGAAGATCACCATGACCAGTTTCGGAAGGAAGAACAGGAGAAAGAGCGCAACCAACGAGAACATGAAACTGTGGTCACGACGCACTTTCGCATCCTGCATGCTGATCATGGACCAGACCAGTAACCCAAGAATACCTATGGATACGATCCAATACAGGAAACGGATGATCCGCCGGATGGTCAATGAATGGTTAGCAAGTGCCGTGTTCAGACCTTTGTAGGCATAGAGGTCAATAAGCACCAACAGGACCAGGAAAATACCAAAGTTGCGAAGGGCGGTGGGGGACATGGATGGCGAAATTAGCCCCTTGGACCAGGGCAGATCTCTCTAGTGACCTACTTTAACACCAGATAATGAGCACGGTTCACAAGCGCTGGATCCTGGGGTCGATAGCCTGCACGGTAGCACTGATGCTGTGCGGTCAACCAACCTGGAGGCGCACTTACGGGGCTTTGGACGACGAGCAGGCACAGTCGGTCAGGCGCATTGATGACAACAAGTTCTTGCTCGCGGGGACCTCAGGCAGTTTTGGGTCCGGTTCCTCAGATATCTACCTCGTGTTGATCAATGAGCTTGGCGTCATGCAATGGTCTCGCACCATCGGAGGCCCGGGGGTGGAGAGACTGGGAGAGATGCGTGTTGGCGATGAAGGAGCGGTCTGGTTGGCAGGCTACACGAACAGCTCGGGCGCCGGAGGTTATGATGGTCAGTTGATCAAGGTCGGACCAGAAGGGGATGTCCTTCTTCAACGTGAATTGGGAGGAGTCGATTGGGACTTCTTTCACGACTTGAGGATCATGCCGGACGGCGGGATATTAGTGGCAGGTGAAACGTTCAGTTTCGCACATCCTGCGGGTGTGGCTTGGCTGATACGCTATAACGCGACCGGCGACACTTTGTGGACGCAATTCCTTGAGGTCGGACCCGGAAGCAAGGCGCTCGCCTTGGCGCTGACCTCCGACGGTGGAGCCATCGTAAGTGGTTCGGTCCCCAGCAATGCCGGCGACCTGAACGCCTTTCTCTGCAAGACTGATGGAGAAGGCAATGTGCAGTGGAGCATGCAATACGGGGGGGAAGGAGATGATCTCGGCCAGGACGTGCTTCAGTGTGCGGATGGTGGTTACTCCTTCATTGGTAGCACCACCAGTTACTCGCAGTGGACCGAGGCCTATCATGTTCGAACAGATGAACAAGGGAATATGGTCTGGGACTGGAACTGGGGCCAGATCAACGATCAGGAAGCGCGCGAACACGAACTGCTTGATGATGGCGGCTTCATTTCCATCGGCTACACGAAAACCTCGGGTGGCGGTGGTCGTGACATGTTCCTGATGCGGAGCGCACCAGATGGCGATTTCGTCTTTGGCCGCACTTACGGTGGCGGGAGCGATGATGAAGGTTCTTCACTAGTGGTACTACCTGATGGATTCCTGAGTGCAGGCTTAAGCAGATCGTATGGCGCTGGCGGTAGCGATGTTTTTGTTGTACGCGCCGGACCGGACGGCACTACCGAGACTGAGAACGTGACCTCGAGTTTCGACGCCCTGAGCATCGACCAGCAAGACTCTAGTGGAACATTCCTGTTCCCAAATCCCACAACTGGTTTGGTACGGTTCGAAGCCATTGGCACTGAGCGTCTGATGCGTGTTCATGACGTGTCTGGTCGAATGGTCCGGGAATTCACCGTGCGGCCCGGCCAGCAAGAGGTAGAGATCGATGTTCCCAGCGGCATCTATCTACTTACGATCGGGTCCTCTGGCGCCACTCGCTTGATCGTTGAGCGACCATGATCGGCGTGAAGTCTGTCAAAGGCCAAGGCATTCTCATCCTCACCGGCCACATCCTCTTTCTCGGACTTGCTGTCCTTTCGCTGCTGCATTGGAAGGCACGCGTGGTACACGTCGATTCGGCCTACCAGATCTTCAAATGGGTGCAGTTGGGAGGGGTGGAGGTGGAGGCCTACCGGTTCGCGGCGGTCTTTCCACAATTGCTGGTGAAGGCCATGAAGCCTATGGGGCTATCGCTTGAGCGTCTGTTGCAGGTGGCATCGTTGGGCCATGTGCTCGTGCCATACCTGATCTATCTAGTGATAGCGCACGCGTTCAAGCGGCCTTGGATCGCTGCGGGCTCGGCACTGGCTGCAGTGCTATGTACGCGGCTCACGTTCTATGGGATCGTCCTGGAGGCCAACTACCTGCTCTGCTACCCCTTTCTATTGGCGGCTTTGCTCGATGTTACCGATACCGCAGAGAAGTCCTGGTGGCGGCTACCGGCCTTGTTCTTCGCACTTTTCCTCGTGGTCACCGTGCATCCGGTCGGCGTGCTGATAGCGCTCTTCGTTCTGGCCTATTTCTTCCTCCATCGTCCAGCGGACCGGAGAGCCCAGATCGTTCTGCTCATCGCCACGGTGGCCTGGGGTCTTTTCGGCCGCTTGCTTTTCCCGCCGTCGGGCTACGAGGCTGGACTCTACCAGGCCACGGCCCAAGGCGCACCTACATTGTTCCAAGGCGTGGAGCAACCTGCCTTGGGTTTCTTGATCGGGCATTCCTGGGCATACACCACACATTACATCCCATTTTGGGCGCTGCTGTTGGTGCTTTGCTTTGCACTGATAAGGGCTGCGCGGTTCACTACACTGCTGCTCGTCCTGTGCGGCGTGGTGGGGTATGTGTTGCTGAACGTGGTCACGTACCACAGCGGGGAAACGGCTATGATGATGGAAAAGAACTTCCTGCCTCTGGCCACCTTGGTCGCCCTGCCTTTGTTGCATCAATTGGCGGAATGGTCAAAGAGACCACGGACCCTCATGCTTGCAGGGCTCTTGGTGGTGGTATTTCTTCAGTTCAGGGGTATCTCCTTTGCATCCAGACCAGCCACAGAGCGCCTTGTGTTGCTCGAGCAGGTGGTTGAACGGGTACGTGCACAACAAGTGCGCAAAGCAGCTGTGAACGTGGATGAACTTGACCGTGCCGGTCTTTATATCCACTGGGCGCTCCCTTACGAGACCTTACTGATCAGTGCGTTGGACGGTCCGAAGGAGTGTCTCACCGTGGTCACAGTACCCGATGAGGGAATGGAAGCACTTCCGCAAGGGTTGAAATTCCCGGCCATGAACGACGATTGCCCTGCGAACACGCTCGATCAACGCTATTTCAATTTGCCTGAAGGGCCGTATGTCCTAATTTCCGACCTGTACCGATCGGAGCGCCCATGAACCAGGACCCCATATTCCTGCGCATTATCCTCACCACGCACATGGTGAGCGGGGCATTGGCCTTGGTGGTGGCGCCGTTGGCCATGCTCGTGGCCAAGGGCGGCAATGCGCATCGCCTGTGGGGCAAGGTCTTCTTCTACGCCATGGCCGTTGTGGCTTCAACGGCCATTATCGCCGGCATCATGCGCCCAAACTTCTTGATGGCCATGGTCGCGGTCTTCAGTTTCCACATGATCGCATCCGGATACCGGGCCTTGCACTTGAAAAAGCTCCATCAGGGGCTGCGTCCAACGCGTACCGATATGCTGATCCATGGTACGGCAGGAGTGGTGAACGGGGGGCTTTTCCTGTGGGGCCTGGCCCATTTGCTGATGGGACACCGCGACACCGGCAGCATCATATTCCTGGTCTTCGGCGCCATTGGTCTCATCTTCGTTTGGCGCGACCTGCAACGGTTCTACAAGCGTACGCACGACAAACGTGAATGGCTTTACGCCCACATGACAGGTTTCCTCGGTGGCTACATCGCCACGGTATCCGCCTTCAGTGCCGTTAACCTGGACATGATCAAGCCGGTTTGGCTCCAATGGCTTTGGCCCACCATCATCGGGTCGCCATTGATCGCCTATTGGGTGCGCCACTACAGGCAACGGTTCACCAACGGACGTCGCACGCGCGACCTGTTCGATATCCGCATCCGCTGATCATCCGCAGCGCGGTGTGCGCATGATCGCTGGCCGTCATGGCCTTCGTTCGGCGAGGTCGTGCATCTTTGCCCGGCATGTCAGACCAAAGCCCCTTGCGCATCCTCGTGCTCTACACCGAACTGGCACCTTACGTGCTTGCCGGCCTGGAGCGCGCCGTGCGTGATCATGGGGTGAAGGTGGATGTGGTACGCTGGCCGGTGAACAGCGAGGCCCCCTTCAAGATCAGTGTGTCCGAAGGGATCACCCTGCACGAACGCCGAACACTCTCCACCGCCGACCTGATCGCTCTTGCCGATCGCGTTCAACCCGACCTCACGCTGTGCACGGGCTGGATCGACAAAGGCTATTTACGCGTTTGCCGCCATCTTCGGGGCCGAGGCCAACGGGTGGTGATGTGCAGCGATACCGCCTGGCGTGGTGATCTGCGCCAATGGGTGGCCGCTCTGGTGGCGCGATTCTCATTTGGTCGCCTGTTCTCGCATGCATGGGTCACCGGCGACCGACAGCGTACCTATGCCTTGCGCTTGGGCTTTGCGCCGGATCGCGTGCGCACCGGTTTCTATGCGGCCGATACTTCGCTCTTCCTACCCATTGGCGAACGGTTGTTGCGTTCGCGGACCGATGCCTGGCCGCACCGCTTCCTATGTGTTGCGCGCTACATTCCCGCCAAGTGCCACCAGTTGCTGTGCGATGCGTTTGCTGAGCTCTGTACGAACGGCAGGGCGGGCGACTGGGAGCTTTGGTGCGTGGGAACAGGCGAACTGTTCGAGCAAGTGAGCACGTCCGTCTCAGGTTCGCACCCACGGATAAAGCACATGGGCTTCAAACAAGCCTCGGAAATGGAAACCATTCTGGACCAGAGCGGCGTGTTCGTTCTGGCCAGCAACTATGAGCCATGGGGCGTGGTGGTGCAGGAGCATGCTTGCGCCGCATTGCCCATGGTGCTCAGCGATCAGGTGCGTGCCTCAGAGCGCTTTCTCGAGCCGGGACGAAATGGGGTGATCTTCAAAGCCGATGACATGACCGCCTTGATGAACGCCCTGCGGTCGATCATCACCATGACAGACGGACAATTGCGCGAGATGGGCAAATGCAGCAACGAACTGGGATCTGCCTGGGGTCCATCGGAATGGGCGACGACATTGGTCCAATTGGCACTAGAGCGACCATGAGCAAGCCGCAAGTGATCGTGTTCGTGGACTGGTACAAGCCCGGGTACAAGGGTGGCGGGCCAGTGCGCAGTATGATGAACCTTGTCGATCACATTGGCGACCGGGTGGACCTATGGTTCGTGACCAGCGACACCGACTACACGGCGGAAGCCCCATACCCCGGCATTGTTCCCGACACATGGACAAAGTTGCCCAGTGGGGAAAGGGTCTGGTATGCCTCGGCGAAAGGACGTTTGCGCGCGAACTGGGCGACGTTGTTGGCAGAACGCGAGTGGGATGCCGTGTATATCAATGGCATGTTCTCGTGGTGGTATTCGATCATGCCTTTGGCCGTGCTGCGCGGAACCAAACAACGGCGCATCGTTGCCGCCAGGGGAATGCTGCTGCCCGGTCCCATGGGACAAGGCGCACTGAAAAAGCGCACCTTCCTCGCCATGGGTCGCGTTGCGGGTCTGTACCGTGGGGTCGAGTTCCAATCAACCAGTGCCGATGAGACCTTGAGCATTGAACGGTGGATCGGTAAAGACACTTCCATCCACCTCGTGCCGAACCTGCCGCGAAAGCTTGAAACGACAATGAGACCAGCACGCACGAAACAGCCGGGAAGCGTTCGGTTGGTGAACGTGGTGCGGATCGCCACCGAGAAGAACATCCACCTCATCATCCAAAGCCTGCATGGACTTCGCGGGGAGGTCACCTTCGACCTGTTCGGTCCCGTACACCATGCTGAGTACTGGTCCACGTGCCAGCAGGCCATCGCGCAGCTGCCTCCCAACGTACACTTCACCTACCACGGGCCTTTGCCTTCCGAAGCAGTGCCCGCAAAGCTTGCCGGGAACTACCATGCGCTCTTCATGCCCAATGAGGGCGATAACTTCGGCCACACCATGCTCGAAGCAATGTGTACCGGACTTCCCTTGCTGATCAGCGACCGCACACCGTGGCGCCATCTGGAGCAACAACATGTGGGCTGGGACCTGCCCTTGAATGAGCCTTCGATCTTCACCCGCACCATTCAACGCCTCATCGACATGGACCAGACCGAGTTCGACCAGTGGTCCGAAGGGGCGTTCCAGTACGGAAGGCGGCAGGCGGAAGACCCCAACGCCGTGGCGCTCAACCTTCAACTGTTCCGTGCATGAGCACTACACGCGCCTCTGTGGACCTGAGCCGCTTTGACAACTCCGCGGACTTCGACCCAGGTGCGGGCTTTATGAAGCGTACGCTGTGGTACTTCACCAATGCCCTGTTCTTCCTGAACCCGCTGTTCCCGTTCCGCTCGCCGAAACCAGCGCTGCTCAGGCTCTTTGGGGCCAAGGTGGGCAGTGGCGTGGTGATCCATCCCGGCGTCAACATCAAGTTCCCGTGGAAGCTCCGCATCGGTGATCACAGCTGGATCGGCCAGCGCGCGTGGCTCGATAACCTGGACACACTTACCATAGGCAGCAACGTGGTCATCAGCCAGGGCGCCATGATCATCCAAGGCAGCCACGACTACAAAATGATCGATTACCCCACATACACGAAGCCGGTTGTGCTGGAGAATGGCAGTTGGGTTGGGGCGGGGGCCATCGTCACCCTGGGTGTTACGTTGAAGAGCCATAGCGTGCTGGCCGTGGGCAGTGTGGCCACGAAAGACCTGGAGGCATACACGATCTACCAGGGGAATCCGGCGGTGGCGGTTCGGGAAAGGGTGGTCCAATGAAAGTCTCCCTCATCACCGTTTGCCGCAATGTCGCCCCGGTCATTACCGAGACGCTTGATAGCGTGCTCTCGCAAACACACCCCGACATCGAGCTGATCGTGATCGATGGCGCCAGCACCGATGGCACGGTGGAGGTATTGGAACGTTATCGCGCTTCATCCAGTAAACAAGGTATCGACATCCTCGTTAGTGAGCCCGACAAGGGGATCTACGACGCCATGAACAAGGGCCTGGCGCGTGCCACCGGTGAGGTCATCGGCTTCGTGAACGCCGGCGATCTGCTAATGACCCCGGAGACCATAGCGCACGTGGTGGCCGCTTTCCAACGCAGCCACGCCGATGCCGTCTATGGCGACATCATCATGGTGGATGAGCATGACATCTTCAAAGTGCACCGCACTTGGCTAAGCGGCACCTACCACCGCGAGAACTTCCGCAAGGGCTGGATGCCGCCGCACGTGGGCACATTCATCCGGAAAAGCGTGTACGACCGGCATGGCCATTTCAACATCGACCTACGTATTGGGGCGGACTATGAGATCCTGCTACGCTTCCTGTACAAGCATAACGTACACACCATCCATCTGCGCGAGGTGCTCGTCCGGTTCAGACTTGGGGGCATGAGCAACGGCAGCGTTCGCCACATCCTGCGGGCCAACCGCGAGGTGCGCCGCTCGTGGGCGCTGAATGGGCTGCAAGCGCCACCATTGCTCATTACCCGAAAGCTGTGGAGCAAAGTGATGCAGTTCTTCCACTGAACAACATTCATCAGCTGCACTTCGCCGGACCACCGGTTACTTTGCGGCATGCGCATCGTTACCGTCGCGATCCTGTTCCTGGTCTTGTCCGCATGCCGTGAACCCGAAGGGTCCATCACGCCCACCGTGGGGCCCATCACTGAGAGCGTGTATGCCAGCGGGGTGGTGAAGGCCCGTGGCCAGTACCAGGTGCACCCCACGGTGACCGGCATGGTGCAGGCGCTCTTCGTGGATGAAGGGGACACTGTGAAGGCCGGCCAGCCCCTACTACTGATCGACGACCGCGGGAGCAGCGCCAGCGCGCGTGCTGCCTTAGCCCAGTTGAACCTGCTGGAGGCCAATGTCCGCGAGGACGGCCCCGTGCTCACGCAACTGCGCGAGGCCGTTGTGCAGGCGCGGGACCGCTTCCGACTGGACAGTCTCAATTATGCACGACAGAAGGCCCTGTGGGACAAGCAGGTGGGCAGCCGCAACGAGCTGGACCAGCGCGAATTGGCCTACACCACCAGCCAGGCGGCTCTGGCGCGGGCGGAAAAAGCCTTGGTGGAGACGCGCTCACGCCTCCGCACCGACCTCGATGTGGCCCGCAGCAACGCGGCCATCAGCCTGGCCGGCCAGGACGACCGCACCCCGCGCAGCTTGATCGACGGACTGGTCTATGACCTCATGATCGAGGCCGGTGAACTGGCCACGCCTCAGCAGCCCGTGGCCGTGATCGGCAGCGCCACGGACCTATATCTCGAATTGGAAGTGGACGAGTTCGACATCCGCCAGGTGCAGCCCGGTCAGCGGGTCTTTGTCACCTTGGACAGTTATGCCGGCACGGCCTTCGAGGCGGAAGTGGTGCGCATCGTGCCGCTGATGGACCAGCGTTCGCGCACCTTCAAGGTGGAGGCCCGTTTCACCCACCCCCCGCCACGGCTCTATCCCAACCTCACCGCCGAGGCCAACATCTTGCTGCGCACCAAGGAGGACGCGCTCACCATCCCGGCAGCCTACCTGCTCCCGGGCGATCAAGTGGTGCTCAGCTCCGGCGAACGCGTGAGCGTGACCACCGGCGTGCGCGATCTGGAGCGCGTGGAGGTCCTCGATGGCATCGATGCCAACACCCGGATCATGCAGCCCTGAGGTCGGATGAAGCTGCTGTTCTCCATCGCCGTCACGCTGTTGCGCGCCAAGCTGCGCCAGAGCATCGTGGCCGCAGTGGGCGTCATGTTCAGCATCACCATGTTCGTGACCCTGCTCGGCTTCATGAACGGACTCAACGACCTGCTGGACGGCATGATCCTGAACCGAACGCCGCACATCCGCCTCTACAACGAGCTGCAGGCCTCGCCCCGGCAGCCTGTGCAGGTGGCGTGGGAGGCCCACCAGGGCGCGGACCGGCACGCCGCACACCACTTCATCCGCTCGGTGAAGCCCAAGGATGACCTGCCGCGCCTGCGCAATGCCGAGGCCATCATGGACGTGCTTGACCGCGATCCACGCGTGATGGCCGTGTCCCCGCGCCTCGTGGCCCAGGTCTTCTTCAATGCAGGCACGGTGGACCTGAACGCCCAGGTGAACGGCATCGACGTGAACGACGAGATCCGCTATTATCGCTTCGGGGACTACCTCACCGAAGGCGATCCGCACGACCTGGCCTCCGGCAACAACGTGATCATTCTGGGCAAGGGCCTCGCCGACATGATGGCCGCCACGGTGGGGGAGGCCGTGCAGGTGACCACCGCCACCGGCGAACGTTCCATCCTGCGCGTGGTGGGCATCTTCCAGAGCGGCATCGCCGATTACGACAAGGTGCAGTGTTACACCAACATCAAGACCGTGCAGAAACTACTGGCACGACCGGGGAGCTATTACACCGATGTGAACGTAAAGCTCAACGACCTGGTACAGGCGCCCGCCATGGCCCGGGAGCTCGCCGCGCGCTTCGGGGTGGATGCCGTGGACATCCAGACGGCCAATGCCCAGTTCGAGACTGGCAGTGATGTGCGCAACA